>NYVB01000133.1 GCA_002684315.1 Planctomycetaceae bacterium | reverse complement strand
AACTCCGAATCATCATCTCTTGGACTCCATGAACAACCCACTTCGATCGACCTTTGCCGGCAGGAGTCCTGGCTGCACGGCGGTTCTCCGAAGCGAACGAACCATCGTAGCCACGACAGGGCCTCGACACAAACAGCATCGGAACCAGGACCGCGCAAAGCCGTCAGAAGGTCAGAAATCGATCAATTCGAGGTCGCTCTCGGCCAAAGCAGTCGCCTCGGAGGGCTGTTCCGCGTCGGCAAAGGCGTCCAGGCCTGCAATGGAGGCCATTTCCAATCGAGTCCCTGCAGGGTCGTAGGTGACGGGGCTGACACCTTCATGAAGCGCGAGAAGCTCGAGTGCGATCTGGGATTCATTCTTGCAGAAATCCATCGGTGTGATCGCGCGGTTGAAGCTTTGAAGCCGTCCGGAGACGTTTTCAAAGGTGCCACTCTTCTCCAGCCAGGTCGCGGATGGGAGAATCACCGAGGCACGTTCGGAAAGCTGATTGGGCATGGTGTCGATCATCACCAGAGGCGTGGTGCCGACGGCATCCGAGAATCGCTCGGAGACCCAGCTGCTGGGATAGTTGCCGGTGGTCAGGATGCAGCCGACCGACCCTTCGAGGGACGAAGTGAATTCGTCGAACTCCAGAGGCGCCGTTCCACAGAGAGCCGTCAACACTCGGCGGACGCCGCGTGCATTTGGCGCCTTCTCGTTGCAGATCGTGTACCCACCGGGGAAGGTCTTGGCTTCACCGTGAACAGGGACCGGACCGATTCCGAAAATCGTGTCGGGATCGATGGTTCGTGCCCATCGTGCGAGGTGGAAGGCATCTTCGGACGAGAGCATCGGACTGATGAGAACGGCGAATCGATTGCCTGATTCGACCCCGGCCGAAGCAAGACGATTGGTCTCCGTCATGCCGATGGTCCATGCTTCGCGAGCCTGACTGACTTCGAAGGATTCCTCTCTCATCACCGAAGGCATGACGTATCGATCATCTGAATGCACGAACTTCCAACCGTAGCGAAGTTCGTCGGTGATCCACCACTGGTTGATCTCGTCGTTTCGACGAGGTTTCACGCGGTAGATGGTGCCTTCGTTGTGTTCGACGAAGATGTTGTCGCCGCTGGCGGTGATTCCGTCGATCGAGGGGGTCTTCTTGAGGAACCAGACACGTTGCTGGAACAGGAAGTCCTTGTCGAGAAGCGCACCCACCGGGCACAGATCGATGACGTTCGCGGAAAGTTCGTTGTCGAGAGCAAGACCAGGGAAGACGTCGATCTGGTTGTGGGATCCACGACCTTCGACCATCAATTCCGCGGTTCCCGTCACCTCACGGGTGAACCGGACGCAACGCGTGCACATGATGCAACGGTCGGAGGAGAGAAGGACGTTGGGACCGAGATCCTTCTTGGGTTGCTTGTTCTTGTCTTCCTGGAAGCGACTCTGGCCACGGCCGTACTGATAGGAATAGTCCTGGAGATGGCATTCGCCGGCCTGATCGCAGACAGGGCAGTCAACCGGGTGGTTGATGAGAAGAAGTTCCATCACCGACTTCTGATTGGCGATGGCCTTCGGTGAATCGGTGTAGACGATCATTCCATCGGCTGCCGGAGTGGAACAGGTCGGCACCAGTTTTCCGAGAGACTCCAGCTTTCCGTCATTGCGTGGATTTGGCTGCCAGATCTCCGCGAGACAGATTCGACAGTTCGCCGGAGCACTCATCGACTGGTGGTAGCAGTAATGAGGAATCTCAAGCCCGGTGTCGATCGCAAGTTGAAGAACCGTTGTGCCCGGTTCGAAATCCACTTTGTTGCCGTTGATCGTCAGGGTGGCCATGGGGGTAATCCGGATCCGCAGAAATGAGGTCAGAGGTGGGTGATTCGAGAATCAATCCTAGCAGGCAGTCAGGGCCGATGGAAACTCAAGTCTCAAGAGGGACGAGGATGCCATTTCTGACGAAGACGACCGCCGCAGCCACCTGATGGGTCTCGAGGCCGGTCAACTGACACGCCGCCTCTCGATAGGCCTCAAGCTGGGGCCGATAGGACTCCGCATGCTTTATTTCATCTCCTGAGGTCACGCGATCGGTCTTCCAATCGATGACCAACGCCTGCTGGGCGACTCCGTGTCGACGAGTCACGACCAACCTGTCCAGAATCCCCTCCTGCATTCGACCTTCAGCCGTGCGCCTGAGCCAGGAAAGCTCACGACAGACTTCGGTCTCGAGATCTGCTTCCGAGGCCAGAAGCGCCGGTTGGCGGGAAAGGAGCGACTGAATCCGGTCATTCTCGAGCATGGCATGAAACTCGTTGAGCACGGTCTCACGCCAGGCGTCGGATCGGTCGGGACTGATTTTCGAGAGAATGGCCAGGAGTCGTTCATCTTCGAGGGGGGCATCCTCGAGAAAACCAACCGACTCGAACAAGGCATGCATGGCGATTCCGTAGGCACGTCCACCAAGCGGATCCTCATCAATCGGATCAATCCGCGGTTCCGAAGCCCGTCCGGCCGAGGGCGCTGCCGCGACGGCGTCGGCATCGCCTGGCGTCAAGGCGAACGAAAGAGAGCCGGGGCGGGGTAGGTCAGGCGCAAGTGGCTCCCCTGCGGGAAGATCCTCGCGAGAACCGACCGACGCGAGAAGCTCAGGGCGTGCTGGATCAGCTGCGGCCGCGGGGTCGATCAAGGCTTCTCGCAACATCTCACTCATTGAGCCGGCCTTGGAGCCTGACACCGTCGAGGGCGCGACCACCGCGAACAGACCAAGACGAGCGCGGGTCATCGCGACGTAGAGCTGACACAGACGTTCAAAGGCCACATCAGCCTTCCAGACATCCTGCATTGGCTGCAGTTCCTGCGGCACGATTCCTTTTTTCACCCAGCTGCTGACCTTGACGATCTCTCCGGGCGGGACCGGCTGATCGGTGACCAGAACCGGAGCACCTGAGACCATCTTGTCATCCAGGCCGGCCAACACCACGAGATCGAAGGCAAGTCCCTTGCTCTTGTGAATCGTCAGAACGCGAACCACATCGGCACCGGGTTCGTCAAGACCCAGCCGCTCCAGCTCCGTGAGCATCAGAGTCAAGGAACGTTCACCACCCGATTCAATGCGCTGAACCTCCAGCAACAGACGTTCGATTCGAGCGACTTCGCGTCGATCGAGCAGACCCTCGAGTGAGGTCACCCAACCTTCCATGGTTACAGAAACACCATCTCTGGTGAAGAGATGTCGCAAACGACGGGAAAGTTCGGAAGTCGAATCATCGTCGAGAGAACACTCGAGCAACGCACCAAGAGGGGAACGATCGATGTTGAAGGCGGCGGCGGAGTCACCGGGGTGTTCGGCGAGACGAAGCGTCTCCAGAAACACGATCGAAGCTCCGCAGTCGAGAAACGAACCACCACCCTCCCCCGTGGCGTCGATTCCCATCTCACGGAGATGCTCGACCACGAGTCCGGCGATCTGATTTCGAGGCGTCAGGACTCCGATCGAAAGTCCGGGATGAGCCCGGTGCAGATCCGCCGCAAGCTGTGACGCCCGAAGAGCGGCATCCTGCCTTGTCTCGAGTGCTGGACGTTTCTCCTCTTCATCGATCACCGTCGCCACGAGTTCGAAGCACCCGGGCAGATCCCTGCGCTCGCTGCGGTGTTCATCCCAGAGTCGTCCGAAACGAACGGCAGCCGACTTGAGTTCAGGAGCCTCGTTCACACACTCGAAGGAGGTCATCTCACCGAACACCCGATTCACCACGCTCAGGATGCACGGGCCGGTCCGGTAGCTGCGATCGAGACGCTCTTCTCCAAGTTCGGTCAGACCACCATCCTCGAGCAGCATGCGATCGAGATGTTCGAGAATCCCGGGCAACCCCCCCCGCCATCCGTAGATCGATTGCTTGACGTCACCGACGCAGAAGAAGGTGCGCTCACCGCTGGAGTCGGACACGATCTCCTCCGCAAGGGGACGAAGCACCTTCCACTGCATCAAGGATGTGTCCTGGAACTCATCGAGGAGGAGATGCGATATCCGTCCATCGAGCCGGAACCAGATGTCATGCCGAAGCGTTTCGGAGTCGGCGTAGGCAAGCACGCGCACGAGATCGTCGAATGTGGCGACATCGAGTTCACGGCGTATCTCTTCACGAGAGACGTGGTATCGATCGAGGAGCTTGAAGGTCGAGAGCGTGCGACGGGCGTACTCGCGCTTCACCACGCGATCGAAATAATCGAGGAGGTCCGACATCACTTCGAACGTCAGCTCGTCGATCGGTGCCTTCTCCTTGTAGGTCGGCTGACCGGTACGGACCTTGAGTGCGACGCCCTTGGAAAGCGGTCCTGCCAGAAGAGCGAAACAGTCATCGTCATCACCGAGTGATTCCAGCAGTTGTCGGATCTCGTCGAGGTTCCTGGCGACGCTCATCCTTTTTCCCTTGGACCCGGTCGCACGACCATCCGCGGCCTCCTGGAGTCGCGAAATGAAGACGCGTGGATCGATGGATTTCAAACCGTCATCGGGCAGTCCATCCCAGGGAGTGATCGCACCACCCGACTGGTTGTAGATGGACATGCCATCCTTGATGATCGAGCGAATCGATTCGGTCAGAGACCGACGAGGGGAGCCCTTGCTCAGGCCGTCGAGCGCGTTGGCGAAGGCATCCATCGCGGTCGAGGATTCCAATGACTCGAAGGCACGTCGCAGCGTTCGATCCTGCAGGCCTCGCTGTGAATCGTCGTAGAGGACTTCAGCATCGGAGGTCAACCCCAGCTCGGCGGAAAAAGCGGAGGTGATCCGACCGATGAAGCTGTCGATCGTTGAAATCTGCAGGGAGCCGAGATCACGAAGCAGACCTTCGAGCAGAAAGGCGATCTGCTCGGAGTTCAATCCAGCATGGTCGATCTGCTCGCCGAGGCTTTCGAGTTCGGAGGTGTCGAGCACCGCCTCGGCGACACGGGTCAGAATTCGATCACGGATCTCGGCGGCGGCGGCTCGGGTGAACGTCGTCGCGAGAATGGTGCGTGCTTCGCTGCCTTCGATCATCAACTGAAGAAAACGGGAGGTCAGACGGTGTGTCTTTCCCGTTCCTGCGGAGGCGAGCACGCGGCGATGAGGGTTCGAAGTCATGACTCGGACTCCTCCTCGTCATCAGTCCCCGTGATGAGAACGGAAGAACGAAGAATCCGGTCGATCCCGTCGACCTCACGACCGAAGGAGCGCCCCTTGGGTGGTCTGGAGAAGTCGGATGAACGCATTTCACGAACGATGGTTCGAGCGAGTTCAAGCCCTGATTCGATGATGTCGGCATCCCATTTGTCCGCGACGCTGAACGCCACATCCCGTAGATCACGGGGCAACGACACGTAACCGAGTTCGATCACATCATCCGTCCCGGCAATGGAATGACGCATGAGATGGTCGTACAGCGGGAGCTGCAGATCATTCCAGACACCCTTGGAGTATTTCGACGAAGCCGTGACCGCCTTCTCCGATGTCTTGTAGTCGAGCACCCGCCAACGACCATCGACATGACGGTCGATGCGATCGACCCGCCCCACCAAGGTCACGGGATCCTGACCGGGGATCTCCAGCAAAGACTCCAGAGGCTCCTCGACACAGTGGGAGTTCCACCCCGAAGCGGCGTCTCGAGCTTGAACGGACGCGAAACGGCGCAACCTGTCACGCAGCATCCTGCGTTGAATCTCGATGGCGGGGGCACATGGCGCTCCGAAGCGAGCGGCCACCAGCTCGTCGAGATCGGATTCCAGCAACGTGAGGATTTGAACCTCATCGGTCGAGTTCTTGAGCGGGCTGCGTCCGAAACGCTCCAGAACATCATGAGCGAGGGTTCCAAAAGCACGAGCATCGAGTTCAAGATGATTCGATTCGATCGTTTTCAGCCTGGTCAGTCGCTCCAACCAGAATCTTCGTGGAGATCGGATCCAGGACGCGAAATCCGTGACGCGGAGTCGATCGATCACAGGATGTTCGGGCATGGCCGGCGTGCCGAAGCCGGGAGTGTCGGCCGGCGAGGAGGATCCGATGAGCAGGTGCGCGGGGAAGGAACGAGCCGGCGCGGACATGGTGGACAGGACGCGACGCGCGCTTTCCTCACCACCCGATCCGAGAAAGAGACGACTCGGCACCACGGGATCACCCCGATGGTCGTGACGGGTCACGATCACGTGAAGATTCGCGGTCCGCGCGACGAGCGCATGCATGGCATGTGCATCACGTGCACGGCGAGTCTCCTCCGTCGGAAGCCCGAGTGAACCACGCAGAGTCTGCGTCAGCCAACCATCGGACGGTGCCGGGCCCAGTTCTCCGGAATCATTGAATCCAACCAGAATGATGTTCGATGCCGGCTCGTTTCTGACATCCAGCCACCCGAGCATCTCGACCGCGCCTCGCTCAGGATCGATCGCGGATGCCGGACAACGAAGGCCGCCAAGTGTCTTTGAAAACAAATCGAACAAGGCGGATGGCGGAAGAAATGGCAGACCATCACATGCATTCAAGGAGGCGATGAGTGATTCGATGGCATCAAGCGAACGGGACACCATCCCCTGCCGGCGCTGCGATTCGAAGATCGTTCGAAGAAGTGCACCTGCCGCCAACGAGCATCCTCGGACATCCGACGCGTCCTTCAAGGGGGAAAGCAGGCGATCAAGTCGGGTGAGCACCGTACGAAGCAGTTCATCACCGCCTCCATCCCCGTCGACCGGAAGCGTTCGAAGGTCGTCGAGCGTGCCTCCGACGCGTGTCTCGCGCCATGAATCCAATCGCCGTACCGGATCATGAGCGTGTTCATCACACAAGGCACGCTCCAGAGATGGCAGTCGAATCAGCTCGGAGAAGAGATCGATGTCCGGCGACTTGAAATACGTCGACAGGCCATCGATGACACGTGCGACCTCACCCTGCGACAACGACAAACCCGCCGCGGCACGAAGCGGGACACCGGCACGGCGACCACATCGCTCGAGGACGCCGGCCTGACGTTCATCACACAATCCAACGACGAACTCATCGGTCCTCAGGGATTCGCTCTCGGAGGCGAGTGCAAGTTGCTCCAGAAGAACCTCTCCGGCGTCGATGGGGCGATCGACCAGGGACATGGCATCGGCTGGCACCACGGAAGGTCGGCTCAACCAGGCCTGCGGAAGCGGACGACCGAACTCATCGAATTGATCACAGGCATCTTCGGGGCCTTGCGTGAGAATTCGGACTCGGTCGAAAAAACGTTCGAGGAGAGCGAGCGTCAGTGGTCCGGGATCGGTGACCCCCAGGACGAAAAGGTGTTCAGGAGCATCGGGACGAAGCGTCCCGGATTGGATCATCTGAAAACGATGGAAGGTCCCCTCGACGAGGCCACTGCCCAACAAAAGTTCGTGGGCACGCTGACGAAGGGCTCCCAGAGCTCTCCAGCGTTCGTCGGAACCGACATCGATTCCGGCTTCGAGCACATCCTCGGGAGCGCGTCCGATGGCGTCGAGTTCTTCGCACACCTGCCTCAAGGTCGCCACCCGTGACAGTGCGAGTGAATCATCAGCCCCACCGCGCCCGAGCAACAACCCCGCATCTCGCCCCAGAGTTCTGAAGGCTTCCGCCCAGAACACGATCGAGATCGAGTCATCAACCGGTCTCAGGGTGGTTTTCGACTCCAGAAAGGCATCGATCAGGCCAGAAGCAGTGAGGAACCGTGGACTCTCAAGCGCCTCTGCGGACCCGGAACGAATGAAGACGTCCAGGAGTTCGTTCTGAATTCGGCGACGAACACGGCGACCAGGAACCAGAATCGCGCACCGGGCGGCGACAGCACCCGACATCAGATGTTCGTGAAGACATTCCGCACCCGACCCGGCGAGTGTTCGTGTCCAATCGAGCATCTTGATTTCTGGAGTCGCCTGCATCGAACACATCCGAAGGAGAAACTGAATCGTCACGCTTGTTGAGAAAATACAGTCTTTGTGATGGGTTCTGACCGAGCTGTCAGGGATAAATTTGAGGGTGATTCACGACAAAAGAGAAAAACCACGTTTGGAAGTGCGCGAACGGAACTCCATGCATGACGGTGGGTTCGGAGGAATGTCGCGACGCGGAAAGTTCGTGACATGTCGCACGAAGCGTTTTCAAAAGACGCACCTATGATGCGCAAACGTCTTTTTTTCAGGGAAAAAGCCGTTTAAAGCCAGCCATGGCACTTGCGCAAAGAAGCTTTCAAATCCACGAAACATCACTTGCGACTTTACATACCTTTGGTAATTTTAAGGGTACGAGTAACGAACTCGTGTCGGGCTCCCGGGTAAACCGGTTGAGGCCGAACCTTTGACCGAGCCGGCAGTGGGGGCTGGCTCGGTCGTTTTTTTGCCCATGCTTTTTTGCCCATCGTGCGTGCGCTCGATGGTTGGATGGATGCCGGTACCCCTCGGCGCCATCAGTCAGTCACCGGAAGACGCGGGCCCAGGGTCTTGAAGACCAACACCAGCTCCCCATTCCCAAGACGGGTTTCAAGCAGTTCCACCGTGCGACCATCTCCAAGCTTGAACCGACCGGGCAGCGATTCTGCGGTTGAAGACACCCCCCCGAGTGAGTTCAGCATTCGATCGAAATCAAGCCCACTGCTGAATGGAAGGACCAGAACACCGGGGACGGGCAGCCGCCCAAGCGAGCTTCCGGGCCGTGGGTGAATGGCCAGGCCCTCGCTGCGAACCTCCGGCTCGAATGCCAACACCCACCCGGTCGAAGTCACGAGAATCCGATTCGATTCGAGGATCGCCTGCATCGACCCGAGGTCGACCGATTCATCCGCACCGACATGGGACATCCACTGAGGAAGGCGAACCCACAACCAGGCGTTCAGGTCCTCCTCTCGAATTCGGACCGCCCACTCGGCCTGAGGCTTTCTGATTCTTGTGAGTTCGGAGACGAAGTTCCGCTCGAAGAGTCGAGCCCTCTCCGATGCCGTCTTGAGCATCGATGCCGGCGGTGCTTGAAAGGAATCCGGACTGGAGAAGATCAACCCAATCAGGATGGTCAGTCCCACGACGAGCATGAATGAGACCAGGAGGATGATCGAACGCCGAGGACGGATCCTCCTGCGAGCGACGCGGCTCATTCAGCGTACCTGGTGACGATCAAGGTGTCGTTCTGCCCGCCGAAGCCGAAGTTGTTGGAGAGGCAGGTCGTCACCTTCGCCTGACGGGATTCGTTCGGCACGTAGTCGAGGTCGAGGCCTTCATCAGGATGATGCAGATTACGAGTCGGAGGAAGCTGACCTCGATCGATGGCCATGATGCAGGTGATGAGCTCGACCGCGCCGGCGGCGGCGATCAGGTGGCCCATCATGCTCTTGATGGAACTCATGGGAATCGTTCCCGCGAGCTCACCGAAGACACGCTTCACAGCTCGCGTTTCGATCGAATCGTTTTCCTTGGTCCCGGTTCCATGCGCACTGATGTAGTCGATGGGCGGCCCACCATCCGCATGAGGTGCGTTCGGGTCGATGCCCGCCTGGTTCAGCGCCATTCCCATGGCGGCAGCCGCACCGCGGCCGTCAGGTTGAATGTCGGTGATGCGGAAGGCATCGCAACTGGAGCCGTATCCGACGATTTCAGCGAGCGGAGTCGCCCCGCGAGCCAGAGCGTGATCCAGACGTTCGATGGTCACGATGCCGGACCCTTCACCCATGACGAACCCGCCTCGCGTGCGGTCGAAGGGACGCGAGGCTTCCGCCGGATCACCATCGAAGGTGCTCAGGGCGGTGAGTCGATTGAACCCGGTCACCCCGAGAGGATGAATCATGGTGTGGGTTCCGCCGGAAATCATGAGATCGGCTTCACCGCGTCTGATGATGTCGAACGCCTCGCCGATCGCCTGAGTGCTGGCGGCGCAAGCGGTGAGACAGTTGAAGGCCGGACCGGTGACTTCGAATTCACGGGCCAGATGCGCGATGGGCATGTTCGGTTCCTGCTCGACCTCGGTGAGATCGTGCATTCTTCGAAGCGCGGATTCCGCCCAGAGGCGACCATCGACTTTTCGATTCTCGCCGTCCCAGCTGTGGACGTTGGTCTGAAGATAGTTCTGGGTGTCGAGGACACCTTCGCCTGCACCCAGATAGAGACCCACTCTGGATCGATCCAGCGTGTCGCAGTCGTACAGGCCTGCCTGCCTCCAAGCCTGACTGGCGGCTCCGAGGGCGAACTTCGAATTCAGTCCGGCGGTCGCATGGATGGAGGCATCACGGACGTACTGGGTGAAATCGTAGTCCTTGATCTCGGCGGCGAATGTGGTGGGAAAGGTCCGGGCATCGAACCGGGTGATGGAATCCATCCCGGAATCGGCGGCGATCAGCCGCGTCCAGACTTCCTCGAGGGAACAGCCAAGAGGCGTGACCCATCCCATTCCGGTGACGACGACACGTGGTGGCGTGGTCATGAGCTTTCTCCGTTCGTCCAGCGTCGGAGGAGCATCGCGACGTTCTGCCCTCCAAGACTCGTTGTGAACACGAGGATCGACCGCAATTCGGCGTCGGTCGACTCGCATGGTCCGCAATTCAATCCGATGTCACCGGGATCGATCGCCCCGATTCGAGCGGGAAGCTTCTGTTCCCGCAAGCACTGCGCGGCGACCGAGACGGCGATCGCTCCGATGCCTGCGCCGCACAGGCCGACGTAGGGAACGATCGTCACCAGAGGAATGTCCGCGGCTCGTGATCCGAAGACTTCCCGGATGGCGCGTGCATCGACGGCATCCATCCATGGAATGCCGGAGCCAAGAGGAACGATCGCGTCGACCTCCGAAGGGTCGCAGTTCGCCGATGCCAGAGCGGCCTCGATGGCTCTCACCACCGAGACGTCGTCGTCGTCATAGGCTCGGCCCACGGTGTCTGAGCACATCGCCTGTGAGGCGGAGAGACCAGCGAGTTCCGCGATGGGTTCCATGCCTCGCTCGAGAGCGTGATCCAACGCCTCGAGCGCCAGAATCCCACCACCTTCACCGAGCACGCCCCCGGCGGCATCGGTCGAGAAAGGACGCACGATCGAATCGGGCGACACGTCGACGGAGACATTCGCCAGACGCTTGGCGTACTGCTGGCGAAGAAGTCCCATCGGATTGAGCTTGCTCTCCGCGCCGCCCGTGAGGCAGATGTCCGCATGGCCGCGCATGATGACCCGCATCGATTCACCGATGCTCAAGCCACTGGAGGCTTCCGCACACGTGATCGTGTTCGAAGGTCCCTGGCAGTCATGGATGATCGTCACATGGCACGCCAGCATGTTGGGCAGGTATTTCAGGAGCCACAACGGTGTGAGGTTTCCCATGCCGACCTCGCCCCAGCGCCCGATGTCGAATTCACCTTCATCATCCACGCTGGTCACCAGCGCGGCGGAAAGCTCGTCGACGTCCGCCGCGATCAGCCCTGCGCCGATGTGGCAGCCGGTGCGAGAGGGCGGAATGGTGGGTGGCTCGTCGCCATCGGTTGCCCTGGTCACCAGTCCGGCGTCGGAGACCGCCAGAGCTGCCGCACCAACGGCGAGTTCGGTGTCACGTGCCATGACCTTGGTCGCCTTGCGATAGGTCTTGGGGACGACCTTTCGAACATCGAAACCCTCCGCCGGCAGACTCGCGGCGAACGGGCATTCGAATCCCGAGGCATCGAATCGGGAGTCGAGTGATGTGATTCCGGACCGGCCTTCAAGCATGGCGGCCCAGAGCGGTTCGATACCGAGACCGAAGGCGCTGACGGGTCCAAGACCCGTGAAGACCACCCTGCGAGGCGCGGACGATTCAGATTCCTGATGGGAAGTGCTCATGAAGGCGGAATGGTACCCGTGACGCGTGGCGTGTGCTGAGGATGCTCGCTGCCGACCCCCATGGCCATGTTCTAAGGCGGGATTCAAGCCTGGGTGCGACCCATGCGGCCGGCGATGAGCATCGCCATTTCGAGGGCTTGATCGTAATTCAGGCGCGGATCGACGTGAGAGCGGTAGGACGTGGCGAGATCATCATCGACGAGTCCGCGTGCACCTCCGGTGCATTCGGTCACGTCATCGCCGGTCAATTCGAAATGGACGCCGCCCAGCAGGGTCCCAGCTCGTTCGTGGATGTCGAAGGCCTGCTCGAGTTCCGAGAGGATGTGACCGAACTTTCTGGTCTTGACCTTTCGCCCCAGGGCGGCGCCGGACTTGATTTCTACGGTTTCGGTGTTGCCGTGCATGGGATCACAGGTGAAGAGCACGGTCCGCCCGGTCGATCGGATCATGTCCAGCACGGGAGGGAGACATCGCCCGACCTCCTTGGCGCCGAAACGGTGGATCAAGGTGATCCGTCCCGGTTCATCATCAGGATCGAGAATCTCCAGCATCGAGCGAAGTTTCACGAGATCGGAGGCGGGCCCGACCTTCACGCCGATCGGATTTCGAATGCCGCGGAGATATTCGACATGTCCGCCATCGGGTTCACCGGTGCGGACACCGACCCATGGCATGTGCGTCCCGAGATTCCACCAACCGCTGCGCCGGGGAACCTGCCGGGTCATCGCGGACTCGTACATCAACAGGAGCGCTTCATGGCTGCTGAAGAAATCGACGCGCTTCATCTGACCGGCCTGGGAGCCGGAGATGGTTTCCATGAATCGGAGTGATTCACCGATGGAACTGACGATGTGTTCGTATTGCGCACGAAGCGGTGAGTGCTCGACGAAACCCAGATTCCAGTACTCGGGGTGATGAAGGTCGGCGAATCCACCGTCGATCAACGCACGGATGAAATTCAGGGTGAGTGCGGAGCATTCATGGCCGCGCAGCAGCAGGTCCGGATCTGGTTCTCTCGACGCCTCGTTGAAGTCGGGGTGATTGACGTTGTCGCCTCGGTAGCAAGGAAGCGTCACACCCTCGCGGGTTTCATCGGATGCCGAGCGCGGTTTCGCGTACTGACCGGCGAAACGGCCGACACGGGTGACCGGACGACTGCCACCGTGGACCAGGACCAGACTCATCTGCAGGAGGATCTTCAACTTCGCGGTGATGTGATCCGGAGTGCATTCATCGAATCGCTCGGCGCAATCACCACCTTGAAGGAGAAAGCGTTCGCCGCGTGCGGCTTCCCCGAGCTGCTTGCGAAGGGCCTCGATCTCCCAGGAAGTGACCAGCGGAGGGATTCGACGCAGCCGCTCGTAGACGCTCGCGGCATGGTCGCCGTCACGATAGGTGGGTTGCTGAAGGGTGCTGCAACGACGCCATGAGTCAGGTGCCCATCCTGTGGGGTGGCCATGATCTGAATCGGACGATGTGGTACCGGATTCTCGACTCACGACGACCTCCTGAAAAAGACTTGACTTGAAACACAGCGGTGGGACTACGGGCAACAGGACTTGAACCTGCACAGGGTCTCCCCCACGGGAACCTAAATCCCGCGCGTCTGCCAATTCCGCCACGCCCGCAACAGCTGGGATGCTACGTCTCCATGATGAGCTTCACAAGCGATCCCGGGAAAGGAGGACCCGTGAAAGGCATGAGGGAGGTACCATGGGGTGCATCGTCATCAACCGCGCAATGGAGTCTTCCCCTTGGCTGTCAAAGCACCACTCGGCATGAGCCCGGCCCTGCTTCTCGCCAGAATCGTCCTCTTCCTCGCCTTCCTTCCCGTGGGACTCGCCCAACTCGGAGAAGTTGACTTCACGGGAGAGGATGCCGCTCGGGTCAAAAGACTCATGAATCCGATTCCAACTCAGCCGACACCAGTCACCGAAGTCTCTCTGCAGACGGACGAAACGGTGTCGGAAGCAAGCGCGACTAAGGAAGCGAGCGCGACGAAGGATTCGATCAAGGCACGCAGGCTGTACGCCATTGCACTGCACATCGAATCGGCGGGCCTGGGCTCGCCTGTTCTGTTTGCGTGGATGGCGGTTCTGGTCGCGGTCATCGGCAGTGGCCTGATCCTGATCGGACTCCTGTCGAGGGTCCTGGCATTCGGTCTGGTGATTCTGGCAGTGGGAGACTTCATGATCGGTTCCATGCCGGAGGTGTCGGCCTCGACCTTCGCGCTCTTCTCGATGCCCACTGAGATCTTCAACGCATTCATCGCGCAAATCGGAACATTCGCACTCGCGGTGATCATCCTCCTGTGCGGACCGGGCGGACTCAGTCTGGACCGACTTCTCTTCGGAGGACACGCCTCACGCAGGGCCTATCTCGCCGAAGACGATGAAGACGGAATGATCGAGTAGTGAACGTTCAGGAGAATCTTTCTTCAGATGATGACTCGCTTCCGTCCACCTGGCGCAGGAAGACGGGGCCAATCGGCCGTCGAAGCAACACCCTCGCATGGGCCGGCAGCGTGCTGGGACACGCCGTGATTCTTCTGCTCGTGCTTCTGCTTGGCTGGAACATCTCGCAGGATTCCAAGCCGAAGACGACACCATTGATCACCGCCACGACGGATCAGGTCCGCCTTGAACCACTCGCCGACATCGAGATGGAACAGACCGCACCGGCTGCACTCGTGCTGGAACCGCTGGCGATTCCAGAGATGCCGTCCGAAACTTCCGGCCTGATGATGCCGACATCGGGGACGCTCGCCGGCGGAGGTCTTCGTGGATCGGCACCCCCACGTCTCGGCAGGGTCTCATTCGTCGGACTCGGAGGAGGAAACGCACGAAGGATCGTCTATGTGGTCGATGCCTCAGGATCGATGATCGGAGCTTTTCCGATGATTCTTGATGAACTGCAGAAAAGCGTCGAGAACCTGTCGGCGGCACAATCGTTCTCGATCATCTTCTTTCAGCGCGATCAGGCGGTCGAGACACCACCCGGGGGCCAGCTGATCCGGGCGACCGATGAGAACAAGGGCAGAACCCTCGAATGGATCGGAAAGAACATCGTGCCCAGCGGGCGCAGCAGCCCTCTGAACGCCCTGGAACGGGCCATGACACTGCAGCCGGAAGTCGTGTTTCTGCTCAGCAGCAACATCACAGGCTCAGGACGATACGAGATGAACACCGACGCTCTGCTGGCCGGTCTTGATGCGCTCAATCCGATCGACCCCGCAGTTGGAAGTAGAAAGACGATCATCAACTGCGTTCAGTTTCTCGAGGAGGACCCCCTCGACGCACTGAAACTGATCGCAAGACGCCATGGTGGAAGCGATGATGAAACACGCAACGAGGCCGAGGCCTATCGTTTTCTCGACCGTTCCGAACTGGGACTGAGACCCATACGCAGCGACACGACGGATCCATCGGGATCGACAGGGAGACCATGACATGTCCGTGACATTCTCGAAAATCCAGATTTCTCTCTGCAGAATGGCATGCCTTCTGGCGGTCACCGTTGGAACGGCGCAAGCCCAGGAGGCTCAGGAGTCGGGACTCAGCGGTGGCTTCACGGGAGCCTTCTTTTTCTCGCAGAGCACTGGCCCGGATGGTGTGGTGCGGATGGAGTGGTTCGGGTCCATACTGATCTGGGTGCTGCTGCTGCTCTCGATCTCGGGAATCGGCCTGCTGGTCAACCTCGCACTCTCGAACGGACGAAAGACCATCGCCCCTCCGGAACGGATGGCTCAGATCGAGGATCTGATCAGAACCGACCGCTGGGAGGATGCGCTGAACTACACACGAGTGGGAGAATCCGATTTCGATCAGATGGCGCATGCCGGTCTTTCGGAAGCACCCAATGGCCATCAGGCGATGGAAAGCAAGGTCTTTCAGAGCGCCTCGGAACTCGCCTCGGAACGATTCAGGCGCGTCGAACCGCTCAACGTGCTGGGACAGGTCGCACCCATGATCGGCCTCTTCGGAACCGTCTACGGAATGATCGTCGCCTTCGGTTCGATCGTGGCCAGCGGAGGAAACGCCGATCCGGTCGCCCTTGCCGGCGGAATTGGAACGGCCTTGGTGACGACATTCTGGGGCCTGCTGGTCGCGATTCCCGCACTGGCTGGATACGCGACGATTCGAAATCGGATCGACGCCTTGAACGGCCAGGCGGAGATGCATGTTCTGGACATGCTCGAGAGGTTCAAACCGAAACATGACACGTCACCCTCGAAGGCGGAAAGCGATCGAGAGTCATGACGCGTCTTCATGAACGAGGGGCGGCACAGATCGAGGCCAACCTGACTCCGATGATCGACATCACCTTTCTGCTGGTGGTGTTCTTCGTGGTCGTGTCGACGATCAGCGAGGTCGAATCGGTCGAGATGAAGCTCCCGGAACCACAGCCGACCGCGAGCGCTCCCCCACCCAACCAGTCGAGAAGCGTCCTGAACGTGCTTCCCGATGAGAACGGGGAGGCCGTCGGATACCGGTTGAACTCGGTCGACTATCCGCTGGGCCCGGCAGGAATCAGCGCGCTGCGCACCGCGATGATCCCGATGCTCCGGAACAATCCGGAGCTCAGAATCAATCTGCGTGCGGATCGTCGAACGACCCAGCAGCACATCGCCCCCCTGTTGAACGCCATCACCGAAGCGAACACGAGTTCCGGCAATGAGACACCCGCACGCGTCAATCTCGTGGTGGTCACTCGAAGAAAAGAGACCGAATGATGGGCCCTCGGAAGGTGAGACGACAGACTCCCCGCGTCGGCTTGAATCTCACGCCGATGATCGATGTCGTCTTTCAACTTCTGATCTACTTTCTGCTTGCGACCAACTTCGCTCTGGGCGAACAGGTCTTTCGGATGGATCTTCCAGAACGAGGCGGATCCACGATGATGAACGATCCGTTCGACATCCCCGAGGAACCACTCAGAATCAGGGTTCTTTCGATCGCTCCCGAACGAGACACGCTCTCCGTGACGTTGCCAGCCCAGTATCCGCGCCCGGGCGATCTGTCTGAACTCGAACGTTTTCTCGCCGAAAATCGTTCCGGAGACACCATCGGCCTCTTCCTGGCGGACCATCCGATTCAGATCGTCCCCGCACCGGAGACGCGTTGGGAGCATGTCGTCGATGTATTCAACGCTGTCATTCGAGCCGGCTATCGAAGCGTGCACTTCTCGGATCCGGAATCATGACCAGCCCGAGCATCACAAGAATTCTCCTCGTCACCCTGACCATGCTTGTCGCCGACATCGGCGACGCCGCGGGCAACGGGACGCTTGATGATGCCGAGACGCTTCTCGAACGCATCAAAGCATCTGAAACACTCTCCGACGACGAGCGGAGCGATGAGCAGCGTCGCTCGCGCGCGCTCGACCGATCACTTGAAATCCGCGAAGACCTGTTGCGACTCGAGGACTCTCTCANCGATCCAAGACGCCCGATGTGGCTGACGGATCAGGCGGAGGCCCTGCTGCTCAAGAGGATCGAGTTTCCCAGCAGCTGGTCGACGCATCTGATGGTCGCGCACCCATCATGCCCGCTGATACCACCGGAGATCCCCCTGATCGTGGGCCGGGGTCTTCAGAACATCATTCAGGCGGAGGAGAGCATCACGGAGGCGGTCGAAACGGTCGAAGGCGAAGAAGACTTCGAAACGGACACCGACCTGCTCTCGCTTCACGAACGTCTGTTGTTCGAGAGGGAATTGAGAATTCCCCTGCTCAAGGCGATCGCACTGACACTGGCCGCACGAGCGGATTCCGCATCAGGCCGGGAGGCCGTCGAGATCCTGCGCTCGATGAGAGCACGGGAACAGCTTCTTGACGGCACGAAGGAGGTCATAGACCACTGGTTTCGGCAGGCCCTGCTGGTGACGAAGGACCGAGACACGTTTCGCAGTGAATCAGCCGCAAGGGAGCCTGCGACGCGAGACGAACGGCTTCGACGCCTCCGAGAAACCGCTTTGCTTCAGGACGGGGATGATGTCGTCGCCCTCGGTCGGAAGATGATTCGAGAACTCGACCGCGAGCGAAGTTATGAAAAATTGTTGCTGGCGGACGTCGTCGAGGAATCGCGAGCGATGCGTGCCGATCTTGAACCGGAGAAAGACGACGCACGAAGCTGGGCGGACGGAGAAGGCGACACCTGGATCATGCTGCTGGATGATTCCCAGCAGCAGGACGACTGGTCGCTCGACGGCCCGCTCGTCGCGCGACTGGCCGATCTGGAACGACGTCATGGTCGCGAAGGCGCCCCACTGGCCGTGCTCTGGGCGGCAGGCCAGAAGGAGCTGGCCGGAAGGAGCCGTGACCTGATCGAAGAACCGGACATGCTGGCCATTCTTCGACACGCGGCATTGAATGCCGCGAAGGATGAACCGGGCAGAGCCCGCACGCTGGAGACGGCGGCTCGGATCGCCATGCTTGAAGATGAAAGGCTGGCGGCGGCGGAGCTCTGCGAGATTCTGTATCGCGAACACCCCCGACACCCGTTCGGTGGACCAAGGTTGGTGGCGGATCTCACCGAACCATGGGCTCGCGCAGGTCGGGAAGAGGCGACCGATCGATACGAACGAGCTCTTGAAACCATCATCGAGAAGCCCACTCCCGAAGAGGGACATGAGGATGTGGGCCTGCAGACGATCAGACTCGCAGAACAGTACCTGAGACGGGCACGACCGGAGAAAAGTCGCGAACTCCTTGAGAGATTCAGGCCGGGCACCAAGGAAGAGGCCGCACGTTTTCTCGAGGTGTGCCTGGAGGAGATCGTTCTGATTCGCGAGATGGAGACGCTCTCCGATGAACGNGTCGATCGTGAGTACGACCTGCTTCTCAAGAACGTGGACCGCGTGGTCGGAGAATTCGGCCCTCTCGACACCGACATTCAGGATGCGGCAGCGCGAGCGAGAATCGCCTCCCTGAGTGGAAGAAGCCGTCTGGCACGTGACCCCATTGCCATTGGCGTCCTCGAACGGATCATGGAACGGGACGAGATCCCCGCCGCAACACGGATCGACGCGCTGTTTCTCAGACACCGGATAAAACTCGCCCGAGTCTCCGAGCGCGAGGATGCGCTTGCCGACATGCCTGAACTTCTGCGGGCGTTCGAACTGGATCCGAGACTTNCCGGTGGTGCGTTGGCCACGACGCTCGAGGAACGGCTGTTCCGGCTGGAATCGATCCGGGAGGATGAGTTTCGACGTACCGAAGGGGAGGAGATCATCGAGGAACTCGGGTCGTTCGCACGCTTGGTCGACACGAGCCTGCTCGCAACGCTCTCGATGACGCAGAAAGTCGTGGTGGGACGTTCCTTCAACGAGATCGGTCTCATCAGCCGTTCGATTCCGCTGTGGAACGCGATGGCGGACCAGCAACCGGATGCCTGGGTCGTCATGCAGGGACGTGCCGAGGCTCTGGGACTGTCGGATGAGATCGCGAATCTCGCGGAGGCGATGCGCCTCTACCGAAGACTCGGACAAGGCGGTCCCGGTGACAACGTCCCCGCGGAGGTCTGGTGGCACGCCCAGCTTGGNCAGCTTCTGATGATGGAGAAGGCGGATCGATCGACGCAGAAGATTCCCACGAGGATTCAACGCTTGAAATTGATCGACGCCACGCTTGGGGGAGAGCCGTTCCAATCCGAGTTCGAATCACTTCTGCAGCGGACGACTCAGAAGAGCTGACGAAGTTCGTTCCTGAGAATGGCGGCCAGTTCGTAGTTCTCGACATCGATCGCCNCGGCGAGGCGTTCTTCCATCTCCTGACGCTGACTGGATGGAAGCCTGGGAACGAACATGTCCCTCATCCCCTTCAAAAGTTGGATCTCGGGCGTGTCCTCGACATCAGAAGCCCGGCCGGCCTGNAGAAGCGCGTCACGAATCTCATCCATGTCGGACTCGAGCGTTCTTCGGGCGAGACTGAAATCGCCCTTCGATGCGGCGAACGCGGCACGTGAACGGGCCCGAATCATCAGGAACTGAACCGTGAGCGAACGTGCGCGCCCCCGGTCGACATCGGAGTTCGCCGAGTCGATGATCATGGACATCACCGCGAGGTTTCTCGCCATGTCCTTGACCACCCCGGCATGACGCTCGAGAACCGACAGAATGAAGGCTCGATAGGCATAGAGCGCCGCTTCACGCTGAAGTGCGAGACAAGTCGATTCGTCCAGAGCCTCCGGCGTCTGTTTCATCGACTCATAGATGGGGATGGCACCCTCGGGATGACCGACCACTTCCATTTGGAGAATGCCGAGTTCCACCCTGACCTGGAGTCGCTCGACGTCATTCTCTCCGGACACCACGCGAGCCAGGACCTTGCCGGACTGGTAAGGCCATCGCGAAAGCATGTGTGCGTAGAGATCGGAGTTCACGGGAAGCATCATATCGGTCGGACGCCGGGAGTTATTCGTCACCCAGGTGGGTTTAGGAGGCCTTGGAGGGAACTAAGTCGCCCTCAGGCCTCAAGAAGCACTCGACAGGGACCGAATCACATTTCAAGGGGAACCTCAAGGGGTTTCGCGGAGTAGTGATTGAGGGCGGATCCAGCTGTCTCGAATGGACTGAAGGATCAATGGAGGCTGTGCGTCGGGTGTAGGAGCTTCGACGTACACATGAAAGTGACCAGGGAGGTCCGATGAAGACCAATTCAAGTCCATTACAGTCTGAACTGCAGCTGTACATGCGAGAAGTCGACCAGATTGCACTGCTGACTCCTGAACAGGAGAAGACGCTTGGGTGGCTGGTCATCAACGAAAACGACATGGCAGCCAAGGAGCACATGATTCGTGCGAACCTGAGGCTGGTGATCGCCATCGGAAAGCACTACGTCAGACGAGGNGTGCTGCTTGCCGATCTCATCGAGGAAGGCAACATCGGTCTGATCAGAGCCGTCGAAGGATTCGACCCGGCACAAGGCGCGAGATTCTCGACCTACGCCTCATGGTGGATCAAGCAATCCATCAAGAGGAACCTCATCAATGCGGTGCAGCCGATTCATGTTCCCGCCTACATGATCGAACTGATAGGGCGGTGGCGCGATGCCACACGAAAACTTGAAGAACGACTCGGGCGAACACCATGCACCACCGAACTCGCGGAGGAGATGCAGATTCCCGCCCGCAAGATCGAGATCATCAGGCGCGCGGTGAAAGCGTTCAACGCACCGAACTCCGCGCCCATCGGGGAAGACGGCGAAGCGATCGACTTCGCAGAACTGTGCCCTGATCGAAGCAACAATTCGCCGATGGAGGCCATCGCCAACCGCGAGGAGTTCGAGGTCATGATCAAGATGCTCGATTCGATCGACGAACGCGATGCACAGATCCTGAGACTTCGATTCGGCCTCACGGGAATGGAACCACTCACCCTGAAGGAGATCGGCGAACGAGTCGGTCTGACCAGGGAACGCGTGAGACAGATTCAGACCAAGGCCCTGGAAAAACTCCAGAACCAGCTGATGGANGATCGTCCCACCAGATTCCTCTCCGATCATGAGGAAAGACGCCTGGCCTCCTGAAGGCAGTGGATGTCGGTCCCATTCTGGACTCAAAAACGACGAGAGGAGACGCATGCTTGATGCGTCTCCTCTCTTTCGTTCAGGGTCGGCATGCTCAGGGACGCTTGTAGAAAGGCAGTGAACAGGTCTCCGCTTCCACTCTGGTTCGTCCGAGATCGATCTCGACCCGGCGTCCGGGTTCGGCTTGT
This sequence comes from Planctomycetaceae bacterium, assembly GCA_002684315.1. The sequence continues at coordinate 12,739 of NYVB01000133.1, read as the reverse complement.
TCGGTGTCGAGGTAGGCCATCGCGATCGGACGATCAAGCGTGGGACTCAGACACCCGCTCGTCACCACACCGATTTCACGATCGCCCTCGAGGACGGTCATGTCCTGACGTGCGGATCGGCGCCCATCGAGAAGAAGACCGCACAAGCGGCGCGCAGANCCTTTCTCGGCGATGGCCTTCAGGGCATCCTGACCGATGAATCGCTCGACTTCCGGATCGGCATCGCCCTTGTCGAGCTTCACCGCGAAACCAAGTCCGGCTGAGAGTGGATCGATCTCCTCGGNGAGTTCATGGCCGTAGAGGGGCATCGCCGCTTCAAGGCGGAGCGTGTCACGAGCGGCGAGACCACATGGTGCGACCAGAGAGCCCTCGGTCCCGAAATCCTTCAGAAACATTTCGAGAGCCGGCGTCGCCATCTTCGAATCGAGAATCACTTCGACCCCGTCCTCACCGGTGTATCCCGTCCGAGAGATCATCACCTTGATCACCATCAGATCCTTGGTGGTGAATCGAAAACGTTTGAGGGCGGGAATCTCCTTGGAAACGGTGCCGATCAGATCCATGACCTTGGGACCTTGAATCGCGCACATCGCCGTCAACAGAGTCTGATCATCGAAGGTGAATTCGAAGGCACCTCGTTGTTCTTCGACGTGCGCGATGATCTTCTCTCGATTGGCGGCGTTGCAGACCATGAGATAGTCGTTCTCTCCGAGTCGATAGACCAGCACGTCATCCCGACAGCCGCCGTTCTCATTGCAGACCAACGAGTAACGACACTGGCCATCACTCATTCCGTGGATCTGTCGGGTGCAGATGCGGTCGAGGCATCGACAGGCGTCTTTGCCATGAAATCGGAGGCGACCCATGTGGGAGACATCGAAGAAACCGCCACTGGTCCTGGTCTGATGATGCTCCTCGAGCACCGAGCCGTANCGGATGGGAAGCTCCCATCCGGCATAGTCGACCATCTGACCGCCGAATCGGTCATGAAGCTTGGCGAATGGAGTCCCTGTGGGCCGTGATTCTGTGGAATTGGACATCACGAGAAGGTATCCGGACTCCGACGGTGATGCCAACCACAGGAATGATTCTCGCGACCCGTACAGATGGAACCGGCCTGATGATGCGAAAGAAGTCCCCCCCTGAAAGGACCGATCTTGGGAGAGGGAAACCCATGACCACCAGGAGGGGTGAAAGATGACACGACACCAGAGCAAAGCACAGGCGAAGCAGGCCTCCCGGAACGATGACACCCTGACCAGAGTGGCACTCGGCATCATGGCGGTCGGAATGATCATTGGAGCGCTTCTCACCCTCTGATGAACTCAGAGGGGCCGTTCACATGGCAGGAGGACACCAAGCCCGGTATCCTTCAACGGTCCATGTCGTTCCAAAGACAACGAATCGCGACCAGGGAGTCCGCGTGAGCGCCTCCCCCACCCGCAGCCCGATCCTCAGACTGCTTCTCGCCGTCATCGTGTTGATGTCTGTCACTCTGTCGATTCTTTCAACCCCGGCCCACGCATCGAGCCGGCAGGACATCGACGACGAAGCTCTTGCGGACAGACCCATCGCAAGCGTCACGATCGAAGGGCTCGAGGCGACCGATCAGCAGCTCATTCGCAACAACTTGAGAACGGCGCCCGGCCAGCCATTCGATTCGACGGGTATCCGAGAGGATGTCGAGACCCTCTATCGGCTCGGGAGATTCGATACCGTCGACGCCGAAGCCATCCTGAACAAGGACGGCTCCGTGAACGTGATCTACATTCTCGAGGAACAACCGCTGATCAATGCGATCCAGGTGGTGGGCAATCGTGCGATCAGTGATCAGAAACTGCTGCTTGCCATTCCGCTCTACGCCGGCGGCCCTCGAGATGACTTCCTGCTCGAACAAGGTGTGATTCGAATTCAGGATGAATATCGCAACAAGGGCTTCTATCTGGCTGAGATCGAGGTGGACGAATCAAGACTCAAGGACAGCGGCATTCTGATCATCAGAATCGTCGAAGGCCCCAGAGTCCGCATCAAGGAGATCGAATTCGTCGGCAACCGAGCGTTTCCCGCCAAGGAACTGTCACTCGAGATCTCCACGAAGCCCTACATCTTCCTCTTTAGAAAAGGCCAGCTCGAACCCGAGAAACTGCTGGATGACGTGGCCAGTCTGGACCGGTTCTACAAGGACAACGGGTTCGTGGATGTCCGCGTGGACAAGAGAATTCTCCTCTCTCCGGACAACACGGAGGCGAAGGTCGTCTTCGTGATCGAGGAGGGTCGTCGATACCGTCTTCGAGACGTGATCGTCCGCTCGAACACCGCCGATGGCGAACCAAGAATCTTCAAGCGAGAGCAGATCCGGGATCTTCTCGCGATTCGTCCGGGTGACGATTACACCAGGTTGATCGTGGATCGCTCGGTGGAGCGCGTTGAAGAGAGTTACCAGCTCATGGGGCACATCGACAGCCGGATCACCCCGCGTGAAGTCAGGGTGGGAAACCAGCCGGAAGTCGACATGCTGCTTTCCATATCCGAAGGCGACATGGTGACCACGGGCCTCGTGAAGGTCCAGGGAAACTTCATCACCAAGGACAAGGTCATCAGGAGGCTCGTCAGGATCGAACCCGGCCGCCCTCTTGATGGCAGGGAGATCGGACTCGCGCAGCTTCGTCTGCAGGCGACGCAGTTGTTCGGGAACGTCAGAGTCACGGTCCAGGACCCGGAGCCGGGCGCGGGAACCACTCGAGACGTGCTGGTCGAAGTCGCGGAGAGGAACACCGGCTCGTTCAACTTCGGAGTCGGCCTGAGTTCGGATGCAGGCGTCTTCGGTGACATCACCATCAATCAGAAGAACTTCGACATCGCGGACTGGCCTCTTTCATTCAGAGAGTTCACCAACGCACGAGCGTTCCGTGGCGCCGGTCAGACCATGACGATCGCATTGTCTCCGGGCGACGACGTCAGCACCTACTCGTTCTCCCTCGGCGAGCCGCACCTCTTCAATACCGACATCTCCGCGAACTTCACGACCTTCTACCGGAACCGCTTCTACAGCAACTACAAGGAAGAGCGCATCAGCGCGGCCGTCGGACTGGGTAGAAGACTTGGCGATGTCTGGCAGATCGGAATAACCGCACGAGCCCAGAAGATCACCCAGACGGATTTCTCGCCGCAGACCGCGATCGAAGTCTTTGACGCCAGAGGCCCAGACAATGTGTTCGATGTCAGGACCACACTCACCCGCTCGACGCTCAACAGCTACACCACACCAAGCCGAGGCTCCAGAATCACCCTGAGTGCCGCACCATTCTGGGTCACCAACACCGGGAACTTCTTCGTCAATCTCGATGCCGGATTGACCACGTACCTGACACTCAATGAAGACTTTCTGGGCCGAAAAAGCACGCTCAAGCTCACCGGCCGAGTGGGGTACATCGTGGGCGGCACCGCTCCACCCTCGGAAAGCTTCTACCTCGGCGGGCTGACCTTCAGAGGCTTTGAATTCAGAACCATCAGCCCCAAGGCCACCGGGACGATCGAAAATCCCAACACGCCCTTCAACGAGCCGGTCGGTGGCGACTTCCTCTTCTTCGCCGGAGCGCAGTATCAGTACCCACTGATCGGAAATTCACTCGGGGGGGTCTTCTTCGTCGATACGGGCACCGTGGAAGACACCATCGATTTCGAGGGCTACCGAGTCTCGGTGGGATTCGGCATCAGGATCAACATCCCCGCCCTCGGACCGGCACCGCTCGCCTTCGATTTCGGTTTTCCGATTCTGAAGCAGGAAGAGGATGACAAACAGCTTTTCAGCTTTTCGATGGCGGTCCCTTTCTGAGCAGTCGGTCCCCAAGGCAACGATGCTCCGTTCAACGTACAATCCGCGACAAGAAAGACGGGCATCAGCCCATGGAGGACTTCCAGCATGAGTGTTCTTAAAAGAGAGCTTGCCCTTCCCCTCGGATTCGCACTTGCCGCGGCATTGATCCTCGTCGGGCATGAAGCGTTCGGACGCAAGACGACCTACGCTCCAGCGAGTCACGTCGCCACCGTCGACCTGGGCAAGGTCTTCGAAAGAATCAACGTGAACAAGAGCTGGGAGGTCGAGATCATGGGCCTCGCAGAGCGTCTGAACGTCGAAGCGAACGGCCGCCAGGAAGCCATCGGACGCAAGCTCGAGGAAGCTGAAAAAGCCGCCGACGAACCTGCGGCTCAGAGGATCAGGGATTCAGCCGCCCTCATGAAGCTCGAAATGGACGAGTGGGCCAAGCTCAAGAAGCTCGAGCTTGACCGGGAACGAGCACTCATGTGGAAGGCCATGTACAAGGCGATCCGAGACCAGACCAATGCATTGGCGATGGCGGATGGCTGGGACATCGTGCTGGTGAACGACTCCCTTGGAGAACTCAACCTCTCNAATGAAGTGAATGTGTCACGTGAACAGCAGATNCTCACTCAGATTCTGAACCGAAGACTCCTGTACGCCTCGGAGCTCACGGACATCACGGAACAACTCATCGTCAGAATCAACAACCTCAAACCCTGACCGTCGANGACGAACAGGAGAGACGAACAATGAACATGCCACGNAACAAANTNGCAGTCGNAGTCGCCTTCATCACGCTGGCNGCAGGATTCATCTTCATGGCCGGCTATGCCGCCAACGCACCCATGCCACCGGCCGTGATCGGTNTCGTCGACCTCGAGAAGGTCTACAACAACCTCGACAGCCGCGCCGGGCTGGTGACGAGGATCGAGGACATGCAGTCGAAGATGGCGGAAGACGCCAGCAGCATGCAGGAAGAGCTCGAAATGCTTTCAGCCGAGCTTGAGAGTCTCTCACCAGGCTCCGGTGCCATGATCGAAATGAACGACAAGGCCATCTCGATCAGCGGCAGGTTGCGCGCGTTTGAAACCTACGGCGCACTTCTCATCGAACGGGANCGAGCCGCGGATCTTCGTGANAGCTACGACACGATNCGAACNGAAGCNGGCACCCTNTCNAAGNTNATGGGNATCGACCTGGTTCTGNTGAACGANTCNATNCCNATGGTGGACCTCGCGGACGCCGCAGGAACGCTNCAGCAGATCTCGGCNCGACGAGTNCTCTGGGCGAANGAGACCCTCGACATCACCGANGAACTGATCGNNCGACTCAANGGACAGGGTGGCTGAGCCCTNCNNTGGCCACCGATCANGTGAAAGACTTCAAGGTGAACCATGTCTTCCCAGTCTTCCCAGTCTTCCCGCACGGCGGGTGAACTTGCCGAGCACACTGGCGGAACGTTGGTGGGAGACGCCACCCGGGTCGTCGATTCACTCGACACCGTCGACAAGGCGGGCCCGACCTCACTGACCTTCGTGGGCGATGAGAAATGGGCCGGAAGCTGGTCCGACTCGAAGGCGGGCACCGTCGTCGTCAACGAAGACATCGAACTTCCCTCGCGCGCTGAAGCGTTCACCGAGATCCGCGTGCGCAATGCGGATCATGCGATGATCGTGATTCTGGATCTGTTTCAGGATGATGCGACGCCTGCAACACAAGGCATCCACCCCACCGCGGTGGTCGACCCCAGCGCGACGATCTCAGCGGAAGCCTCCATCGGCCCCCACTGCAGGATCGGTGCCGGATGCGCGATCGCNTCAGGCGTCGTTCTGGAGAATTCGGTCACGCTCAAGGCGGACGTCACTCTGGGCGAAGGGACACTGATCGACTCATGTGCGGTTCTTCATCGGGGGACTCGCGTGGGTCGGAACTGCATCCTTCATTCGAATGCCGTCATCGGTGCCGATGGTTTCGGATATCGCCCGAGCCCGGAAGGCGATCGCCTGTTGAAGATCCCGCACCTGGGCACTGTGGAGATCGGGGACGACGTCGAGATCGGAGCGGGTACCTGCATCGATCGCGGAAAGTTCGGAGCCACCAGAATCGGTGGAGGCACGAAGATAGACAACCTCTGCCAGATCGGACACAACTGCCTGATCGGTCGGATGTGCGTCATCTGCGGCATGGTGGGAATCGCCGGCAGCACGGAAATCGGAAACGGCACCCGGATCGGTGGCGGCTGCGGGATCAGCGACCACCTGAAGATAGGACAGGGCGTCTCAATCGGTGCCGGTTCAGGCGTGATGAACGACATCCCGGACGGAGAGACCTGGTACGGGGTTCCAGCAGGAGAACGCTCTCGAGTCTTGCGAGAGTATGCCGCCATGCGTAAACTTCCAGAGTGGTCGAAGAAGATCAAGGCCCTCTTGAGCGGTCATGAAGCCTCTTGATCAGGATAAGCACTCCCTTTGAGCCCCGAAATCGACTTCGAGCGCGTATCGTGGAGGGAACTGCTTCNCCACGCCGATGGAGAACGCTGACAGCNTNTTCCGNTCACCAGGGTCGATTCTCATGAACACCAGCTCCGACAACCCNATCATCACGGATNNTCCACGNCAACACACCGTGGCNGGGACGGTNCGGGTCGAAGGCACNGGGCTTCTNCTGGGCCAGCCGGCNACNGTTGAAATCAAACCNGCCCCGGAAGAGACCGGNATCGTCTTCGANCGCGTGGACCTCGANCCNCCGGTCAGNATTCAGGCCATTGGAGATCGTGTCGTTCCCAGAGCTCAGAGAACGACGCTCAAATCCGGCGACACGACCATCGAGACGATCGAACACTGCATGTCCGCCCTTGCGGGCCTGGCCATCGACAACGCGGTGATCGAGCTTTCCGGTCCGGAGCTTCCCTGCGGGGACGGCTCGGCACAGCTGTTCGTCGATCCCATTCTGAAGGTCGGCATTCGGGAGCAGGAATCACCACGCAGGATCTTCAAGCTGGTCGAACCCATCGTGATTGAAGAAGGCGGAAAGATGATTTCCGCCGTGCCCTCGGATGATCCGGGAACACGCATCGTCTTCGATCTCGATTACGGCGCGGAGTCCACCAGAATTCCTCGCCAGGCGGTCAGCTTCAACCCCAGCTGCGATTCCTATCAGGACGAAATCGCGCCCGCGAGAACCTACAGCCTCCGAGAGGAAGCAGAAGCCCTGTGGGAACGTGGCATGTGCCGTCACCTCACGCCCAAGGAGGTTCTGGTCATCGGCGAAGATGGTCCGATCGAGAATTCATTTCGTTTTCGGGATGAACCGGTCCGCCACAAGGTCCTTGATGCGCTGGGAGATCTCTATCTGGCGGGTCGTCCCGTTCAGTGCCGGATTCTCGCCTATCGCTCGGGCCACGCGCTCAACCGTCAACTGGTGATGAAGATCAGAGAACAGATGGCCCAGCAGGACCGTCGAAGCCTCCTCCTCGAAGGCAAGGCGATGGACGCCCGAGCCATCCAGAAACTGATGCCTCACCGATTTCCGATGCTCCTGGTCGACCGACTTCTCCACGTCGACGGTGATCAGAAGGCGGTCGGGGTCAAGAACGTCACGATCAATGAACCGTTCTTCCAAGGCCATTACCCTGGCACTCCGATCATGCCGGGTGTCCTGATCGTGGAAGCGATGGCACAGATGGGTGGCCTGCTCATGAGCAGGAAACTCGAGCATACCGGCAAGATCGCGGTTCTTCTGAGCCTGGACAAGGTCAAACTCAGACGACCGGTGGTACCAGGTGACCAGCTCATCATGGAAGCCGAGACGATCCGTGCCACGGCGCGGACCGGCAATGTGAAATGCCGGTCTCTGGTCGGGGACAAGGTCGTGGCCGAAGCACAGATCAGATTCATGATGGTCGACTCGGAAACCGAATGAGGGCGTCCGGGTGGCGCCTCGCCCCCTGACGAGCGTTCAGGAGGGCACCTTTTCGAGCAGAAGCCAGCCAGCGATTGTTGAATCATCACGTCATTCCGGGGGTTCTCCAGATACCAACGGTTTCAAGTCAAGAACCCGCTCTGTCGGGTCGATAATTCGTATCAGGAAGAAAATCTTCCGATGCAGATGGAGCGAATCATGCGGATTCTGATCGATGGAAATGACAGTGGGCTGACCGCCCGGACGGTCCCTGAGGCTCTGGAACAAGGCATGAACGCCGTTGACTCCGCAGGCAGGATCGTGGTCGAGATCGCACTCGATGGCACACCGCTCGATGCCGAGCAGCTGAGCAACGGTGCCTACGAGACCATCTCGGCGGAGACGGTCGCCATGATGAGCCTCGCGCCCAATGAACTTCTGCTCGCGACGTTCGAGCTTGGAAGAAATGCGATCGATGCCGCACAGAAGCATTTTCATTCCGCCGCCGAGATGATTCAATCCGGACAGGATGAGAATGCCATGAAGGAACTTCACGAGGGGATCGAGCTCTGGTGCACCATCGACCAGACGGTCTTCCAGGAAGCGGTCCCCAAGATCGCGGATCTCGGCGGTGATCAGACTCCCGACGGTCTCGAACGCCACGTCAAAGAACTCAAGGCAGCGCTCGAGTCGATCAAAACGGCGATCGAGTCTTCGGACTTCGCCGGACTCAGCGACGCACTCATGTATGAATTCCCTGAAACGTCGGCCGGTTGGTCGACGTTTCTCGGTCACTGCTCTCAAGTCGTGACCAGTCACAGTGAACTGAAGGCGGAGTAGACATGTCCTCGAACTCGAAAACATTCTCCAGCAAGCTCGGTGTGGCGATCGCCGCGATGGAAAAGAATCAATTCTTCGAGGCGGAAGCCAGTGCGCTGAAACTTCTCGAGGATGCCCGAGGCGTCTTCGACTACGACGCGATGGCGGCTGCCATCCCAGTGCTCAAGAGTGCCCGTGAAGCACGCGCGAAGGCGGCTCTGGAGATCGAGGCACCGATCCATCGCCTTGAAGCACCCATCGAAGAAGGACAGTCCTTCGAAGGCGGATGCTGGTTGATCGATCCACCACGGGTGGCTGCAGACGGCCGCACGATCAGAGCCACGGCACTCGAGGAGCAGGTCCCGGTGATCGTTCTCTGCCGGGAGCCGATGACCAGACTGGGCCTTCGTCCGATCGTGAGCATCGGACGTACCACCGTTCGCACCAAGATCGAGCCTGCCGCCGACATGGACGATCCGGATCTCGACTGGTTCCTGGGTTCGATCGATCTGTTGGGCGACCATGCCATCTCGACGATCGACACGGGCATCGACATCGTGAAGCAGATCGACGGGCTCCTGGATCGACTCAGTGCGATTCCAGAACATCCGGGTCTTCATGACGCCCTCGAGGAAGCCTGCATGATGGCAGCTAATGCGCTTCGAGGCCAACCGGTCGAATGAGGCACGTCACTTCCGCGTGGGCTGGCTTCGAGGTCGAACACGCTCGAAGCCGACAGGCCGGTCTCTGAGCCGTTCGATCACGGAAGACAATTCGATCGGCCGAAGATTCCAACTGTCCACTCCGACATCCGTGGAACGTCCTTCTTCGGGGATGGTTCCGTGTGCATGGCCGTAGAGATGACAGGCACCATCATGTCTCCCCTGCCACACGCGAAGTGGATAATGTTCCATCACGATCCGCTCGTCGCCGGACAGTGAATCCACATCACTGCAACGAAACGACAGGCGTTCATGGACGGATTCGAACAGAGCGTCGAAAGCGGGCTTGTTTCCGGGATCGTGATTGCCCCGGATCAGAACGATCCTCTCACACTCCAGACGCTCGCGAATCGCGTGCGCATGCCGGGAGCGCGAGCCGGGCAGTCGACCGGTGAAATCACCCAGGTGGAAAAGCAGATCGTCGGCACCCACCATGCGATTGATCTCGTCGACCAGCCGGTCATCCATGTCCTGAATGTCGGAATGACGACGACCGAACCGATCGACGGCGTCAGGGTCACCGAAATGAGTGTCGGCGGTCACGAAGATGCGTCCGGTCAGATCCAAGTCAGACCCTCCGGAAGCCGGTTGAAGTTCTCACAGCCGGACTCGGTCACCGCCACCATGTCTTCGATTCGGATGCCTCCGATCGCGGGGCAATACAAGCCCGGTTCGACCGTGAGCACATCACCCACGACCAACGCAGGTGCTTTGAAATCAAGCAACGGTGGCTCGTGGACCTGGAGCCCGACTCCATGACCGGTTCCGTGCACCATGCCGCACCACTCTGACGAAGCGTCCTTGGGGGGAAGTCCGACTTCGAAGCCGTGATCTGCGATGACGTCGATGGTGGCACGATGAACATCCTCACCGGTGACACCGGAACGGACCGCGGCGACGCCCGCCGCCTTGGCTGCCTTGACGGCGACATGCATCCGATGAACCTCTTTCGGAATGCTTCCATGAACGACCGTTCGGGTGCAGTCGCCGTTGTATCCCGTTGACTTGCTGAGCGGAAAGATGTCGACGATCACCGGCTCGCCGGTGCGAAGAGGCCCCGACCCACGCGCATGACAATCGAAGGCGTCAGGCCCCCCCGCCACGATGGAGTCCGGATTGTCGTATCCGAGTTCGAGCAAGGCGACATTGATCCATCCGCGCACTCGTTCCGAAGTCACCAGTTCCTCGTCATCGATGAGACGACCTTCAGCGTCGATGTCGGCATGGGCGATGCGCTGAAGCGTGGAATGCATGACAGTTTCGGTGTCGGACTGGGCCTTGCGCAGTGCCTTCAGTTCGTAGGCTGATTTCGAACGCCGATCCTTCACACCGAGATCCTCGTCATACCCGACTTCGAGGCCGGCACCTTCGAGGTGATGAGCGTAGATGTACGGCGTCGAACGATCGAGGACGACCCTCGTCATTCCCAGACGGCGAAGACATTCAGCGGTGGCCTGAGCCGTGGCAGTCGCCCGGTCTCCGCTCAACCCGCCTTCAGGGGTGAACTCCGCCGGAATCGAAACCTCGTCGACCTGAGCGTCACGACGCGCACGATCCGCTTCGATGTCTCGAATCAAGAGAAGTGAACTGCCATCAGGTTTTCGAATCCATGCGGCGGGGTCGCCGGCAGAGAATCTGATGCGATGAAAAAGTGCCGTGTTCTCGGAGGGGGCCCCGCCGATGAGGAAGGCCGTGGTGTCGTCGTTGGTGCTCATGATGAGAAAAGGTATCCTGTTGGAGGCCATCACGCCCGTCGAAAGGACGAACTCGACTCATGTACGCACTCAAAGCCGCTTTGCTCGCCGCCACGACTCTGATTCTCACCGGTTGCGCCACCAACATCTCAGGAACATGGCAGGGTCGGGATTCGACCATGGATCGCCCCTTCAGCTTCGGTGCGGTGACCTTCGCACCAGATGGGACCTACACGGCCGAGGCCAAGTATGGAGAGACCGTGCGCGCCGTGTCCGGCACCTATTCGATTTCAGGTGACATGATCATGCTCTACGGCGAACCGTTCGGCGAACGCAGCTACCGGCTCGCCGGGACGAAGGACGCATTGGTCTTCACCGATACGAAGACCGACGGATCAATGACGCTTGATCGCTATCGTTGAGCCGTCGGTCCACATTCAAATGACGTGTCTTCGCTTCAGTGACTGAAGTGAGACCCCTCGGTCTTGGGTGGATTCTGGGGACGACTTTCGAAGAACTCGATCGCGCGTTTGATGTCCTTGAGCAGCATCTCCGCGACGTCCATGCTGAAGTCCTCCTTGACCACCACACGCTGCACGACCAGGTCATGCCGGTTCTGCGGCATTGGATACGCCGGCACCAGCCAGCCACGTTCACGAAGCTTTTCAGCGATGTCGTAGAGCGTGAAGCTCGCGGTCTTGGCATAGTCGTCGTTCATCTTCCAGCAGAAGACCGGGATGTCACTGCCATCGGTGATGAGATCGAAGGGTTCGAGCGCTCCGATTCCAGCGCTGAGCCCCAGGGCCACCCGCTGACTCGCCTGATGGACTCGCGTGTACCCCTCGCGGCCGAGACGAAGGAAATTGTAGTACTGGGCGACGACGCGGTTGCCGGGTCTGGAGAAGTTGATGGACAGGTCCATCATGTCTCCCCCGAGGTATGACACATGGAAGATCAGATCCTCGGGCAGCGCTTCCTTGTCTCGGAAGATCACCCAACCCACACCTGGATAGACCAGACCGTACTTGTGCCCTGATGCATTGATGGACTTGACGCGTGGCAGTCTGAAGTCCCATTTGATCTCAGGCTGCAGGAACGGCGCGACGAAGCCACCACTGGCACCGTCCACATGAATCGGAATGTCGAGTCCAGTCTCTTTTTCGTAACGATCGAGTGCGTCCGAAATCTCCTCCACGGGCTCGTATCGGCCATCGAAGGTCGAACCCATGATCGCGACCACACCGATGGTGTTCTCGTCGACGTATTTCAGAGTCTCTTCGGCATTGAGTGTGAAGCGATCACCTTCACAGGGAACCTCGCGGGGTTCGATGTCCCAGTAACGACAGAACTTGTGCCAGCAGACCTGCACGTTCGCACCCATCACCAGATTGGGCTTCTCGACGGATTTGTTCTCAGCACGTCGCTTGTCACGCCAACGCCACTTCATCGCCATGCCCCCGAGCATCGCGGCTTCGCTGGAGCCGATGGTCGAAGTCCCGACGGCATTCTCATGATCGGGTGCATTCCAGAGTTCCGCGGTCATGCGGATGCAGCGCTGTTCGATCTCGGCGGTCTGCGGATATTCGTCGCGATCGACCATGTTCTTGTCGAGGGTCTCGTTGATCAGCTTCTGCGCCTCATCCTCCATCCAGGTGGTGACGAAGGTCGCGAGGTTGAGCATCGAATACCCATCCAGGCGAAGTTCGTCATGAATGACCTGATACGCGGTGGATGGAAGCATGCTCTTTTCCGGAAGCTGGTTCTTCGGAATGTCGAGACTC
>NYVB01000132.1 GCA_002684315.1 Planctomycetaceae bacterium | reverse complement strand
GGCCGAATTCGAACATGTACGAGGCGGTGACCACGGCGGCATGGTTCGGATCCGTGGGGGCGTTGGCGCTGGAAGTCTTCGTGCGGCGCACCGGGATGAAGTCGATCTTCGCCCTTGCCGCCGCCACGGCTTCCATGGTCGCCTTGATGGCTGCATACTATCTCCCGGCCTACATGAACCCGAACATCTCGAACATGATGCCGGTTCTCAACGACATCTGGCTCTACATCCACACCAATGCGATCATCTTCAGTTACTGCCTGATCTTCATGGCGGCCGTTTCCGGTGGTCTCTACATCGTGAATCGNATGTTCGGNGGCGCNCCTGCCTATGCCAAGGCCGGTGGNGCGGCCAGTGTGCTTCTGGCAACCGGNGTCGGTGCNACNNANGTCTCCNNCGGAGGTGGAACCGCCCCGGTGCGNCGGGCNCGTCTGGGTGAAGTCCTCGACGGNGTGAGCATGNTGCTNATGGAGCTCTCCTTCGTCCTNCTCTGGGCNGGACTCGTCATGGGTGCCATCTGGGCCGATCATTCCTGGGGCAGNCCCTGGGGATGGGATCCNAAGGAGGTCTTCGCNCTGGAGACCTTCATCGTCTTCGCGGTCCTGATNCACGTTCGCNTGAAAGTGCACGACAAGGGNCTNTGGACGGCCTGGCTCTGCGTNCTNGGNGCNGCGGTGATGCTNTTCAACTGGATCGTGATCAACTTNGTGATCACGGGNCTGCANTCCTACGCCTGAATCGNNGGTTNAANGANNGNTTTTCANGNGNNCCCNGNTTTTTAGNGGGTGNTGNNCCGNCCCTCCGGGTACCATTCTGCCATGACAACCACACAGGACACGACGTTCGACGCCNCCANTTCGATGCCNCTCACGGCAGAANGAATNCAGGCGCTTCGAGACACATTCGATGCAGACCCCACCGCNCGTATCGCTCAGAACGCGGTCACNCGTACCGACGTGAACGAGATCGCNCTCGATCGNTCGATCGTGACGGGNACNGATTTCAGNTTNTCCACGAAGCTGGANGATTGGAAGGTGACCAACCAGAAACGATCCGGTCGTTGCTGGCTCTTCGCCGCACTGAATCTCTTCCGAGTCGGTGCCATGAAGAAGATGAANGTCGCTGACTTCGAATTCAGTCAGAACTACATGTTCTTCTGGGACAAGTTCGAGCGTGCCAANTANTTCCTCTCNCAGATTCTCGANACCGCNGANCGTCCGCTNGACGANCGNACCGTCGCNTTCCTGCTCGACAGCCCGATCGACGACGGTGGNCAGTGGAACATGTTCATGAANCTGGTNCGCAAGCATGGNGTNGTGCCTCAGGCCTGCATGCCCGANACNGAGTCNTCNTCNAATTCCGGTCGAATGAANTCGGCCNTGCGACACAAGCTCCGNGAAGGTGCGATGCAGCTCCGAACNCTTCAGGANAGCGGTGCNGACATGGACCGACTNGAGGCCGCTCGTGACGCGACCCTGCAGACGATCTGGAGAATCCTCTGNGTCCACCTGGGNACACCACCCACCAGNTTCGACTGGCAGTGGAACGACAAGGACAAGGAATTCCATCGTGATGGNGAGATGACNCCACTNCAGTTCGCCGANCGNTACATCGACGTNCCCATGAACGANTACGTCTGCATCGTNCANGANCCNCGNGAATCNAGCCCGTACGGACGCACCTTCACGGTCGANCGCCTGGGCAANGTCGTCGGTGGTCGNCCNGTGGTCTATCTCAACGTCGAGATGGACGTCCTCAANTCGATCACGCAGTCGGTTCTNGAAGGTGGGGAGCCCGTCTGGTTCGGATGNGACGTCGGTCCNCACATGGAACGCAAGGGGGGGCTCTGGGATCGNGAACTCTTCCGNTACGACGACGTCTACGGCGCACCATTCGTTCTGGACAAGGCCCAGCGTCTTGAATACCACCAGTCCCTGATGACCCACGCGATGCTGTTCACCGGTGTCGACGTCGTCGAAGGTCAGCCTCGTCGCTGGCGTGTCGAGAATTCATGGGGCGGCGACTCAAGCGGCCGCAAGGGCTACTACACCATGAACGACAACTGGTTCGATGAATACATGTTCGAGATCGCGGCTCGCAAGGGCGAGCTTCCCGCCGACCTGCAGGCCGCGTTCGAGCAGGAGCCGATCGTCCTGCCTGCCTGGGATCCCATGGGCTCCCTCGCCTGCCCACGCTGATCGTCAGGAAACGCTTCTTTCAACCACACCCCGGGCTCGCTCGGGGNGTTTTTTCATTTTTGTGAGGTGCTGCTGCGAGATCTTCGTTCGTGCTTCGGAAATGGGGTGTCAGGCCTCTCGTCGCCTGTCATCAACCTGCACCCCCTGGATCACGGAGAAAGCCATGTTCATCAAGACCACTCATCAGACTTCGCTTCTACTCGCCACCTGCACCATTCTCGGTGCGTCCTGCCCGGCGCTCGCCGATTTCCCCGATTTCGATGACCTCCCTCTGGGCAGTTCGTTCGCATCCGGTGATGCCACGAGTTCCAACGGAGTGGGCATATCCTTCGGAGGCATGCCATGGCTTCCCTCCGGGATGGGGCATGGCACCGCCGACGTGTCCGGTCCGGACGGATGCAATGTCCTGCATCGACTCGATCTCGAAAACATCACCGCGAAATTCGATTTCGCCGGGACCGTGGGTGTTCAAACCGACATGGTCATCCAGTCCCGTCACAACGGGGGGCAGATCAATCTGATGATCAACGGATCCGCGATAGCCTATGCCGGCGACTGGATGGCGTATCACAACTCCTGGTTGGGCGGCGTGCGGATCGAGATACTCTCCGGTGGTTTCAGCGGAGATTGCACGACCATTCTGCTNCGCGGCGCGACCGAATACATGTCGGTCGCACTTCAGGAAGGCTGGGTCGACGCCCCGCAAANCTGNGCTCAGCCCACCTACGACGATCTCGCCANCGGAACGGGGTACGCTCCAGGCGATGTCTTCAGCACGCTTGGAATTCCCTGCACCGTGACTTCATATGTGAACTCGATCGGCTCGCCGTTTTCCGGTGACGCCGCGATTCGGAATGCCGTGTGGTCCTGTGGTGAAGACAATGAGGCGCGCACCTACTCATCGACCATCGATCATGATTTCACATCCATGGGTGGCGTCAACGACATGACGGTGAGGGTCGGTGATTACGGCCCCGGCGTGAATCTCTTCATCAACGGTTCCGGTTACTGGGCCGCAGACTGGCAGGATTACGACGGTGCCACCATCGGTGGATGTGCCATCACGGTCCCGACTGGATCGAGCTCGGGTGGCTGCGACGTGCTCGAGATCGCCGGTCATGTCGACACCTTGCGACTTGGTGGCGAAGAAACCGCGATCGACTGCATCGAATGGGTTTCGGAAGGTTCGGGAAACCCGGGAACCGGCCCTTGTCTCACCTACGATGAATTGCCCCTGATGCCGGCGATCGAATTCGTTCCTTCGGATGACTTCACGACCGGCGGGGTCGGATGCACCATCGGCTACCAGGCGTTGAATGACGGTGTCGAATTCACCGAAGGTTCCGCATTCGCCCAGCCTTCAATGTTCGCTTGCGGCAGTGGAAACGAGCTTGCGCTCAGAGCATGCAGTGTCGATCACCGATTCGCCGACACCGTCGGTCCCATGCAGAAGGTCTCGATCACGGTNGCTGATCACGGTGGCGTCCTCAATCTCGGCATCAATGGTGAGCTGCGAATCTTCGATGTCTTTCACGAGATCGATGGAGCCACCATCGGTGGTGTGACCGTTCATGTCGCAAGTGGTGGCGGTCTCAATGAGTGCACACGTCTCGAGTTCGACGGTGTGCTTCAGAACCTTCTGGTTGGTGGCGGACAGTTGTTCATCGACTGTCTCGAGGGCGAGGTCATCGAGTCAGGCACTCCATCGGACTTGAATGGTGACGGGCTCGTCAATGGCCCCGACCTGGCAGTGCTTCTTTCCTTGTGGGGGTCGCACGCTGGCGACATCACCGGTGACGGTGCCACTGACGGCCAGGATCTGGCGTTGCTCCTCGCAGAATGGCAGGATTGAGTGTGGTGCAGCACTCTCCCGATGATCCGTCATGCCTGTGAAAGACCCACCCCCCGCGTCTGCGGGGGGTGGGTTGTTCTGTCTGGTTTCAAGTCGAGCTGGCCGGTTCAGGGTTTGAACTTGGCGGCCGGTGTCTTCGTGTTCTGCTTTGAGAGACCGTCCTGCTTGGTGTTNAGCTTCATCTTGGCGATCTTCTTGGGTGAGGCCTTGCTCGCAGGATAGAAGTCCGCAGGGACCGAGATCCAGCCACTGGGTGGTGCGAATCCCGGTGTGCACTCGAGGCAGTAGAGCTCGGCGAAGACCACGCAGTCGGCATCCCAGGCGATCGAGCAGCACAGCGGGTCGATGAGACACACGGTGTTGCAGCAGTCCTGATCATCACAGTAAGCCGTCTTGTTGACTTCGCAACAGTCGCCTGCGGCGGGATCACCACAGGTGGAGGCGGGTTCACAGTCACACGCCGGATTGTCNCTGGCCAGTTCTGCACAGACGTCATCCCAGAGCTGGTCGGAGCAGTAGGGATCGATCGCGCCGATCGCCGTGCAGCACGACTCATTGTCGCACCCGGCGGTGCCGTTGGCGAAGCAGCAGGTCCCGGTGCCCGGGTCACCACATTTCGCGGCGGGGCAGGCGTCGAGNTGAGGATTGGTGCCGTTTTCACCGTTGTAGTTGCAGGTCGTCTGGGCCTGTGTGGCACAGTAGATGTCCCAATCATTGGAACAGCAGAACGCATCAAGCAGGCAGACCGCTTCACAACAGGCGGAATCATTGCACCCGGGTGTCCCGTTGGGACTGCAGCATTCGCCTGCGCAGGGATCGCCGCATTCGAATTCACAGTTGGGGCACTGAGGGTTCTGTCGGGCAAGGAAGACGCAGAGCTCATCCCAGGCACCTTCGTCGCAGCAGAAGGGGTCTTCGTTGCAGACGGCTCCACAACAGGCTGCATCATTGCAGTTGGGGGTCTCATTGGTTTCGCAGCACGATCCGGTCTTGTAATCACCGCATTCGGGCGCATCACATTCAGTGAGTGCCATGGCGCTGCAATTCGAATCCCAGGAGGACTGACAGCAGAAGGGGTCGATTTCGCAGATCGCGGCACAGCATTCGCCTTCACTGCATCCCGGGCTGACCTTCGCGACGAAGCAACTGCCGGCGGTGGGGACTCCGCAACCTGAGCGACAACGCTCTTCGGCNAGAAGAGCACAGGTGCCATCCCAACGGTTGCTGCAGCAGAACGGATCGATCTGACACACTGCCGCACAGCAGGCCGGATCGGAACAGTTCGGGGTGTCCTTCGGTCTCAGGCAGCTGCCTGCACTGAAGTCACCGCAGCCGGAACCCGCCTTGCAGATGACGTTGGCGATGTTGACACACGTGCTGTCCCATTCGATCTCGCAGCAGTCCGCGTAGTCGGGTTTGCCATCGAGGTCCGAGTCAAGGACACAGACCGCCTGGCAGCACGATTCAAGTTCGCAGCCGGGATTCTCGTGGTTGGAGAAGCAGTCCCCGCTGCAGGGACAGACCGGGTTGGTCGTTCCGTCGCAGAATTCACTCGCGAGCGTGGCACACGTCTGAGTCCATTCGAGGTCGCAGCATGTCGGGTCGAAGTTGCAGACGATGTTGCAGCAGTAGGGGTCTTCACAGCCGGGCGATCCGTTCGGCACGGTGCAGGCACCTTCACCGGGGCAGACGGTGAGGTCGAAGCAGATATCAAGCGCGAGTTCCGCGCAGTCATCATCCCAGCCCTTGGTGCAGCAGTACTCGAAGCCGGCGATCGAGCAGACCGCGGAAGCGCACGCGGGCACGTTGCACCCCGGGGTTCCGTTTCCGGCAAGGCAGTTGCCGGTGTCGGGCGTGACGCCGGGCTGGTTGCACTCGGTCAGGTTCAAGGCAGTGGTGACGCAGATCGCGTCCCAGCTCACTTCGCAACAGTAGGTGTCGAATTCGAGGCAGATGGTCTCGCAGCAGCTCGAGTCCGCACAACCACGGGTGATCCCCGGGACGAGGCAGTTTCTGGTGTTGCCATCTGCGTCACCACAGATGTCCGATGGCAGGCCGCATGTCCTGACTGCGTAATCCACGCAGAGTGAATCCCAGATCTCATCGCAGCAGAAGGGGTCGAACATCATGCAGACCGCTTCGCAGCATTCCGTGTTGTTGCAGCTGGGAGAGGTGTTGTTCTCGCTGTAACAACTGCCCGCGGTGATGTCACCGCAGCCGGTGCAATACAGCTCCGCGAGGTCGGCACAGGCCTGGGTCCAGCCCTGGATCAGNTTTCCTGCAGCGTCGACTTCGTCCGAGCAGCATCCGAGGTCGATGCCTTCCTGGAGTTGGCAGACGATGTTGCAGCAATTGGTGTTGTTGCAGCCGAATTGAGTGGCAGGGCCACCGCCCTCGGGNNCACTGGTCTGGAAACAGGTGGCAGAGAAGGGATTGCCGCATCCGGGAGAGATGGTGCAGAACTGNTCGGCGTACAGGGAGCAGGTGGTGTCCCAACGCACGCTGCAACAGAAGGNATCGATTTCACAGACGGTGCTGCAGCAGGCGAAGTCTCCGCAGCCCGCACCCGAGTTCGCCGAGAAGCAATCGGCGGTATTCGGAAACCCGCAGAGATCGATGTCATCGGGATCTTCGATGCCGGTATCACAGGGGTCGTAGAGCGGGCAGGATTCGGCGGCGGCTTGNGCACAGCCCTGGTCCCAGCTGTTGTTGCAGCAGAAGGGGTCCACCAGACAGACCAGGGCACAACAGGCACCGTCNCGGCAGCCCGGTGNGTTGTTCTGGACGTCGCAGCGGCCACTGAGCGGATCGCCACAATTGTCATAGGGACAACCCAAGAGATTGTCTTCCTGTTCGCAGAAGATCTGAAGGCAGACTTCGCCGGCGATCTCCACACANGTGACGTCCCATTCCATTTCGCAGCAGTCTTCGAACGGGAACGAGTTGTCGCCCTGGGGATCGAAGAGGCAGACGGCTTGAGCGCAGTCATCATTCAGGCAGCTGGGTGTTCCGTTGGCCANCAGGCAGTCACCGGAATAGTCGGCGCAGGCGATTTCGCTGGCNGTTTCCGCGCAGAAGGCGTCCCACTGGACCTCGCAGCAGAAGGGCTCCAGTTCGCAGGTCAGCGAACAGCAGATGGGGTCGTTGCATCCTCTGCCACTGTGGGCAATGTCGCAAGGGAAGTCCGGATCGCCTTCCTTGATGGCCTCACAGTCAGGCTGACAGATCAGATCCTGGTAGACCGCGGCGCTGAGGACTCGAAGGTCGCCNGGGTAGTCCACTCCGCCGATCGTGATCGGAGTCAGCGTCAGAACGCCGTTGCGATCGACGTCCGCACAGGTCTCGTAGACGCCCCGATAGGCGAGGTCGATCAGGCGAATCAGGTCGAGTTCGTTGATGAGGCCATCGGGCAGAGGAAAGCCGGTGATGGGGGCCTTGTTTCCGGCGATGTCACCGCCGATGAGAAGGAACTCATCCAACCCCGGCGAATCGGTGTCCGGAAGGCAGGGGATTTCGAGATCAGGATCGAAGTCGAATGTGTTCACGCAATCACACTGTGCGTGGACTTGCGTGACCAGCANGCTTGACTGGGCCACGGCACAGATCAGAACCAGCAGGGACATCAATGACAGCCGTCGAGGCAGGGCGGACCCATTTCGGTGACGTCGTTCTTTCGTGTTGACCAAGACCTGCTCCTTGTTGCTGCGTCCTGCATTTCTACGTACACCACGCCCCGGGGGTTCCCCCGTGATGCAGACTGTACGTGTGACCTCGTGGTCTGAATCGCCCGTCGAGTCCCTTCGAGAGGCCTCTCTTCGTCCGAAGGTGCATTCTAGCGCCCCTGGACCAAGTCGTGTTCTCTCAATAAGATACGATAACCACGTGAGATGCCTGCATGATTCACTCAGAAAAGCTTTTTTTCGAGCATTCTGAGGCCTGTTTTTTTCAGGATTCAGAGCTCTTCTCGGGAACAGCCCCGAAGCGACGGGTTCTGCTCGCGTAGTCGTCGATCGCCCGATTGAGGCACCCCTCATCGAAGTCCGGCCAGTTCACGTCCGAAATGTGAATTTCCGCATACGAAATCTGCCAGAGCAGGTAGTTCGAGATGCGTCGTTCACCCGCGGTCCTGATCAGAAGATCCGGGTCGGGGAGGCCTGCGGTATAGAGGCGGCCGGCAAGATGCTCCTCGGTGATCGAATCCGGTTCGAGGGTTCCAGTCTTCACGTCCTGGCACAGGCTTCTGCACGCGTCGGTGATTTCCGCCCTCGAGCCGTAGTTGATCGCCAGAACGAGCGTCATCCCGGTGCAATGGGCGGTGGCTTCCTCGGTTCGTGCGATCTCTTCCAGGACATGCTCGGGCATGTTGTCGTCTCGACCGATACGCCTCAGTCTGACGTCGTTTTTCAAGAGAGTCGGGCGTTCCTGCACGAGATGTTCCGCGCACAGCGTCATGAGAGCGTCGACCTCCGGTTTGGGGCGCTTCCAATTCTCACTTGAGAACGAATACAGAGTCACGGCTTCGAGTCCGAGGCGGCGACCATGTTCCACGATGCGTCGAACGCTTTCGGCACCCTGGCGATGGCCGAGGATTCGGGACTCGCCACGTTCCTCGGCCCAGCGACCGTTTCCATCCATGATGACGGCGACATGCTTCGGCCACGATGAGCGGGGTGCGAGCGGTTCGCTGGGCGTGTTTCCACTCATGTCGGGCGTCTCCAGGCGCGAAAGGTCATCAGGTGTCATGTGTCAGATCGAAGCGACGAGCGTCTGAGTTCGTTCCGGTCCGACACTCACCAGTCTGATGGGGACCTCGAGGAAAGATTCGATGAATGACAGGTAGTTTCGTGCGTTTTCGGGAAGATCCTCCCGAGCGCCCTCGACGTCGAGCGGGCCCGTCCATCCGGGCAGCGTTTCATAGACCGGCTCGACTCCTTCAAGTCGACCGGCATCCGGAATGAAACGATCGGTGATCGTGCCATCGGCGAGACGGTAGGCGGTGCAGATCCTCACTTCATCGAAATCCCAGAGGACGTCCAGGAGCATGCAGGCGATTTCATCGACACCGCAGAGCATCGACGTGTACTTGACGGCCACGAGGTCGAGCCAGCCGCATCGGCGGGGGCGTCCCGTCGTGGTGCCGTATTCGTTTCCACTCTTTCGGATCTTGTCGCCGACGGCATCGGAGAGTTCCGTCGGGAAAGGGCCCGCGCCGACGCGGGTCGAATAGGCCTTCATGATTCCCACCACGTGCTCGACCGCCTTCGGGGGGAGTCCGGTTCCGGTGGGGATGCCCAGGGTGGAGCAGTTCGAACTCGTGACGAACGGGTAGGTTCCGTGATCGACATCGAGCAGGCAGGCATTCGCACCCTCGAAGAGTATGCGTTTCTCCGCCTTGACCGCATCATTGAGCAGGTAGGTGGTGTCGGTGATGTTCTCGCCGAGTCTGTCTCTCGAGCGCAGACATTCCTCGAAGATTCGTGCGGGATCCGGGCGCTCGGAAAATCCGAAGGCGTCCAGTTGTCGGGCATGGATGTCGGCGGAAAACCGGATCTTCTCCAGCAGCACGTCCTCGCCGAGCAGGAGGTCACCCGTTCTGATCGCGGGAGATCGAAGGACCTTGTCCGCATAGGCCGGGCCGATTCCTCTGCGAGTGGTCCCGATGGAAGTGTCACCCGCATTCTTTGAAAGCAATTCCTCCAGTGCGCCATCAAGCATCTTGTGATGCTCGAGCACGAGGTGGCTTCGATCGGAGATGTGGATGCGAGATTGCGCATCGATCCCCCGACTTTGAATCGAGTCGATCTCCTCGATCAGTTTCATCGGATCGACGACCACGCCGTTTCCGATGACGCACTCGATGTCGGGATACAGGATTCCCGAGGGAATCAGATGCAGTGCATATTTGGAATCGCCGACGACCACGGTGTGTCCGGCGTTGGCACCTCCGTTGTACCGGACCACCACGTCATGTCTGGCGGTCAGAAGATCGACGATCTTGCCCTTGCCTTCGTCACCCCACTGAAGTCCGACGACCGCGGTGTTTCGTGGCAGTGTCTCAGAACGGTTTTCAGCTGTCGCCATCTGGGCGGACTCCTGTCGGGTCGTTTGGACCGGCCCCGAATGATTCGCAGGCCTCTTCAGATCGGATTATATCGGCCCATCCCGATCATGAGTCGAAACCCAACCAAACCTCCATGTCCGCGCTCAAGACGCTCGTTCAAACGGCCGATGCCAAAGTCGTGGATCGACCGCTCAGGCGCTTGATTTCCGCTCAACCCCCACGGCGAAGGAGTTCTTCATGACACCACTCGACACCGACTCGATCAGGATCATCTGTCCCAATCTGGCCTGCCAGAGACTGCTCGCAGTGCCTGCGATGGCACGTGGTGAAGTGGTCCGCTGCCGAGGCTGTGGCTCCAATATCAAGGTTCCCGTCAGTGCCTCACAGGTCCGAGAAACGGCCCAGAGCGCCCAGGCACGCCTTTCCGGGGAAGCGGCAGCCTGACTCGGGTTTCCCCGGATCGCGTCCACGCCCTACAGTGCCTTCACTTCGAATGGAAACGTCGTGATGAGCATCGAACTCGAACAACTCAACAACGCTCATGGTGG
>NYVB01000131.1 GCA_002684315.1 Planctomycetaceae bacterium | reverse complement strand
CTTCTGGGAGTTGATCTCGCGCTGAAGAGCTTGCGACTCAAGCGTGGAGTAACGGTTGTGCTTCGCGATGTAGTGCTCGAGACCACGACGATCGTCATGAAGCATGGGTGTCGTGATACGACCGACCGGTCCCTTGAGAATGATGTGTTCGTGCACTTCCCGTTCTTCGTAACGGCCTGATCCGGTCTTGAAGAAGCGGAGGTGGTAGTTCGGGAAATATCCGCAATGACGAATCGGCCTGCCGAGGAAGAACGTCAGGCGATTGATGAAATACCCGGTCTTGGTTTCCTGACTCACGGGCGCGGTGGCGATCCCCTCGAGCACGGAGCGTAGTTCAGGAGTGATGACCTCGTCGGCATCGACGATCAGGGTCCAGGGTGATTCTAATTCCAGTGTGTCGAGCGCCCAATTCTTCTGTTTGGCGAAACCGGGCCAGTCATGATGAATGAACTCGGCACCGTGGGATTCGGCGATCTCCCTGGTTCGATCGGTGGACCCACTGTCCACGACGAAGATCCTGTTGGTCCATCCGGCAAGCGCCTCGAGACAGAACCCGATGTTGGCTTCTTCATTCTTCGTGATGATCAGGACATCGATCAAACGGTCACCTCGCAGGGGCGTCTCGAACACCGAGAACGGGAGTGGATTGCTTCAACCGTATCGGCGACGAAGGGCAGGGACATGAAGAACAAGAAGAGGAATCCCCTCGGGAAACCTGTCCGATAATGAAGAGTGGCGATCCTCTCACTTGAACCAACCACGAACACCATCGACGATCCGTTGGGCGGCTTTGCCATCTCCGTATGGATTTTCCAGATGTGCCATCGCTTCGTACGCGGCGTGATCCTCGAGCAGTCGTGCGACTTCGGATTCGATCAGACCGGCATCGGTGCCGACCAGTCTGACCGTGCCGGCGTCGATTCCCTCCGGACGCTCGGTGGTCTCACGCATCACGAGCACCGGCTTGCCGAGACTCGGTGCCTCCTCCTGCACGCCACCGGAATCGGTGAGCAGAAGACGTGAGCCGGACATCAATGCCACGAACAATCGATAATCGACCGGAGGGAGCAGATGAATGTTCTGCTGATCCGAGAGACGTTCATGGACGATGCTGCGCACGTTCGGATTGAGATGGACCGGATAGACGAAGCCATGATCCGGAAATCGACGGGCGAGCGCGAGAAGCGCGGTGCAGATGGATTCGAAACCATCACCGAAGTTCTCCCGCCGATGCCCGGTGATCAACACGTAGGGATGTTCGCCATGAACGATCTCGCTCGGGAGCAGTTCTCCAAGACGGGCGTCGATGTCCGATCTGAGGGCATCATCAGTCTTCTGTCGATCGACTTCCAGAAAGAGAGAATCGATCACGGTGTTCCCCGTCACGTGGATTCGATCTTCGGCGACCCGCTCCTGAAGCAGATTGTCACGAGCTCCACCGGTCGGCGCGAAATGCAGGGAGGTGACGCGACTGGCCAGAACACGGTTCGCTTCTTCCGGAAAAGGCGCGCTCATGTCTCCGGTTCGCAGTCCGGCTTCGACATGACCCACGGGTATGCCNCTGTAAAAGGATGCAATCGCACCACACATCACCGAGGTGGTGTCACCCTGAACGAGAACCATGTCCGGCTTGACGTCTTCAAGCATGCCGTCGAGTGACTCGAACAACCGAGCGGTGAGCCCGGCAAGCGACTGGTTGCCGCGCATGAGATCCAGTTCCACATCGGCTTCGAGACCGAAGACATCGAGGACTTGAGCGAGCATCTCACGATGTTGTCCGGTCGACACCAGTACGGGTTCCATGTCTGGAGCGTTCTGCAACGCCCGGCAGACGGCGGCCATCTTGATGCCTTCGGGCCTGGTTCCGATGATGACTGCAACACGGTGCATGAGTGTCCCCGAAAGACTGATCAATCTACCTGGTGAGAACGAAAGAGTCCGCAGACGTCGAAGACGACCTTTTCACGCAACCATTGACGGGGCATTCTCTGAAAGGCTCGATGTCCGACGAGAATCACCACGATGTCGGCCGCATCGACGCCCTCTTCAAGAGAGCGAAGGGTGACACCTTCCGGCGCCTCCGACACGAAAGGATCGACGGCCCACACGTCACCGACTCCCGAAGCGCCCAGCATTCGAGCGATCTCGAGTGCGGGTGATTCACGAAGGTCGTCGACATCCGGTTTGTAGGACAGTCCGAGACACGCGATGCTGGGTGACTTGAAACGCTCCGCCTTGCGCACGACACGATCGACCACCCAGTGCGGTTTGGCTTCGTTGACTTCGCGAGCGGTTCGAATGACCTGCGCCTTGTCCGGTGCGAGCTCGACGATGAACCAGGGGTCCACGGCGAGACAGTGTCCACCCACCCCGGGTCCGGGTGTGAGAATGTCGACGCGAGGATGACGATTGGCGAGGCCGATCAGTTCCCACACATCAATCTCGAGCTGGTCGCAGATGATCGACAGTTCGTTTGCGAATGCGATGTTGACGTCGCGAAAACTGTTTTCGACGAGCTTCGCGAGTTCCGCGGTGCGCGACGTCGTTTGCAGGATCCGACCCGAGACGAACTTCTCGTAGAAGGTCGCTGCGGCTTCGGTGCTCGCCTCGTCGATGCCGCCGACGATCCGGTCGTTCTCGATCACTTCGCGAAGGATGCGTCCGGGGAGAACACGTTCGGGGGCATGCGCGACGAAGATGTCGCCGGCCGTGAATCCGGTCTCTTCCTTGATGATTTCCGCGACACGTTCGGTGGTGCAGGCGGGACTCGTCGATTCAAGGAGCACGAGATTGCCCTTTTCAAGGTGCCCGGCCAGCTGACGAGTCGCCGACCACACGTAGTCGAGGTTCGCGGTCTTGTCTTCGTTGATCGGAGTCGGCACGCAGATCATGAAGACATCGGCTCGGGCGGGCTCGGCATGGGCGGTCAGCCGACCGGATTCGACCGCGGCTCGGACCAGAAGATCGAGTTCCGGTTCGACGATGTGGGTCCGCCCGGCGTTGATCGTTTCCACGACCTCGGGGTTGACCTCCACGCCATGGATGGTGAATCCACGAGCGGCCAGGGCGGCGGACGTCGGAAGTCCGATGTAGCCGAGTCCAAGCACGCAGACGCGTTCAAATGTGCCGTTCACCGTCATGATTCTCTCAGTACATTTCCGGGGGGACAGAATTCCGTCTTCTCGCTATCGGCCGGATTGGTCAGTCAATCGAGTCCTGATTGGCCTCGAACCACTCGATGGTATGCCCAAGTCCCTCTTCGAAACCGACTTGTGCCTCCCAATCAAGAAGCTTCCTGGCTCGTTGGGTGTCCAGACACCGCCTTGGCTGGCCGTCAGGCTTGGTCGCATCCCAACGGATCTCACCTTCGAAACGGGTCAGACGAGCGATCAATTCGACCAGATCCTTGATCGTGATCTCGCTGCAGGTGCCCAGATTGATCGGGGTGGGGTCGTCCATCACTTCGGTGGCCCGAATGATGCCCTCGGCGGCATCATCCACGTAGAGGAACTCCCGACTGGCGGAGCCGGTCCCCCAGCACTCGATGTGATCGGCACCAGAATCCCTGGCCGTGATGCATTTCCGGATGAGTGCGGGAACGACATGCGAGGAATGCAGGTCGAAATTGTCGCGCGGACCGTAGAGGTTCACCGGAAGAAGGTAGGCACTGTTCAAGGCGTACTGACGGCGATAGCCGTCGAGCATCACCATCGCGGCCTTCTTGGCGATTCCGTACGGAGCATTCGTCGGTTCCGGGTAGCCCTCCCAGAGATTTTCCTCCGCGAAGGGAACCGGCGTGTGACAGGGATAGGCACAGATCGTGCCCGTCTGGACGAACTTCTCGATGCCGTGCACACGCGCTTGTTCGATCAGGTGCAGGGACATCGCCATGTTCGCGAAGAAGTACCGACCGGGGTTGTCGAGATTCGCACCGATCCCCCCCACTTCGGCGGCCAGGTGGATGACGACATCGGGACGTGCGTCGACGTAGAGCCGCGAAGCACCATCTTCGGTGGTGAGGTCGTAGTCACGACTGCGCGGTACGAAGACATCACCGACACCCCGCTTCTCAAGGGCCTTGAGCACGAAATGGCCGAGAAATCCGGCACCACCGGTCACGACGACTCTTTTCTGATTCAAATCCAAGACGGACCTCCTCTTCAGTCACCCTACCATCGGCGTTTCAGTCCGCGGAGAAAGAATAAGGAAGAGGGAGCGACGTTATCGAGACGCTGGCCGGCCGAACCGCCGAGAAGCGTCAGCGACGGCCGTGACCATCGCATCGATCATGCGGTCGAGATTCAGTTCATCGCACACGATCCGATGGCTCTCGATGCCCATCAAACGCAGTGCGGGGCAATCGGACAATGCCTGCTCGAGAATACCTTGCAGAGACCCGGCACTTCCGGGCTCCATCAACCAGCCGTTGCCGTCTCGAACCAGATCGAACTGGGTCCCGTCACCCTCGGCGGCGATGATCGGCAGGCCCCAGGACATCGCTTCCTGGATCGCAAGCCCTCCCATGCCGGGAAGAATGAAGAGATCGGCGGCGCGGAACGCGGCATCGAGCGCTTCGCCGTAGAGCGCACCATGAAAGGTGACTCTTCCGGGGAGACGTTCTTCGGCAAGTGCACGGGTCGCCTCGAGCCCGGGACCGTCACCCACGATGTCGATCGATGCAGTGAAGCGTTCGCCAAGGGCGGCCACGGCATCGAACAGGAGGTCGAGCCTCTTTCCGGGATACAACCGACCCACGAAAAGAAGACGAGCACCGCCCTCGAAGTCGAACGGGCGATCGGGTGCGGGATGATCCGGTCGAGGTGCGATCGCGTTGTAGGCGATCGAGATTCGGTCGGGATCGACCCCGAGTTCGATGTACTGTTCCTTGGCCTTGGAGCTGTAGGCGATCAGACCATCGAAGGTATGAAGCAGTCGTTTGCGCATCGCGGTGCGCATCCCACGAAGGTGCGGACCCATCATCAACGTTCCGAGTCCCCAACCGACGACCGGAATGCCCTGGGACTTCAACCAGCGCACGCCGCCCTTGGTCGAGAAGAGGCGTGCGTTGCCGGACACGATCGCCACATCGGGACGAAAGTCCTTCAACCACTCGGTGAAACCGGACTGCCAGATCACTTCAAGCG
The DNA here is from genome assembly GCA_002684315.1 of Planctomycetaceae bacterium. The sequence goes on along the minus strand of NYVB01000131.1, from coordinate 14,991 downwards.
GACCACCGAGAAAATGACGGTTTGGAACGGTCGTGTTCTCGGTCACCGCAAGCTCGTCGGAGACGACGACGCCATGCGTGTTGGGAGAGACCCCGGTGAAGATTCCGAGACCGCCATCGAGACGTTGCTCGAGTCGCTCGTAGATCGTCTTGCGATACAGCGGCAGGACGAGGTCCTGAATGGCGACTCGTCCTGAGAAGGTGGTGATCTGGTCGGAATCGTTCAAGAGGGTCTGCGCCAATGGGTGTGTGAAGTCGAATGGTTCTGAGACGACGGTACGTGGACACGTGCGGATCCGTCATCTTTCTATCGTTCCAATCAGTTTGATCTCAACATTCTTCGCCGGCCACCTGGAATCAAGGAAAAAGAAAAAATGGAAGCGGGGTTATCGTCACCCCACGGCACGAGCATTCCGCTGTTGTTAGATTGAATTCATGGCAGACGATCCTTCAGGCACCAACGACGACTCTTCTGGAGGAAGCCCGGACTCGAACAGCTACCTCAAGCGTGCCGTTCGAGGTTCGACCTGGAGCATCGGCCAGTCAATCGCGGCGAAAGTCACCGGACTGGGAGCGCAGATCGTCCTTGCGAGGCTTCTGTTTCCCTCGGACTTCGGTCTGCTCGGAATCGCAGTGAGCTTGATCGCGATCGTGGGATTCGTCAGTCCACTTGCCATGGGCGACCTGTTGGTCCAAAGGGGGGCACACTTCGCGAACGCCGTCACGAACATCCGAAGACTCGCACTCTTCGGAGCGATCACGGCATCGATCGTCATCATTGCATTGAGCCCATGGCTGNCGNNGATGAGACGCNNAACCCATNNGCANGGANGGTNCCGTTGCGGTCACGAGTTCGAGTCCGATCGGTTCGATCGATTCGANNCCACCGATCAACGAANTGTTCGATCAGACGCNGGCCTCGATCGANCTCGAAATCGACGATTCGACNTTCGAAGTGNTGCTTCCAAATCTCCCACCGGAAACGACGATCNNCGACTACGGCGAGATGCTGCANGNTGAGATCGCGAAGAAGACGGGTGATTCGGACNTTCGCGTGACGTTCGATGACGATGNAGGNCATCTGGTGATCCGATCNCGTTCAGATCGNNCGATCACCATCACCACGCATTCAACGACGTCGGGTTCGATTCTGGACANCTTTGGAATGTCCTATGTCTCCATTCCACTGATGATCNTGCTGTGCTTGCTGACCCTGCGACTCCTNTTCGAAGCCATCGGACTGCCATTCCGGGCNTGGTTGCGCAAGGAGATGATGTTCGGNTCNCTNGCCNTCATNAGNTTCAGCAGTTCCNTGGTTGGCCAGNTGGTGGCGATCGTCATCGCCGCGATGACGGGATCACCAGTCGCGCTTCTGATGACGATTCTTGTTCCGCCGATCCTCCAAGCCATCATCTCGTACTTTCTGGTCAGACCTCTCCAGGTCTGCGCCCCCGCGGAGCGGGAACCCATGAAACGGATCGCGTCGGATTCGATCCTTCTCTGGAGTGCACAATGGGTGCACTCGGTCGGTCTTCAGGCACCCATCCTGATCATGAGCCTCTTTCTCTCAACGAGCGAAATCGGTTTCTACGTCTGGGCGAGCACGCAGGCCAGTCAATTCGTCCAGATCATGTACGGATTGACCAATGGCGTGCTGACACCGATCTTCAGCACGCTGCAGAATGAACCCAGGCGTCTGGCGGCCGCATTCCTCAGAACCACGCGAACCTCCGCCGGCGTCGGGGTACCGCTCTTTTATTCGATCGCTGGAATCGCCCCGATCATGGTGCCGGTCGTCTTCGGAGAGCGGTGGAGCTTCTCGGTTCCGATTCTGCTGGTGCTGCTGGTGGAACGCTCATTCAGTTCGGGTGTGATGATCAGCGGCTCGCTGCTGAAAGGCTCAGGTCGATACAGGGAATGGTTGATCTGGCAATCTGCGTATTCGGTCGTGAATCTGTCTCTGGCGGCCGTCATCGGTTCACAATACGGAGCACTCAGCTTCGCTTTCGCCACCTGCGTCCTCGGATCGATCTCGACCTTCGTCGGCTTCAAGATCTGCCTTCGCGACCAAGTGGGCTTGCGGCAGCTCATTGGCATCTACATACTGCCGGTTCTCGGCAGCATGCCATTGATGGGAGTCGCCGCCATCAGCTTCTGGGTGGACAAGACATGGTTCAACATGATCCTGACCGTGCCGTCCCTGATTCTGGTCAGTCTCGGCCTGTACGTGGCAATCATCCGTCTGGCGAACAAGGATCTCTATCAGGAGCTTCGAAAAATCTTTGGCACGGTTGCGCCGAGCCGACTCCTGAGACGCTAAGTCACTGGAAACATTAGTCTTAATTAAATGCTTGCAAGTTTTCTCATTGCGCGGACCCTGAAGTGAGCGTGGCGAGTGTTCGGGACGAGTTGAGCCCTACAATCACTTTTCCGCTTCTGTCGTCAGATTCGGGCACGATTCTGCCGATGGACACCCCATGGGGCCCCGGATGGCCAGCCAATACAGTCAGCGATACGAAGAGAGTGCATTCATGAAAAAGGCATTGATCACGGGAATCACCGGACAGGACGGTTCCTATCTTGCAGAGCTNCTNCTCTCAAAGGGATATGAAGTNCACGGAATCATCNGAAGNGCNTCNACCTTCAATACNAGNCGACTGGATCACATCTANCAGGACCCNCACCTTGAAAGTGCCAAGCTGCATCTCCATTACGGTGACCTCACCGATGGCCTGAGACTGGCCTCGCTGGTGCGAGAGACCAAGCCCGACGAGGTCTACAACCTCGGCGCACAGAGTCACGTCAGGGTCAGCTTCGATCAACCGATCGATACCACCGACATCGTCGGACTCGGCACCACCAAGATTCTCGAGGCGGTCCGTGATGGCCAGCAGATCCTCGGGAAGCAGATTCGTTTCTATCAGGCGAGTTCATCNGAGATGTTCGGTCTCGTTCAGGAAATCCCCCAGACCGAGAAGACCCCCTTCTACCCTCGTTCGCCCTACGGCTGCGCGAAGGTCTTCAGTCACTGGCTGACCATCAACTATCGGGAAAGCTATGACATGCACGCGAGCTGCGGAATTCTCTTCAACCATGAGAGCCCGAGACGCGGCGAGACGTTCGTGACCAGAAAGATCACACGCGCAGTGGGCCGCATCAAGTTGGGAATGCAGGACAAACTCTATCTTGGCAACCTGGACGCGCAACGTGACTGGGGATTCGCCGGCGACTACGTCGAAGCGATGTGGTTGATGCTCCAACAGGAATCAGGTGACGACTACGTGGTGGCCACGGGCAAGATGATCGCCGTCAAGGAATTCTGCCGGCTCGCATTCGAACACGTGGGACTCGACCCGGCGGACTTCATCGAGATCGACCCCCGCTACTTCAGACCCGCCGAAGTGGAACAGCTGCTCGGTGAACCCAGCAAGACCCGTGAGAAGCTTGGCTGGGAGCCGAAGACCACGGTAGAAGAACTTGCCGCGATGATGGTCGAACACGATCTGGAGCTGGCACGACGAGAGAAGACGCTGAGAGATGCGGGACACGAGATGCCAGACACCGTCGGTCACGATCAGTAGGAGAAGGAGGCTTCGTCCTCTTCATCGCCTTCATCCGCGTAGCCTTCTTCGTCATCATCTTCGTCTTGGTAATCACCTTCCGAATGAACGAGGGAGTTTCGTTCGAAGAGGGCGAGGCGTGCAATGACGATGAACGCCATCATGTCGAGACCGGAGTTGTGGACGCTGCCCTGCTTGAGGGTCAGAAGAAAACCGAAAAGCGCGATACCGATCAGGATGGTTGCGGAAGAACGGTGGTCGACGGATCCTCTTGAAATCCTGAAGAGTTCCACCGAGTATTTCACCGAGAAGAAAAGGATTCCAAGGTAGATCGCGAAGCCGACCAGGCCGAGTTCCGTGAGGACTTCGACTGGTTGGTTGTGGGGATACTTATCGGTTAACCCAAGCATGGAAAACGCCCCAGCGCCATTTCCAAACAGCCATGACCCTGGAGATTTCAGCCAGGGTTCAATGGTCTCCCCAACAAGCTGGAAGCGACCAAGTGCACCGCCAGTGATGCTCTCACCGGACCACCGGTCCATGTTGTCGCCGGTGATGAAGAGACCGACCGTGACGTAGATCAAACCGAACAACAGAAAGAGACCGAGAAAGAGGGAGAAGAAATTCTTCAAATTCTTGATCTCTCGCGCGAATGGATACAGCATTCCAACGACGAGGACACCAATGATGACCTGCCCTCGGGACCCTGAAAGAATCGCCATTCCCAAACCGAAGAGACCCGCAACGAGCAAGGCGGGGGCGACCCATTTGGCCAGACCCTCGGTTCTGGTGAGGAGCGAGGTCAGAAGCACCATGACTCCGACACGAGCAAGAATCAGAGGATTGGAACTTTCACCGGTCGTGATGTAACTGACCAGTCGCGTGCCCATGAGACGAACGGTTGGTCCGAAGAAGAAGAAAATCAGAGCGATGCTTCCGATCAACGTGATTGGGAGTCGAACCCGCTTGAAGTCATCGAGCGAGGAAAGCAACAAGGGCGTGAAGATGATGTAGAGAATCGCGTAGGGATAGTTCGCCAGAGAAAGTGCGAAACCATTGTCGTAGTCCGGTGTCCATGCAAGGCTCAGATAACTGAACACCTGAAGCAGGAGTGCCAGAACGAAGACCGGGTTCAGGAAGTATCGAAAGGACTGGGGTGCGCTGATGAAGCGAACGAGTACCGTGATCCCGACAAGCCCGGCGATCACGAAATTGAGAAACGAGAAGTTCGACGGGTTCTGGAAGAACGGGATGTACGACTGAATCGACTGTTCGATCACGGGAAAGATCAGCACCAGTGTGAAACAGATCCACGGCCGCCAGATGGCGTACGTGAAGACACCCACAAGGGCGAGGATCAGAAATGGTGTCAGTAGTGAGCTCATGAACCCTCAGGGTGAAGACAGCGTCGGGATAAGGAGCTTATCGGCAGACACCACCGATGCACCCTCAAATACGAAGCGCTTCTTTCATGTTCTTGGAAATCGCGGTCATGAAGCGGCCGTCATGTGCGGCCGCATCGTCAGCCCGTGGTGGAGATCCTTGCAGCTGGTGCGAGGTTCGGAAGATCGGGAGCCGAGGACTTCACCGGTGCACCGTTCGCTGGTACCGATGGCAGATTTTCGAGTGTGGCCGCCTCGGCGTTCTCCGCAGCGAGGTTTTCAACCAACAAGGACCAGGTCTCACGTTCGTAGCGGAGCAGTTCGATCACTTCGTCGATGATCACGACCGACTTCTCGCTCGAGGCATCGACGAGTCTGGTGAACATGAAGGTGTAGAGACCGGTCAATCGTTCGTAGAGTTCCGGATCGACATCGGGGTTCAATCCGGAAATCAACTCGGTGATGATCGCACGGGCCTTGGAGAAGCCGGTGAAGATCATTTCAGGGTTGCCTTCCGAGATGCCCGACCTGGCCTGATCACAGAACCGTATGGCACCCTCGATCAGAAGCAGTCTGAGTTCGGCGGGTGATGCGGACATGACCCTGGTCTTCAGGTACGCATTCGGAGTCGATTGACTCCCGCCTCCCCCGCCGTTCTGCACGGTCGCTGGAATGGAAGCGCGCTTCCCTGAATTGGGACCATAGGCACCGCTGCCGGTCTGATGATGATTCATGGCCTTAAAGAACTCCGTTCCTCAGGATCATTCGATCCAGAGACATTCGTGGTATCGGGTCACAGTCCAAGGTTGCCACCCATGCTCAACAACGCACCCTGTTGCCCCTGCAACTGCGCCAGTGCGGTCTCCATGGCGAGAAATTCTCGCTGAAGTTTCTCGCGCTTCGCCTCGAGCCGTTGGTCGATCTGCGTGATTCGATCGTTCTGAGAATCGATCTGAGTCTGAAACCGTTCGTCAGCGAGGGTGACGGTACCCGTCGTCGGGTCCGTGAGGTCTTCCATCAGTCTGTCGAAGAGATCACCGAAACCAAGCGAGACGTAGACGGTGCTGTTCACATCAACGGTGATTCCGGAATCCGGATCACCCAGGACCTCGGACGTCGTCGTTTGTGAGTCGAAGGTGTTGAACAGGGATTCCATGCCGACGGGATCACTTTGATAGGCGGCGAGGAACTTTTCTTCGTCGAGTTCGATCTCACCCGAAGAGCCGAGTCTGATTCCCACCTGCGAAAGGTATTGATAAGGGCCGTCGACATCCTGAGCCTTCTGCTGCAGGGTCGAAAACAGGCGACTGCGAACCACACCAACCGTGGAATCACCGAGCAAGGGACCACGAACTTCGTTTTCGGAGTCGTAGCTGTCGTATTCGTCGATCTTCGTGACCGCTTCGTTGAAGGCATCGGTGAAGGCCTTCACGGCCGCCACGACCGAGTCGTCATCGCGTTCGATCTTGATCGTGATCGGTTCGGGCCCCGCCTTGATGAGATCGAGAGAAACACCCTCGATCACCCCACTCATTTCGTTCGTCGAAGAAGAGACCAGAAGTCCGGTTGNGGGATCGTCGGATCCGATGAATGCCTGAGCATCCTGTCCCTTGACGAGCTGATCCAGGCCAAGATCCACACCACCGGTATTGATCACCAGATCACCGGCGGCGCCCGAGATGTCGGATGTCAGACTCAGGAACCATGGCTTGTTTCCNTCTCCNGTGTTCAAGACCGTNGCNGAGATGGGCGCCTTCGCGTCTTCNAGCTTCGAGATCAGATCGTCGATGGTGTCGGTNNGATCAAGATCGACGTTGATCGAATACGTNCCGTCGATNCGACCNCCGACCGTNTCCGNCTCACCNGCAAGTCGAAGGCCGTTGGCNACGGTTCCCGANAGNTCATCNACCTTCATCTTNGANACCGCGACCGAACCNGTTTCCNAGGTGGTGTCGATGAGCTCGAGNCCATCCCCGTTTTCNTTGATCTCNGCTCGTATCTCNAGACCNCGGGTGTTGATNAGNTTCATCACNTCATAGAGTGANTCNACATCCTTTCCNACCTGNACCGTNGCNGTCGCNCCGGTNGAGTCGGTCAANCGAAACGANCCNGTNCCGATGCCNCGNCCGTAATTCATGTCGGNAAGACGNGTCGATTGCGTGACNTACTGAAGCTCNAGNTTGGAACNGGTGATCGTGTNNCCGATCACGNTGGNNTCNAGACCNAGTTGACGATGCAAGNTCTCCGCNGANNGACANCGNCTGNNTGTTCGANNNGTTGAGNTNNTTGACACGNAGACTCGANCCGGANGCATCAAGACCGAATTCGATCTGAGCCGAGNTTTGNGCGATCTGATCCTGAACCATCTNNACGAGTTCGGAGACNGTNTCGGCGGNGGAAAGNCCCGTCACNGTCACCACNTNNCCANCGGNGTCGNTCANNACNAGGGTGTCACCGGTTCCAAGNCCGGTTCCACCGTTCAANCCGGANANCANGGNCGTNCCCATGCCGGAAAGNANTCTNTNNCCGGACAAGGTGGTTGATGNNGANCCGTCGANCGTGAANCCNAGATCGGAAAGNGTNCGNGTGGGAATGTCCGCGGCATCACCGGTGAAGCCCGGTGAACCCTCCGACACTGAAAGGGAAAAACCACCCGCAGAGAACTCGATGCCCTGACCGTCGGCGGAGATGTTGACGAACGCCCTTCCACCCGTGGCGTCGTTCACTCGTTGTGCGAGATCTTCGATCGTGGTCGCCCGAGCCGTCTGGACTTCGTTACGAAGCACGTCTCCCTGCAGAGTGCCGGACACTGCGGTTCCCAGTATTCCAAGATCCTGAGCGGTCGAATCACCACCGATGCCTTCGCCCTCGACGATCAGTTCATCGGGTCCGGCAAGTGTGTCGTTGACCACGAACCCGTTTGCGTCGTCGTTGAGAGTCAGCGTGACACCACCCGCACCGAACTCTTCAGCCAGCGCACCGTTCACGCGGTCGATGAGGTCCTGAACGGTTTCCACTTCATCCTGGATGGTCAGGCCGTCATCATCGAGGACTCTACCGAGGTCGATCGTGACGGAGACTCCCGTGGAAGAGACGATGGTGAAGTCAGCTTGTTCAGGATCGTCGTTGATGGCGACACCATCACCGTTGTTGAGTTTTTCAAGCAAGGTTTCACCGGTGATCGGTGAGTCGACGCGGCCGAGGTCGACGTCGAAATCGTTGGGGCCGACGGTGAGCGTGAAATCACTGACCCCGTCACGAACCAACACACCGCGACCATCGTTCAGTGATGACAGCGTGCTGTTCATCCCAAGTCGATTGATGTCCGATCCAGCCAGCGTGTTCGTCGAGGATGTGCCGGCAAGACCGAGATCGGAAGCCGTCGTGTTGCCCGCGCCGTCGACGACGGTGATCGCTCCACCGCCCCCCGAGAAATCCTCGAGAGACAATCCGTTCCCTGAAATCGATGCGGAGATGGAGATTCCAGAAGCCCCGTTGATGGCATCGATAACCTCGTTCAATGATGTCGCGTCCGAAAGATCGATCTCCGCACTTCCGCCGGAACGATCGGTGATCTGGAAGCGTCCGCGTTGAATACCATCACCACCATTCAACTGCGAAAGCGATTGGTCGCGCGTGAGGCGCCCGTTTCCGAGTTCGATTCCAAGGGATTCAAGACCGAGAGGCGTGCTGTCACGAGTGGAGAACCCGTGCGAAAGAAACTGAGAACTCGAGGCAAGGCGTTTCACGATGAACGCGTACGAGCCTGGTTGAGGTCCCCCACTGGCTGAGACGCCAAGTGCATCGGGATTCGATGAGGTCGCGAGTACCGAGTTGAAGATATCGTTCGTACGAAAGGCACTGGCAGTGCCTTGAAGATTCAGCAGGCGGGAATTGATGTCGAGCAAGGCAGATTTTGCCGTTGACAACCGGGCGATTCTCGCCTGTATGGGAAACTTGATTCGAGACTCGACGGCGAGCAATTGCTCGATCAATGCAGTGGTGTCAATACCGCTGATGAGTCCGACGCCTGCTGAAATACCACCCATGCTTGACTCCTATGACGCAATGATCAGCGCCAAAGCCCCCGAAACAGACTGTCAAACACCAGCGATATCAGGCGGCCATCGACCAACCATCACCCTCGGAGAGAGGTATCGCCGTGTTCCAGACTGGAACGCGAGAACTGATCCGTTCCAACTCAAGCAATTCAGATGCCCAGATCGAAAGGGTCCTCTGAAAAAGACGCTTTGCGCCAGCAACTGCTCGTTCAGATTCGAATGAATTCATGTCCTGCATCGGCGAAGTCTCCTCGACCACTTGCAAAGGAAGTCGATTCAGACTTCCCCACTCGATCGATGGGGCGATCGAAGCGGCAGTGGACTCCAGGAGTGATCGACCATTCGAAAAGGCCTATCAAGCGCAGGTCATGAAATCAGAAAGAATGGGCACACCAGGCCCCTACCAGTTGGCCAGACGGTGAGAAAAGTCTCCCAATCAGTCCTCAAGGTAAAAACAAGATAATGCTATTTAGCTGAAATAAGTGAAAGTAGAATGCACTTTCAACGCATTTTACGTGTTTTTAAGGCCAAGTCGTTCAGTCAGATGATCAAACTCTTCCAAGGTTTCAAATGACAACTGCACTTTTCCGGTGCCTTTTTTTCGGCCCAGGACAATGTGAACACGAAGCCCCAAAGTCTCGGTCAGCCGCTTTTCGAGATCAGCGACATTCGCTTGACGTGTAGTTATCGGACTTACATCCCCTGCCTTGGGCGCACTCAATGAGTCCCCCTGGGAAAGCGACCGAACGCGTCGCTCCAACTCCCGAACGGACCACCCACCATTCAACGCAGCGGCAGCAGTTGCCCTGCGAACAACCTGATCAGTCAAAGACAACAGGGCCTTGGCATGACCCAGCGAAAGGGTCCCCTGACGAACCGCCGCCAATGAAAAATCATCCAGATCCAGAACACGCAGAAGATTTGCGACAGACGAACGATCAAGCCCAACCCGCTCGGACAAAGCCTTCTGAGTTAAACCAAAGGTGTCCCGCAAACGAGCCAATCCCCGGGCCCGCTCGATTGGATTCAAGTCCTCGCGATGAACATTCTCTATCAAGGCCAACTCGGCAGCAGCCTGATCATCCACATCCAAAGCGATCACGGGAACCTGATCTCGACCCAGGAACTTCATGGCCCTGAACCGACGTTCCCCCGCAACAAGCTCCCAAGTTCCCGTGTTCCCCGTGGAACGAACAACCAAGGGCTGCATCAATCCTGACCGCTCAATAGAGGCCGCCAACTCGTGAAGGGCAGTCTCATCAAAGTCTTCTCGGGGCTGATAGGTATTGGCAACGACCGTATCGACCGAGATCATCGAAACCTGCAGACCATCGTGGGCCACAGACGAGACACTACCCAGAGGGGGGGCCGAGGACTGGGTGAGGGAATCACCAGAATCAGCAGCCGACGCACCCTGATCTGAACTTTCGAGACCCGAACTCTCGTGACCTGAATCTTCAAGATCTGGATCCGTAAGACCTGGCACTTCAAGACCAGGACTCGACAGCGAAGTCGACTTCACACGTCCAGACTGAGCACCGGGCGAAGGAGCAGGGGCGTTCCCCGTGGAACGCGGCACACCAGTCGTCACGTCGACCGGGGAACTCAGAAGACTCCCAAGACCACGGCCCAAACGGCGCTTCTTTTTAGGAGCACCAGATGCGGCATTCTTTGAACCAACCCCAGTACCCGACTTCTTATTCTTAGACTCTGCCATTGTGAATCCCTTCATGGAGGTGCGCGACATCCTGTACGCCGAAAGCGAATATCTCACGTTCCACGTGGAACGTCAACCAGCAACCCCCGGCCAAACACCAACATGGCGAGAAAACACGCTAAACACATCTGCTGTAGGTATTTAATAAAAAAACAAGTTAGACACATTTGGGCTAACTTGGTGACTTTTAGATGTATTATTAGATTATTTAATCGCTTTTAGGAACATCAAGGGGTTCGTCTTGAGGCCGAGAATCAACTCTGACGGACTGAGAAGGCTGCTCTGCATCAGCCGGCATGATGTCGATCTCATAGGTACCGGAAAACGGCACACGCAAGGCAACATCTCGTAGGGAGTCGTTCCAGCGAATGATTCGGACCAGTTCTTCGGGATCACCCTCAGGCCCAAGACGGCGTATTCGGCACAGGGCACCGGACTCGAGGGACACCTGAGAAGAGAACAGTGGGGGAAGGACCCAGGTCCAGTTCGCCCCCGCCAACTCCGTGGTTCGATAGCTCAATGGCCACCCTTCATATTGACCGATGTCATCACTCAAGCCGGCGGCACGAGGCCAGGCTTCCAGCGTGATCCGATGCTCGGCAGGATCAAGACGAACCAGTCCGAAACCGGGACTCCGATCATGAAGAGCTGATGGCTGATGACCTCGGCGAAATGGATTTGCGACGGCATCGATGGCGATCATGTTTCCGAAACCGTCAAGGTGTTCACCCAGGGGACGAGGCTCATTCGACTCGGGGTCGCGCGGCATCCACCGTCGTGGCCAGGTGTTCGCAATGGCAGGACTGCAGAACACGACTCCGCCGTCACGTTGTGTCTCGACGCCATACTGTGCCGCGAAACCGATGTGCTGATCGCCGCACAGATGAAGAACCTGCGCGGGTTGCAGTATGCGAAGAGCGCGATCACGTGCGGTCATCGGCCAACCATTGCTGTCGGCATCGGAGCACGGAACATCTGCGGTCGCGAACCCTCCGGGTTCGAAGATCGTCAGTGCAGGTTGCACGCCACCCTTCGCACCGACGGGAAGCGTCTGCACGCATGCGAATGGTGTCTGTGAAAGCAATACCTTCATCCAGATACCATCGTTCCAATCGTCAACCCACCGTGTGAGAAAACGTTCCTGGGATTCACCGAGCAATGACGCCTCTGGTGCATCGCCATCATCGACGACGTTGAAGTTCTCGGCGGTGAACCATCCGTTGCGGACTTCACCTTCGGGTACGGCGATGGACGGAGACTCCTTGAACTGCCTGTCGGCAATCACTGCGAACGAAACACCACCGTACTCGAGGTCGGTGTGATAGACGGAGTATCCCGCACCAATGTCCCCCGGCTCGAATGGATCGGGAAGGTTGCCGACCTGAGTCCGATGAACCGCGTTCACGAATCTTGGAGGTCGCTTGTACCCACCGGAATCCTGTGCACTGTGTTCGGGTGTACGTTTCGCACGACGACCGTTCGCACCCCATATGTTTCCGTGATAGACGTCGTGATCATCAGGTATGACGACGGTCGGTCGGTCTCGAGTCAGATCACCGAATGCCCAGAGCCAGTGCGTGTACTTCCAGAGGTAGTCAAGTATGAATGCATCTTCGTTGCGTTGATTGGCCGGAGTCAGGTCACCCTCGTAGATCTGGTCACCCGCGAAGAAGAGCATGTCGGGATCAGCCTCCTCCACCGCACGAAAGAGTTCCTCATGAGGAAACCACAGGCCATCACCGTTCCAGGCAAGCCCACCGGTGTAGGTCTTGTGACAGGACAGGGAGCCTATGGAAAAAGGGGTTCCCGGCGTTGGTTCACGGCGTACCGTGCCGTGATACTCATCAACGGCGATGGTCCCATCCCTGCGTGCCAGTTTGTAGACGACTCGGTAGGGGATGTCCTGATCGTCATTCCAATCGGCGACTCTGAAACGAGCGGTTCGACTGTCCGGGTCGATGGTCGAAGTTCCAACCGAGATCCAGTTGCCCCGAGGTTCTGGTTGGATCTGTAGGGTCGCAGTTTGCGTGTCCTCTTTTCCAATGGGTGGAAACTGGGACACCATCGTCATGACGTTTCGGTCAAGCGTGTACAGGACACCCAGGATAGGGCCGAAGCTGCGCCCGGAGACGGAGACCACTCCGGCGCCTCGCACATCAAGACCACGGAACCACCAACCGAAGCTCGAATCCTGCGGACCATGGTGCGAGATGAGTCCGAAGGAACCCTGGACCTTTGAAAGCGGGAGGCCTTCGACGCGTGCGCGTGAGATCTCCTGATCACCCTCGGAATCGAAGACACGTGCGTCGACGACGCAGCCATCGTCGGTGCATTCGATCACGACACGAAGTTCGACACCATCACGGGGGATGCGGTAGTCATCAAGTTCGATTCGACTGATGGTGCCGGGCAGGATCGGGAGATCGGATCCGTCGACGTCACCACTGATGACCCATGTCGAACGTCCCCGGATGCCACGCTCGTTGTCACGAATCGAAACGACTCCACGACCGTCGACGACCACCATGATCCCGCCGTCTTCAGCGGGGAGGTGGTGAACCAGTGCAGTGCGTCGGTAGTCGATGTCGGGACCACCGGAACCGATCAAGAGACCGGCCCATGCATTGTCGGCACACGGCGCTTCAAATTCGATCTCACCGAGCCCGACGCTGAGATCGACGCGTCCGTTCATCGGATCGAGAACTTCAGGAAGGACCTGCACGGTGCGCATCGGCAGACGTTTTCCCGATTCAAGACACTCGAGCCTCCCACTTTCGACTTGCCAGTCCTGCCATCGATTCGCGTGGTAGTCACGTCCCACCCATGTTCGATCAAGATCGTTGTGCCAGGTGCTTCGAAACTCATCGGCGAACACACCACCGGCCGAAGGGAACATGCCTGAGAAAAGAACGAGGAGTGGAACGGATCTCAGAAAACCAAGACGTGCGCGCATGATCGAAGACTCCATTGGCTGACACCCATCCGTAGGACGGATGGTCGGGGGTCATTGGAGTATAGAAGGCGGTCACGCGACGTCAGCGGCGGGGTGGTATGGCAGACCATGCCGAGGCGTAGAGATCGGATCGAACCGAGAGATATCCGGGATAGGACACACGATGCTGTTCGAGATCCCGGGCGTCGTAGCTGAAGGTGCAGACCGGATCCGTGGATTCGACCAGAACCTGGCCATTGGGATCGACCGCAAAGGAGGGCCCCCCCAGGAGAACGCCCTCTTCAGGTGAGGGTCGATTGACCGTTGCCACCCAGCAGCAACTGGTCAGAGCATTGGCGATCAAGACCGGCCGCCATCGATGCCAGGTCGCCGATTCACTGGCTCGAGGCACCAGAACGCATTCCGCCCCGGCGGCCGCAAGAAGCTGGGTGCCCTGGGGTCGATTCGCATCCGAACAGATCTGAACGCCAAGAGGAAATCCAAGCCCATCGATCGGTGTCAGAGGATCTCGTCCGGGATCGTAGTGGTCAGCCTCCCAAAAACCCGGTTCATCGGGAATATGGGCCTTTTCCCAGTGTCCGACCACCTCTCCAGCATCATTGATCACCAGGGCGGTATTGAAGCGTCTCCCGGCAGGATCTCGGAGAATCGCACCACCAATGAGCGCAATACCAGCCTCACGTGCGGCATCCGTCTGCAGCTGACACCGAGGCCCCCCCAGTGATTCGGCATCGGAGTCGACTGAAGCCTGGGTAGCGGGGGACCAAGGATTCATTGCAAGTTCAGGTATAACAGCGACTTGAGCACCCATTTCACGGGCCTCAAACAGTCGTTTGATGAGTCTTTCACCACCATCCTCCTGCCAGAAGACATCGCTGATCAAGGCAACTGTTCGAATCTGGTCGGTCATGAAGGGTCCTTGGGGGCTGTGAATGAGGATGTGGGGGACGTCGGGGAGAGATCGAGCCGACCTTCAACGACATATATAAGGATGGAAACGACCTCCTCGGGGGTGCGGGCCACCGCGAGAGCGGTTGAATCAACTTCCTTCAGAGCATGGTCAAGGTCCTCATCGTGAAGGGTGATCAGGCAAACACCCTGAGCCACGGCAAGGCCGGCATCGAATGCGACATTCCACTGTCGGTACTTGGGCCCGAATCGAGCGACCACGATGTCTGCCCGGGAGATGAGGGTTCTGGTTCGGATGGCATTCAATTTGGCACCCTTGTGATCGTGCCAGAAGGACTCCTGCTCGACGCCAAGGATGGACGCACCACAGGCATCACTCGAGGAGTGGTCGGTGTTCGCCGCGGTGAGGG
>NYVB01000130.1 GCA_002684315.1 Planctomycetaceae bacterium | reverse complement strand
AGGGAGCCATGAACCTCGACGATCATGAAGACCAGCACGAGGTACACCATCAGAATGAACACGCTTCCAGCGACCCCGAGAAACTTGCCGAAGATGAACAAAGGTCTGGGGACCGGTTTGGAGACGACCGTGAGCACTGTCTTGTTGTCGATTTCACGTGTCAGGACGTTGGTCGCGATGAACGCGGCTCCGATCACCCCGGCAAGGAAAACACTTGATAAACCGATGTCCACGAACATTCTCTGGTCATTTTCCAGAGTGAAGGTCGCAAACGGATTGCTCAGAATGATGAAGAGCGTCGCTGCCATCGCGACCACGAACAGCACCGGCTGACGCATGCTTTCCTGGAATGTGTTCTTCGTGATGGCGAGAAGCTGCTCGAGCGTGGACATGTCCTTGGGGTCCTCTGATCTGATGAATGGTGTTTCAGACCATCATATTGTGTTTCACGGACCGAGAGGGCGAACCTTCGGTCTGGGTTCTACGTATCTCACTCACAGAGGGTTCACCAACCCGTTCATGTCATTCCGCCCCAAAGGCTGAATAATGGATACTATGCCCCCACAGGGTGGCTGTCCTTTTCGGGCATGTCTACCCGCCATTTCTTCGAACGTCGCATCGGATTTTTCCGGTGCCTTCTCCCCGCCTCCAGATCGTCACAGCGAGTTCACGTCGTATGAGAGTGGATCATTTTGCCTATCAGCAGGCCACCCGTGTCGCAGGCTTCGGACTTCTTCTCCAAGTCACCATCGGACTGACCCTGCTTCTTTTCGGTCTTCTCGGTCGCGATACCTCGATGGCCATCGGATCCTTCTACGCCCTTTCGGGAATCGTGGTCTGGGTCGGGTTGATCGTCGCCTTCCATCAGCATCGTCTGGAGCGTCTCGAGGCCCTCGAGGATGATGAGCTGCGTGAAGCCGCGCCCGATGCCTCGATATTCGAGGCGAGTCGCGAAGAGACCGGCGTTGCCGCCAAACGTCTTCGACAGATGCACAAGTGGATGCTGCCGATCGCGAGTCTGCTCGTCGCCGCCATCCTGATCACTCTTTCCACCATGACTTTCGTCTGGCTCGGCAAGCTTGATGATCCCGCGAGTCGAGCCAATCTTCAGAATGATTTCCTGGTGGGCAATTCGCCGGGATGGCAGATCGCCATCGGGCTGGGTTTCGCCATCATCGCCTTCATATTCAGCCGTTTCGTCGCCGGCATGTCGCAGCAGTCGGCCTGGCAGAACCTCCGAGGCGGCGCCGGCTTCATGGTCGGCAACGCATTGGTCTGCTTCGCCATCGCGATCGGCATGGTCTTCACGCTCTTCGAGAAGACCGGTGCGATGCGCGTGGTCACTCAGGTGATCCTGATCTTCATGATCGCGGTCTCGGTCGAGATCATCCTCAACTTCATTCTGAACCTGTATCGTCCGAGACGTCGGGGCGAGGTGCCTCGGCCTGCCTTCGATTCGAGGATTCTGAGTCTTCTGGCGGCTCCCGACTCCATCGTCAGAAGCATCAACGAAGCGGTCAACTACCAGTTCGGTTTCGACATCACCAGCTCATGGGGCTATCAGCTGCTGCTGAGAAGCTTCGTCTGGCTTGGAGGATTCGCCGTCATCATCCTGCTCGCGCTTTCAACCATGGTCGTGGTCGAACCCGACCAGCAGGGTGTGCGACTTCGCTTTGGAAAGATCGTCGGCGATGTCCGGCAAGGCGAGCTGGTCTGGAAGCTTCCCTGGCCCATCGAAACCGTCGAGACCTATGACGTCGGACTCGTTCGCGAGTTGTTCCTCGGTCCCGCAGGCATCACCTACCCAGCCGTGAGCAAGTGGGCCGCAAGCGATGACAAGGGGCCCGCAGGGCGTCGTTCCTACCTGGTGGCTGCCCCCAAGATGAGCGAAGAGGTGCGCCGCGCCGTCGAGGGACTCGAATCAACCAACGTGGCTCTGGATGACACGGCGGGTGAGGATGTCCAGGCCGATGATGCCTCGGGAGCGTCCTCCGATCAACTCGGCGGTCGCTTCGCTTTGGTCGATGCCGACATCGTGATGCGATGGCGCGTGAAGCCCGGAGCGCTGATCGACTATCTGAGCTTTTCAACCGACGAACGACGTAACCGCTCGTTTTCGGTGATGCGCGTTCGTGCGCTTCACTCCATCGCGATGCGTGAAATCAGCCAGTTCTTGTCGCGTGAGCCACTTGACGACGTCCTCTCTCCCAAGGGCCGTTCCCTGCTGGTGCGTCTGCAGAATCGTGTCCAGAAGGCTTATGACGAGTATGGAACGGGCGTGGAGATCGTTTCCCTCGTGATTCCGTTCCTGCAGCCGGCTCCCGAGGCGGTCGCCAGCTTCGAGGACATGTCCATTGAAAAGCAGAATGCGCGCAAGATCGTCGAGGAGGCGCGACGAACCGTCGCGGTCACCATGGCGACCCTGGTCGGTGATGTCGACAGCGCCGATGAGATCACATCCCTCATCCTCGAGCTCATCGCGGTGGAGAACGAGCAGGGCATCGACTCAGAAGAAGCGCGAACACGCCGTGCACTCATCGAGAAGAAGCTGATCGACGGCCGCGCCAGCGCGGCCACCCTGATCAGTCAGGCCAGAGCCAGGCGCTGGGAGATCATCACCAATGCCCAGGAAAACACCTCGGACGTGCTCGGCCAGGCCGCCGCGTTCCACGCCGCACCGGAGATCTTCCGTCAGCGACTCGTGATGGACGTTCTTGCAACCACCCTCAATTCCGTGCGAATGAAGTACGTTCTCGGCCCCGATCCTGAACGTGTCAACCTCGGCATCCAGATGAGAGAACCCGACGTCGGGTTCAATCTCGACGAATACATCCCAAGTGATTCATGATCACTTTTTCAGCCTGCACCACTTTGAAATGGACCTCTGACTCATGAGCCGGACAGTCACAATCATCATCGGATTCCTGATCGTTCTGATCCTGGTGGGTTTCAACACCACCTACTCGGTCAACTTTCATCAACTCGCGATCAAGACGCGCTTTGGAAAGCCGGTCGAGATCATCAGAGACCCTGGGCTGCACTTCAAGGCGCCGTTCTTCATCGATCAGATCACCAACCTCGACACCAGGAAGCAATTGATCGATTCCCCCCTCGAGACCGTTCTCACCAATGATGGCCAGCAGATCATGGTGAAGGCGTTCCTGCTCTGGGAGATCGACTCCGCTCCAGCCGGTGACGCGATCGAGAGTCCCGCTCTNGAGTTCTACAACAGTTATGAATCCGTTCAGCGTGCCTCCTCCGACCTCGGGCAGCAGCTCCAGGGNGCGTTGCGAGTCGTCGGTGGATACGACTTCTCCGACCTCATCGGAGAGAACAGTCGACTCCAGGACGCCGAGCAGGAGATTCTCGCAAACNTGAAGGCCACCGCGAAGAATGGCGTCGTTCCGGTTTCAGTCGGCATCAGCCGTGTGATCCTTCCCGAAACCACCAGTGTCTCGGTTCTGCGCCGCATGGCTGCGGTTCAGCAGACTCTTTCCCAACTCGAACGCCAGCGTGGGACCGCCGTCGCGGAGAACCTGACCAGCCAGGCGCGGACGCAGGCCGACACCATTCGGAATTTCGCCACCCAGTGGGCCGCCCGAATCGAGTCCGAGGGCAATGAACAGGCCGACCGCTTCTATCGTGAAATGCAGAAGGAGTCCGAACTGGCGATCCTTCTCGCCTGGCGCGACACCCTCCGAGCGAGTCTCACCGGAAACACCACGTTCATCACCGACACCACGCGTGCGCCGTTCCATCTTCTGGATCTGAACTCCCAGACCAACGAGGATGGCGTACCCGTCCCGTCGACCGACTACGGATCACCCACGAGCCGCCCGCAAAGCGATGGCAATGATTCGAACGGAGGGTGATCGATGACCGATGAGAACGAACAATCCGACAACGACGACCTGATGAACGAACACCCGGTCGAGGGTGATGAGACTCTTTCACCCCGTCGCATGGCATCCGCTGAATTCGTCGTCAGTGCCGAAGCAGGTTCCGGCGCACGCCTTCGTGAAGCGATGGATCCTGCGAATCAAAGTCTGCAGGACGCCCTTCGCCTCAGTTTTCGCCTTCTGCAGGTCGGCATCCTGGCTCTGCTCGCGGTCTTTCTCTTCTCTGGTTTTCAAACCGTGGAGGAAGGTGACCTCGGCGTGAAGACACGATTCGGTGCGATCGTCGGTACTCCGGGCACGGAACAGATCGGTCCCGGCCTTCATCCCTTCTGGCCGTATCCGGTCGGCGAAGTCGTGATCGTCCCTCAGACCCGTGATGTCGAACTGCTCTATTCCTTCTGGCCGATGGCTCAGAATGCCCGACTGGGTGATCTCCGCCGTGCCGGAATCGATGAGAATCGTTCCGAGAATTCTCAGCTTCGCCCCGGCATCGATGGCTACCTGCTGACATCGGATGGAGATCTCGCGCACTGCGAAGTCACCGCGTCCTATGCGATCGCCGATGCGGCGAGTTTTCTCCGTGAGCTCTCACCTGATGATGCGGATCGACTGGTCGAGAACGCTCTTCAGAGGGGCGTCGTCCTGGCCGGTGTCCAGCTGACTCTCAACGATTTCGTGACACTTGCCGAAGAACCGGCGGCTCTCGTTCGAAAGCATGCCCAGGAAACGCTCGATTCCCTTGAATCAGGCATTCAGGTCCTTGATGTGCGTCTGGATGATCGTACGGCACCACTTGCCATCCGCTCGCAGTTCCGCGGAGTGCAGGAAGCCAAGGAGGATGCCAAGGAGGCGATCGATCGCGCTCGCCAGGAAGTCGCCAAGGAATTCACGATGGTGGCGGGGGAACAAGCCTACAGCCAACTTCTCGCGCTGATCAACGAATATTCCATGGCACTGACCAAGGGGGATTCCGACACCGCCGACGCCGTCATGGCTCGAATCGGTAAACGCTTCGAATCGGATGGGATCGGTGGAGATGCGGCTCGAATCATCAACCAGGCGAAGGCCTATCAGTCGGCGCTCGAAACCAGACTTCTCAGCGAGCTGAGACGTCTCGAGACGCTCGCTCCCACGTTCCGCAAGGATCCTCGTCAGTTCGCCCGCCGACTGTGGCTCGAAGCCTATCGTGATGTGTTCGACAACGAACAACTCGAAGTCTTCTCGATGCCGCTTGATCTCGCCCGCATCGATCTCGCCATTCAGAGTTCGGAAGATGTGATGCAGAGTCGACGCGACTCGGAGCTGCAACGCAAGAAGAACGCGATGCTGGCCGAGGAAGGCGCAATGATTGGTGGTTTCCAGTGGGGTCGATCCCAGATCATTCTCGAAGGTCCAGGGCGTCGCCTGGAACGTGATACCAGCGGCGGATTCGGCCGCAAAGAGGACAACTAGAGGTACGGTGCGAAACATGGTTTCCAACGGCAGTGGTAAAAAAAAGATCGTCGAAGCGGTGGGCCTCACCAAGGTCTTTTCCGATTTCTGGTTTCGTGCCAAGGCACGTGCGGTCGATGGCATCGACTTCTCGATAGATCAGAACGAAATCTTCGGTCTGCTCGGACCCAACGGGTCCGGAAAGAGCACGACCATCAAGATGATCCTCGGTCTGCTGCGAAAAAGTCGTGGCCGCCTTGCCGTCTTCGGCAAGGAACCCAGCGACGTCTCGATCAAGAGTCGCATCGGTTATCTCCCCGAAGAGACCTACATGTATCGCTTCCTCGATGCTCGTGAGACGCTCGATTACTACGGGAAACTCTTCGGACTGGAACGTCGCATCCGCAAGAAGCGCGTGGACGAGCTTCTCGACATGGTCGGTCTCTCCCAGGTCGCACATCGAAAGGTCGGGGAGTATTCGAAGGGCATGGCCCGACGAATCGGACTGGCTCAGGCGCTGATCAACGACCCTGATCTTCTGATTCTCGACGAACCGACCTCCGGGCTCGATCCCATCGGTACTCGGCAGGTCAAAGGTCTGCTTCAGGAACTCGGCAGGAAGGGCACCACGATCCTTCTGAGTTCTCACCTCCTGTCGGATGTCGAGGATGTCTGTGATCGAATGGTCATCCTCTACGGTGGCAAGATCCGCGCCGAGGGCACGGCCGATGAACTGCTCTCCGATTCCAATCACACCGTGATCCGAGTCCCGCACATCGACACCAAGACCATCGCCGCCGTCGAAAAGACCCTGCAGGATTCAGCCGGTGTCTCGGTTGAAGCGGTAGAGAGTCCTCGGCAGCGTCTGGAAGACTTCTTTCTCGACATCGTCGAGAGCGCTCGCGCGGAACAGATCGCCAACGCCGGTGCCGGAAAGAGCGGTCCGACCGCCTCGTTCCTCAGCACGGCACCCGAGGAAGGTGAGTCGCTCATCGAGACCCTCAGTTCAGAGGCCGTCGAAGCGCCTGCCGTGATCGGTGTTGAAAAGCAATCCGTTGCGGCACGCAAGGAAGTCGAAGCCGTTGCCGCCAAGGACGAGGTCCTCGAGGGACTTCTCCAAAACAAGGAAGAGACCACCGAGTCCGCGCCGAAACCAGCTGTCGATCCGATCCCCGAAACCTCGGCCGATGTGGATCTGGGAATGATCGACGGACTTCTCGATGAGTCCGATGGCAAAGGTGGCAAGGACTGATGGGGCCCTTTCGTCGAATTCATCAGCGTATGGGCCTGGTTCAGCAGCGAACCGGATTCAAGATCACTTTCACGGTGCTCTTTCTGGTCATCCTGGGATCCTATTTCCTGCCCGCGACCATCGAGTCCTTTCGAATCGAGACTCTTGAACAGTCGATCAAGCAGCTTCTCACCGGTTCCAATCGTGAACTGGGGGAGGGGCCTGCCGTCGAGTTCGCCGAAGAGGGGTCTGTCACCGTCAATGGTGTCACCTATGCGGACCCCCGGCTCGTTTCGATCGCAGACAGTTTCTTCAATGAATCCGGCGATCTCGTCGCCGCTTCCCAAGCGGCCGTATTCCTCGTGGCATCCGAAATGCCCGACTGGATCCCCACGTTCCTTCTCGAGCAGCCTCAGCTGACCCTTGGTGTCTGGCTCGTCGCATCGCTCTGGCTCGTCCTCGTCGTCTGGTCTGGAATGACCTGGTCGTTCCTGCTCTCGTTGTCCGCGATGTTTCTGGCCTCACTTCCATTCTGGCTCGGCTCGATCTTCTTCGGGCGTCTGGATTCACCCCCGAACATCAGCGCGATTCTGGCCATCTGCGGAATGGGTTTCCTCGGCATCACCTTCGCACTTCTGACCAAGGTCGCTCTCTTCGTGCTTTCCGCACCGGTCCCCGTCATCGCGATCGCCCAGGAACTCGTGCGTGAAGCCGTGCGCCAGCGTATTTCGGTCGCATTCATCATTCTGCTCGTGATCCTGCTTCCCTTGATACCACTCTGGATCGATGAGAAGGAACAGCTTCGCTACCAGCTCCAGTCGTATCTGAGCCGAAGCATCTCCATCACCTACGTCCTGCTCGCATGCATGACGTTGATCCTCGGCTGTGCCAGCGTCGCCTTCGAGATCAGAGACCGTCAGATCTGGCAGGTCATGACCAAGCCAGTCTCACGATGGTCCTACCTCGTCGGGAAATGGCTCGGACTCGTCGCCATCAACGCCGTCGGCATTACAACCGCCTCCCTCGCGATCTTCATCTCCGTCGAATACATGAAGACGCGGCCTGCGATGGATGCTCAGGATCAACTGGCGGTGCGAACCGAGGTTCTCACCGCTCGTTCCGGAATCACTCCGGTGTATCCGAACATCGGTCCCACGAGGCTTCGAGAACTCGTCACGCAGAAGATCGAAGATGAAGCGGTTCTTCGTGAAGAGATCGAGACCGGACGGCGGACCGAACTCGAAATCCAGGCGGAATTGATTGGTGAGATGGTCAAGGAGTTCCGACTCGATCAGCGAAAGATCGCGCCCGGTGAAGGCAAGGTCGTCCGGTTCGAGGGATTGCAACGCACACGTGACAAGGGGGGCGAGGCGAAGCTTCAATATCTCTTCCACTGCGGTGCGTCGAGCACGCACGAAGTTCATCCCCTGATCTTCCGATTTCCCAAGGACGGCTCGTGGATCGACATTCAATACGTTCCCACCGTCGGTGCATCGCTGCGGATTCCATCGAACCTGATCGATGAGGACGGGGTGTTGGAAATCGAACTTCTGAACGCCGGTTTCGACAAGGCCAGCAATCAGTTCTATCCCGCAGGTTGGTCGGTGAACTGGGATTTCGACAAGCTCGAGGTTCTCTATGAAGTCTCAGGCTTCGAGGGCAATTTCCTGCGTGCCATGCTGGTCGACTGGTTCAAGCTTTCGTTCCTGGGTGTGCTGGCCGTGGCCACGGCTTCCTTCCTTTCGTTTCCGGTTGCCTGTCTGTTCTCGTTCGCGATCTTCATCGGAGGTTCCATCGCCCCGTTCCTGGGGGTCTCGCTCGACCAGTACAGTCCGACCAACATCCTCGAGGAGGCCATCTCCTGGGTCGCCTACATGGTTCATGTGCTTCTCTATCGATTCGGAGCCGTCAAACCCTCGCAGATGCTGGTCGAGGGTCGATTGATCTCCTGGTCGGAGGTCATGCTCGAATTCGTGTGGTTGATGGTCATCTGGGCCGGAATCTCGATGTTCTTCGGTTTCATTGCATTCAGAAAGAAGGAACTCGCGATCTACAGCGGTCAGGGTTGAGTTTCACGCGAACTTTTCCTCCCTGATCCAAGTACCGATCTGCAGTAGAGCAAACGATGCGCGACAAGATCATCCAACTCTCCTTTCTTGCGGTTCTGATCGGCGCCCTCGCCGGTGCGGGAGGGCTTCTGCGTCCCATCATCGAGGATGCCGACGAAGCCAGGCTTCGCTACACCGATGTGTCGATCGAGGGTGCGCCTCCGATCGTGGCACTCGGAACCGCCATCGGTGCATTGCGCGGCCTCGTGGTCGATTATCTGTGGATCAAGGTCAACATCATGAAGGAGAAGGGGCTCTTCTACGAGGTGATGTCGGACGCTGACCTGATCACCAAGCTCCAGCCCCGTTTCGGTCAGGTCTGGTCGTTCCACGGACACAACATGGCCTACAACGTGTCGGTGATGACCGACACACCGGAAGAGCGCTGGGCCTGGGTCAAGGCCGGCATCGATCTGGTTCGCAACAAAGGCATCCGTCACAACCCCAATGATCTGCAGCTGCACAAGGAACTCGCGTTCTGGTTCTCTCACAAGATCGATGGGGTCTCCGACGATGCGCATCTTCACTACAAGCGCGAGTTCGCGAAGGAATGGCATGTTCTCCTCGGAGCACCGCCATACGAGTCGGAATCACGACTGGCGTGGATCAAGGCGATTGCCGACGCTCCTGACAGCCTGGCTCAGCTCGAAAAGAAGAATCCCGATGTGGCGGTCCTCGTCGATGAACTGACCGAGGCACTGGCGGGCTTCGACACTCAGAACCAGTTCTCTCTGGACAAGAGTTTTCTCAACAACATCGGAATGTGGCGTGCCTCCAAGACTTCGACCTTCGCCAAGGCGTTGGAACTCGACGTCATGTTCAAACGCAACGATCCCATCTACCAGGCCATGGACGACATCATGGGTGATCCCGAGAACCGGGAGGCCGCAGTCCAGCTCACGCTTTTCCTCCGCAAGAAGATCTTGCTCGAAGAGTACAACATGGATCCGCAACTCATGTACGAGTACACCCGCGACACGGGGCCCCTCGACTGGCGGCATCCTCAGGCGCATGCTCTTTACTGGGCCAGGCGTGGAAGTGAATTCGGCGACTCGCGTTACAAGGAGGATGACAACCTCCCGAAGATCATGAACAACGATCGCATCTTCATCCAGTCTATGCAGGCGCTCGCCCGAACCGGAACGATGAACGTCGATCCCTTCAGTGAGGACAACCCCGGAAAACTCGCCGACAACCGATGGATCGACGTTCTGGACGGCTATTTCCGTGATCTGTACGACAAGCACTACGATTCACGTGGCGCAGGCGGAGACACGTTCGCAGGGTTCTACGAGAACTTCATGAAGAGTGCCGTCCGACTCCTGTTTCGAGCCGGAGAGCGCGAGCGGGCTCAGGAGATCCTCGACCGCCTGGACACTCTGTTCGGACGGGGTGGATTGGTTCCGAACGCCGCGTACTCGGCCCCTCTGGACATGTTCGTCCAGCAGGAGACCTATGGCGCGTATCTCGATCAGCCATGGGCCGCCTATGGCGACGTGCAGGCGGCCTTGATGCGTGGCTATCGCGAGGGACTTCTGCTCGGTCGCGAGGGTGTGCTCGAGGATGCGATCAAGTTCGCCAGAGACCTCACGCTCTACTTCAAG
>NYVB01000129.1 GCA_002684315.1 Planctomycetaceae bacterium | reverse complement strand
GAGTCAGTTTGAAACCATCGATGAAGCAATCCAGTCGATGGGACCAGCCATCTACGGTGGTCGCATCGAGCTCGCTGCTGGTACTCATACCTGGCTTTCACAGATTCACAGCAGTTTCATGAACACCGAAGAGCGCAAGGTTCTCACGGTCAGTGGCGCTGCCGGTCTCAACAGGGATGATGTGATCATCAGAGGTTCCAAGGCAATCGGATACGGCAAGGCCATGTCGGTTCACATCAAGAACCTCACCGTGATCACGGAAGAAGTCCCCGATAATGGTCGTCAAAATCTGTTCACGGGAAGTTTCTCAAAGGACAACCGAATCTTCTTCGACAACCTGAAGGTGACCCACCTCGATTCCGAATATGGATGGGGTCTCCTCAGCGATAACCAACGTCTCGCCAAACCATTCACCGAGTGGAAGCTCGGTTGCTGGATGAAGGATGTCGATCTCGAGAACGTTGCCAAGGGCATCACTGGTGTGACCATGGCCAAGAACGTGACTTTCACCCGACTCTCAGCCGATGCCTTCGGTGGTTCACCAGGTGTGGTCATCAACCTCAAAATCGACAAGATGGACAACTACAACGCCAACCACGGACAGCATCCTGACATCATTCAGTTCACGTCGGCCAATGGTCCCAACGTCGAAAACAGGATCTTCGCAGACATCTCCGCGACGAATCATTACACCCAGGTGTCGCACATCAACGGGCACCCCATGGAGAACTTCGCATTCATCCGCTGGTGCATTGATTCCAAGTACGTCTCACAGACCTTCAACTGGATGCAGCCGTTCGATCATGTCGTCATGGATTCATGCACCTTCAGGAACACACGAGTCCTCTTTGGAAGCACCGTCTCGCACTTCCTCGTGCGTGACACCGTCATGAACAAGCTCGCCCCGAGTGACATGAATGTCAACCAGGTGTTCCAGTTGTCCACCTGTGTCTTCGATAACTTCAGAATCGAAAGCAGCCACTCTCTTCCGGGCGCGTCCATGGGTCCCGTCAACTTCGCGTCGAGTTCGGCACCTGCGGGCTCTTTCTCGAACGGCAGTGACGGTTTCATCGAGACGATTCTCTCGGGGTTCGTCCCGTCGAACTATTCACCCTTCGATGCCAACATGGACATCGAACGACGTGGTGTGCCGACGAACCACTACTACTATGAAGCGAGCGCTTACGATTTCAGTTGGGATGACTGAGTGATTGGATCAGCTCCGGTCCTGGTAATTGGTTTCAATCCAGGTCCGGTAGCTGCCATCCATCACCTTTTCCCACCAACTTTGATTGTCGAGATACCAATCGACAGTCTCGGACATACCGGATACGAACGTCATGAGAGGTTCGTATCCGATTTCCTTTGAGGCCCTGGTCGGATCGATCGCATAACGCCTGTCATGACCAGGTCGATCAGTGACATACGTGATCAGTGAGGCATTGTCCTCTCCTCTGGCGGAGGGGCACTCCGGAAACCGCTTCTTCAGTTCCGGGTTCTTCTCAAAGCGTTCCCCGATCTGACGGCAGAGTTCATGGACGATGTCCAGGTTCGGAGCCTCGTTCCTTCCACCGATGCAGTAGGTCTCACCAACCTCACCTTTCTTGATCGCCATTTCAATTCCCCTGCAATGATCCGAGACATGCAGCCAGTCTCTGACGTTCATGCCATCGCCGTATATGGGAAGGGATCTCCCCGCAAGGATGTTCGTCAGAATCAAGGGAATCAACTTTTCCGGGAACTGATAGGCCCCGTAGTTGTTCGAGCAGTTCGTGGTCGTCACTTCCATGCCGAACGTGTGGTGATATGCTCTGACCAGATGATCCGAAGCCGCCTTGCTCGCCGAATACGGTGAGTTGGGTGCATACGGAGTGATCTCTGAAAAGGCAGGATCATCTTCGCCGAGTGAACCATAGACCTCGTCCGTCGAGACGTGGTGGAATCTGTGTTTCTTCCATGTCCCGGACTCACACCAGACCGTGCGTGCGGCTTTGAGCAGACTGTGCGTACCGATCACGTTCGTATCGATGAATTCGTCCGGACCTTCGATCGATCGGTCCACATGACTTTCAGCTGCCAGGTGTATGAGCAGGTCGATGTCATGGTCTCTGAGCAATGACTCGACCAGTGATGTGTCCTTGATATCTCCCTGTACGAAGGTGAGATCATCGTGATCAAGAACATCTTCCAGGCTTGCGGCGTTTCCCGCATAGGTGAGTGCGTCCAGAACGACCACGTTGTCACCTTCGTGGTTTTCAAGCCACCATTTGACGAGATTGACACCGATGAAACCGGCGCCGCCGGTGATGAGAAGATTAGACACGCATTTTCTCCGTGATCATGTTGTTCAGGTTTTCACGCCAATGGATCGATGGCATCGCTCGAGTTCCCTCAAGCGCATTCCATGTTTTCGTTTTATCAAGCACGGAATAAGAGGGTCTTCGTGCCGGGGTCGGATAGTCCTCCGTCGTGATCGGATCGACTCTGGTTCGTGATGCAAGCAATCCAGATCGATATCCGATCTCCTCGATCGCGGTGGCGAATCCATGCCATGTCGTGCATCCGTCATCCGTCCAATGATGCATTCCGGAAACATGGTTGTCTGCAAGGCACCACACGGCAACGGCCAGTGAATCCACCAGCGTCGGAGTCCCGGTCTGATCGGAGACCACGCTTATGTCTTCTCTGTCCTTCATCAGCCGCAACATCGTTGAAACGAAATTCGGACTGTCTCCGTCATAGAGCCATGCCGTTCTGACGATCGTCCATTCATCGAGATCGGAATCGATGATCGCTTGTTCACCAGCCAGCTTCGTCCGACCATAAACGGAGACTGGATTTGGAACGTCGGTCGTCAACCAGGGTTTTTGTGAGACTCCGTCGAAAACGAAATCAGTCGAGATGTGAATCAGTCTCGAGCCATGCTCGGACGCAGCGCGAGCCAGATTCCGAGGACCATCCTCATTCACGGACTTTGCGGTGACTTCTTCAGATTCAGCCTTGTCCACGGCGGTATATGCAGCGGCATTGATGATCACATCAGGAGACACTTCATCCATCGCGCGACAGACCTGTTCAGTACACGTGATATCCAGTGTCTCGATGGAATGTACCGAGATTTGATGATGTTCTTCCGCGGTGCGGATCAGGGCCTTTGAAAGCTGCCCTCCGCCACCTGTGACAAGCGCTTTCACGTGTCCAACTCCGCATTCTTGAGGGGTGGGAGTGAGAGGTCCTTTTCTGAAAGCTTGGGGATGGTGCCGGCGTCCGTGGGCCACTTGATTCCCACGTCCGGATCATCCCAGCGAATCCCACGATCGTTTTCAGGAGAGTAGAACTCCGTGCATTTGTACTGGAAGTCCGCGTGTTCGCTGAGGACCAGAAACGCATGGCCGAACCCCGGAGGCACCCACAACATTCGCTTGTTCTCAGCCGACAATTCGACACCCGTCCATCGACCGAATGTCGGGGAATCACTTCGCATGTCAACCGCGACATCGAAGACGGAACCCTGGGTGACTCTCACGAGTTTTCCCTGAGGCTTCTTGATCTGGTAGTGAATTCCTCGAAGGACTCCTCGAGTCGAGCGGCTGTGGTTGTCCTGAACGAAATCCAGGTCCAGGCCCATCTCGGAAAATGTGTTCCTGTTCCAGCTTTCAACAAAGAAACCTCTGTCGTCCCCATGGATGACGGGTTCGAGGATGCAACATCCATTCAACTCTGTGGGAATCATCTTCATCAGTGATTCTTAACCTTTGTTTTCAAGTATCTGCAAGAGATATTGTCCGTAACTGTTCTTCTGGAGGGAACGCCCGATTTCTGAAATCTTGGCATCATCTATCCAACCGTGTCGCCATGCAATCTCTTCGGGACAGGCTATCGACAGACCCTGTCTGGCCTCGAGCGTCTGAACGAATTGTCCAGCCTGAAGAAGCGTTTCGAACGAACCTGTGTCCAACCATGCTGAACCTCTTCCCAGAATCTCCACAGTGAGATCCTTGAGTTCAAGGTATCTGGCATTCACACTTGTGATTTCAAGTTCACCACGCGCTGATGGCTTCGTGTCCTTGGCGATTTCAACGACTTTTTCGTCGTAGAAATACAGACCGGTGACTGCAAAGCTCGATTTCGGTTCCTGGGGCTTTTCTTCGATGCTCAGGGCCCGATACTGCTCGTCGAACTCAACGACTCCGTAGTCTTTCGGATTCTTGACACGGTAGGCGAAGACCGTGGCACCTGATTCCGTTGCCGAGGCATCCGACAGAGTCGACTGGAGATTCGATCCGTAGAAGATGTTGTCCCCGAGTATCAACGTCGAGGGTGCACCATCCAGGAATGATTCTCCGATGATGAATGCTTGAGCCAGGCCGTCCGGGTTCGGTTGGACAGCCCACTCTATGTTGATCCCCATTTCCGATCCATCTCCCAGAAGTGCCTGAAACGCGGACTGGTCCTGTGGTGTCGTGATGATGAGAATCTCTCTTATTCCCGCGATCATCAAGACGGAAAGCGGATAGTAGATCATCGGTTTGTCATAGATCGGCATGAGCTGCTTGCTCACGGCTCGTGTCAGTGGATACAGACGTGTCCCCGAACCCCCTGCGAGAATGATTCCTTTTCGGTCTTTCATCGGCTGGCCCCCTTGTCGATCAGAACATCAAGTCTGTTCAGCAGCGTGATGTCCGGGCGTGGATTGTTGTAGATGTATTCCTGCAGCACCCTCGAGTTTTCAACGGCTTTTTCCACCTTGCCGCATTCATACATCAACTCGACAAGACTTACATTGAAATTGGTTTTTTGATCCACGTTCTTCGTTAATTCAGCGGCCTTGGCCAGAGCTTCAATCGAGAGAGTGCACTCACCCCTCTTCTTCAGAATCGTGGACAGCGACTCATAGATGGATGGGAGCAACGCGTCGGGTCCTTCAAGTACGGCTCTGTCGATATTCACCAACGCTGCGTCGGTATCCGCCGGATCGAGCTGACATTGAAAAAGCGCCTTGTTGTTCAACGCGACACAATAGAGGCTTCTCATGGACTCGGATTCCCCCTCACGTCCTGCCACGAGATCGTTGACCACCTCGAGATATTCGATTGCACCGGAGATATCACCCTCCATCTTCCTCAAGGACGACTTCACGATCAGGAGGCGACACTGTGTCTCCGTGTCGTTCGAATCGATCATCTTTTCCAATGAGGAAACGGCTTTTCTGAGATCTTCAAGATCTTCGATCTGCTCGGATCGTTGAGCCAGCATCGATAACTCTTCTGTGTAGTTCATCAGATTGGCCATCCCGCCAAGGTACGGTCTGATGACCTGAAGTGCTTTTCGAGCATCGTTGATTTGAAGTCTCTTGGTTGCCTTGATCCATGTGATGAACAGCTCTTCTTCGTTTTCCATCAAGGGACCGAACAGTTCCGCAGCCTCTCCCGACCGAGAGGAACCAAGCATCACACGGAGAAGTGTCTCTCTGATCAGTTGGGGATTGATTCGATCGTTCTCCCCTCCCCTGGTGAGGGCATTGAGTTCGAATTCATCCGCAGCCAGTTCCTGGAGTGGT
This sequence comes from Planctomycetaceae bacterium, assembly GCA_002684315.1. Next base: position 38,852 of record NYVB01000129.1, on the reverse strand, counting down.
CTGAGCAACGAGTACGCCCTGGTTTCGAAGCCAAGCTGCATGCAGAGATCCGAGAATTCAAGCGTGTAACCCAGCCTCTTCTTACTTGAAACCCGATCCATGCCGATTTCACGAATGTCCACGGCCTCCTGATACATTCTGGATCGCAGCGCACTCAGGGTCGCCCATTCGATTGGGTCCGTCTTCGTCGGGTGATTGATGAATGCCCGAAGAGCGATCTTGTATGCATCCTCATTGAGGCCTCGTGCGTTGTGCATGTTCCAGGCCAGACTCTGTGCCTCGTACATGTTCACGAGATTGTCCGCAATCTCCGCTGATTCATTCACCTGTTTCAGCGTGGGTTCCAGATCACCGGACGTCACGTTGCTCGAATCACGAATCAGTCTGAGAATTCGCGCAGTGTTCGGCTTGGTCCGTTCTATCTTCAGGAAAAGATCATCCAGATCTCTATTGCCGGGATCGGACCGCAGAACTTCGTCTGCCAGCATGGTCAGAACTTCGACGTTGTCCGGTTGAAGTTCGAGCGCTCTCTTGAGCGCGGCACTTCTGGCTTCCTCCATCCCCATTCTCTGGAAGGTGTCTGCGGCCACGATGATGTTCAGAACGTTGTCCGGGTCGACTTCCAACATGTCACTAATGTTCTCGAGCTCCGATTCAGGCCGATCGCCCGCACGACTCACCAATGCCATGTATCGAAATCTCTCACCGGGTTCTATGCCATCTATCTTCGCGAGCTCTTCGAAGGCTTCGTCCCCTTGGCCAATGCTTCCAAGTGTCAACGACTTGCCCAGTATCGCGATGGTGCTTTTCGGATCGGTTGAAAGAATCTGATCGAACGTCACCAGAGCATCTTCATAGAGTTCCCGTTTCGCCTGGAAATCCGCCAGAGACAGGAGGTCCAGGTTCTCACCGGATTTGGTCGTCAGACTCTCCAGCTCTTCCAGTGCCGATCGGTATTCACCCTCACCAGCGAGCACGCCTGCTTTGGTCCTTGATTCTCGAAGCGTGAGGATTCTGGCATTCTTGTATTCGTTCACGTACTCCAGCGCCAGGGATCCATTCCCGGTTCTCTTCAGGAGATCGATCAAACTCGGATACAAGGAACTGAGACCCGGCCTCAAATCGATCGCACGCCTCAGATAGTTCGCAGCACTCTCCAGATCAGGTTGTTCACCCCTCTTGAGCAGGCTGCTCATGAGTACGAGTGCCTCAATCGAACCTGGTGACTTCTTGATGACATCATCCAGCTGAATGATGAGCTCAGCTCTCTCCGAAAAGTCGAGTTCCGTCAGGTTGATCGCTTTGATGACTTTCACGGTGACCGATGCGGGTGAATTCTCTCCGGTGATCCTCATGATGTTCTGCAGGGCGATTTCAGCTGTTTCAGGATCATCAGACCAGATTTCCGGAAACGTCGCAATAAGGCGTGAGGCTGAAACACTTTCCGGAATCAACGGCAAGATCCGTTCGAACTCAAGCAACTTGAACCCATTCTCGACATCAAGCCTCGTCAATTGTCCAAGCAATCTGACGTACATCTCTTCATAATCATCGTTCGAGGCATCCATTCTCCGGATGTTCTCCGCAAGCGCCTCGTAACTCTCCTTGGAGACCGCGCCGTCATCCTGAATTTCAAGACGAAGCATCATGATCGCATCCGCATCGTCCGTTCTGGATTCGATCAATTCCATCAGTTGCTGTTGATCGGCCTCCGTACCCGCCTTGATTCTCGCCATCTGCACCAAGGTGTCCATTGGGATGTTCTTTTCGGCCATCAGCCAATCGAGGGCTTTCTCAACTCTTGCGGAGTCCTGCATCTGAAGAGCGATCATGGTGAACGTGGGGACCAGGCTGGACGCCGCAACGACGTTTCCCTCTCCCGGTGTCTCGATGAATCTTTCGATCAGGCGGATCAGGTTCATTCTCTTGGCCTTCAAGCCATAGATGAACTTTTCGTCCCCTTCCAAGAGCATCCGTGCGTAGAGGTACATTCCTCGCACTGTCGACTTCTTTCTCAGAACCTGTTCCATCTGATTGATGCCACGTTCGAAGTTCTGTGCTCTGTAATTGGCGATCGCCAGAGTCATACCACTCATGTAGGTCTTGCGTTGGGCGTCCATCTGTTCATAGACCGCGATCGCGCCGAAAAGATCCCCCTCTGCCTCCAGACTCTTCCCGAGCATGTAGCTGATCATCTGAAACGTTGGATCGTCATTCTGAAAGAGCGCCAACGACTGTTTCAGCTTCGCACTGCTTTCCTTGGGATCGGCTTTGAAGGCGATCAGGGCTTCCGCCAGTTTCCTGTCATTGACTTCACCGGTCGAATCGACTTGCAGCGATTTTTCGAGCCACGGATCCACGTATTCCTTCGGGCTCCATTCGGTTCTGCTGTTTATTGCAGCGAGGCAGGCACTCAACTTCGCGAAGTCGGATGTCTCCCCGAACGTGTCGTCTGCGGAACGTGCCTCCTGCAATGCCTTGTCCAGTTCGGCATTCTCCCAGAGCTGCTTAATACGCTTCTCGGCCACAATGGGATCGGTGGCGCTCATTTCGAGTGTCTTCACTCTGAGCTCTCCGGCTTCCTTCATCATTCCCATGTTCTCCATCATGGGAATCATGATCATGATCATTTCCGAGTCGAGGTCGTCTTGCAACGAAGTGGCCCTCATCCGCTCGATGGCACCTTCTCTCTGACCACTTCTGTCCATGTTTTCAATGAGAACGAGCTCGACGGCCTGGTTGTCCGAAAACTCCTCGGAGTAACCCAGGAACAATTCGTACATCTCCTCTGGAGACTGTTCAAGCCCTCTCTCTCGAATCCTGTATTCCCTGATTGGCCAGAACGTGTTCCTCGGATCGATTTTTCTGACCAGCTTCACACTTTCAAGCGCGTCATCAAACTCACCGATTCTGATTTCAGCTATCGCCCTCTTCTTGTGTGTCTCGATATCACCTTCAGGGAGTCTCTCGGCGACACGTAGTGCGCTCAACGGCTGATTCGTCAGTACGTAGATGTTGAAAAGTGCGTTCAATGCCTGCTCGCTGTCAGGGTCGAGCGTGAGCGCGAACTTATACAGATTTTCCGCAGCAATCAGGTGTCTTCCGTTTTCATCGGTATTGCGGATTCTCGTTTCGGCAAACGCGAGGGCCAGCTCTATATCGTCACGTTCGTTCGCGATCGCGAAGCTGAGTGGGCTCAAGGCGGCGGCATAGTCCCCTTTTTCGAATGCAGCCATGCCCTCTGCTCTTGATTGTTCAATCCGCCTCTGTTTGTTCCAATCGGCAAAGATCTTCGCCACGATGACGAGCAATGTCGCCACAACAACGAGACTCACAAGCAGTGCCAATCTTCTCTTCGCTCTTTGGTTCATTTTCCTGCGATCTTGAATAGTGTCTTGATGATGATCTTGAAATCAAGGAAGACATTCGCCCGGTTTACATATTCGATGTCGTATTTGATCCACTCCTGGAAATCGAGTCCCGGTTCTCTGGTCCTCTCGACCTGCCACAGACCCGTGATTCCAGGACGGATGCTGAGTCTCGCATCGCGCCATGCCGGACAGAATTGATTTTCATTCTCCGGGCTCGGCCTCGGCCCCACGAGACTCATGTCACCAACCAGAACATTCCAGAATTGTGGCAACTCATCGATGTGGAACTTTCTGAGAAACCCTCCAACGCTCGTGATCCTTGGGTCGTCCTTGATGAACACCTGTGGCCCATCGGCAAGGTTGTCACTCTGGAGATCGACGACCATCGATTCCGCGTTTCGCATCATCGTTCTGAACTTCCAGCATTTGAACGTCCTGCCACCCCTGCTCTGCCTTTCGTGTCCGAAGAAGATTGGGAAGCCGCTCGTCATGATCACTGCCAGTGACACCGGAACGATCAAGGGAAGCAAGAGAATCAGAATCGTGAGTGACACGGCGACGTCTATCACTCTCTTCGCCAGCATGTATCCGTTGAAATCAGTGTCCACAGCTCCCTGGGGATCGTTCGCTCGCGGAGTCCTTATCTCGTCAATTTCACAAACTCTGACTTCCAGATCGATGAAACAATCGCTTTCATCCTTAATCGCCACGGGTCCGACGACGAGATCGTCGCTGTGCACCGACTTCGTCGCTCCTATCCAGACCGGTGGCACAGGTGTGACATTCGTCGATGCTATCTGGATCCCATCTATCCCCCAGACACCCGGACTCAACTGCTTGATTCCGGAGATCGATTCTCCTGGATTCTTCCAGATCGACACCAGCCTGTTCACCAGAAGCTCGTCGACTTCCATGCTCTGATTCGTGAACTCCACATGTCCCTCGACCTCGTAGGCGTCGCTTTTCGTCCAGTCGACATATCGGCGAAGTTCTCTGAGTGCCTTGTATCGGTCCTCGTTTCTGGACCAGGCCTCTGCGATGCTCGGCCTTCTCGTCAATTTGACTCCATGAGAACCCATGAACCTGCTGGTGTAATCCCTGCTGATCCGGACCAGTTCCCCGTTCTCGGAAATGACTTTTTCAACATAGTCCTTCGATGGTGTCTTCACCCGGACTCTACTGATCGGCGCTCTGTTCCATACGATCGAGTCTGCGATCGAACTTAGATCGAATGCCACAAACTGATCGACATCCATGAGCATGAACATCTCGGTGCCCGCTTGTTTCACAAATGGCATCGACCTGCGAACGCATTGGATGCCCCGACTCCTCCAGTAGGCGTCATGAAGCTCCTCCGCAGTGAGGCCCCACATCCGAAAGGTTTCGGGCGGGGTCTTCGAATCACTCATGAAACGTTCATGGGTGACTTCTGAGCTGGGTTGTTGAGCTCTGTTGATCACTCTGGGGACTTGTTTCTTTTAGTCTTCATGTTCAACGATTCGGTCAGTGCGTTTCGTGTTCTCAGACCAGTGGCTTCTTCCTTGATGACCTGTTCGATCGACTTCGAAACCGATGAGATGTCCTTGTAGTCCGACTTGTCAGCATAATTCAGGACCACTCCAAGGTAGGGAGCGTTGAGCTCGTGCAGATCGCGCACGCATCTCTTGAGCGGTACTCTTGATCGTCCCTTTCGCAACGCAAGAATGACTCCATCCACACTCCCCGCGATTGGCATCGATTCAATGGAACCGGACAATGGACCGGTGTCGATGATGATGAAATCGAATGTTCCTCTCAGTTCAGCGAAGAGGTTCTCTACGACATCCAGCTGCATCATTTCAGGGTTCACCATCTCGTCCAGACCGATGGGGAGAAGGAACAGATTATCTCTATCCAATCCAACCAGTTTTTCCTCGATGTCGCCTTCCTTGATCACTTCCTTGAGCCCTCTCCTGTCGAGCATGTCCAGGGAGTGGGACAATGACCTTCCGATGAAATCGCAATCGACGAGGCATGTCTTGAACCCTGCCGCGGCATACGAGTGCCCCAGCAACTGAACAAGGGTCGTCTTCCCGTCACCTTGAAAAGGACTCGAGATCAACATGATGTATCCCGTGTCGGTCTTTCGGAATCGAATCGATTCGATTCTGTTCCTGAGCTTGTGGACGCAATTCATTCCAATGTTCAGAATCTCCGGTTCCACTGATGCCTTGCTGGTATCGGGAACCACCCCGAGACAATGGAACTGACCTTGATCCATCTTCAACTGCCTGATTGCAAACGTACGCTGATCAACCGAACCAATGAGGAAGAACACTCCCATGACGAGAACGACCGATCCACCGAAGACACCCGCCGCAATGGGGCCTCGCGTGTCCTTTTCCGGACGGTCTGGAACCGTGGCAACCTGGCCGATTCGCACTTGTTCCTGAATGTTGGTTTCTTCGCGTTCCAGACTCTTCAACCGTTCATCAAGCACGGCACCATCGATCTCATTCGCCTCGATATCTCTTTGAATTGAGTCGTACTCGCTCTGGAATTCCTGAAGATCGCGCATCTGGTCGCGTCGTTTCTTCAATTTCTCATTGATCTTCGCTCTCTGTTCGCTCTGTTTCGAGAATGACTTCTCCTTGCCGACCGGACCCGTCTTCCATCTCTCGGCGGCCTCCACCTTGACCGATGCCAGGGTCACCTTGGTCGCTTCGATCTGGGATGACAGATTGCGAATGATTCGGTGTTCTCCGCCCAATCGCGAGCTCAGCGTTGCAAGTTTGATGTCCTGCTGTTCGATATCCATTTCAAGACCGTTGATACGAGGTTCGAAGACTTTCAACTCCTGTTCGGTGGGATCGGGAATCTCATCACCCGTCACCTCGTTGCCCAGCTTTTTCTGATCCTCTTCGATCTTTCCGAGCGTCTCGTTGATCTGTTCCACCATTGCGTTGTACGTGGCGCACTCTTCCGCTTTCGCCGCGATCAGGCTGGTGACATCCGCAACGACATTGTTGCTGTTTGTGACGAGCTCCTGTTGCTGACTTCTCAGGCGGTTGATCAACGTCCGAAGTTTCGCGCGCTCATCTCGAATCTGCTTTTTCGTATTGGAGATGGACATGCTCTTGTTGTTGCCATGTATCTCCATGTACGCATCCATGATCGCATTCGTCACCAATGATGCTGCATCAGGATCCTTGTCCTCGTACACGACCTCGATCAACTCCGTTCCCTTCGGGTTGTACGCCAGAAGTCTGGTTTTGATCCCGGTATAGAGTGGGTAGTACCCCCTCGATCGCTGGAGTTCCTGCAGTCTCTCTGAATCAAGTGCATTACTCACAACATCATCGGACGTGACGAGTGAGACCTGAGTCTTGAGATAGGATTCGTGGGACCTCGCGTTGGTCCCGTCATCCTGAAGCATCTTTACCACGATGGCTCTGTTTGATGATGCAATGAGCAGACCACTGCTCCTGAACAGGAGTGGTGTCAGATTCCACGCAAGAAAAGCACCGACGACCCCAATGGTCAATCCGATGATTCCTGCAGTCAGCCACCTGCCGGCAAGGCGATCTCGAATCATTTCGATGGGACTCGCCTGTGGTGCCGGGTCCCCATTGAATTCGTTGTTCTGCATTGTTTCCTGACTCATGATCGTCCACCTTCATCAAACGTGTATTTTCTGTACTCTTCGTCTTCTTCTTCTGGAATCGTCATCATGTCGCCCAGGAGGTCACGGGGCATTTTTGAAATGAAGTCATTCACTTGCACCTCAAGTTCGTCGTTCGACCTGTTTCCGTTGAACACCAACTGAATTTGACCCACTCCGAGTCCTGACGCTCCACGGCCCATGGAACCAATTTCCTGAAGTATCGCCATGTCGTTCACAACGCCCATGACCGGGGTTACGAAGACCGATACGACCGTCAATTCACTTCCCGGTTCCATCGGTCCACCCTGAATGAACCGGTAGACCCTCATTTCCTCTGGAACATCTCCGATGTTCACATCGACCGTCTCTTCTTCAGTGACATCGGTTTTCCTGATCGACCACCCGGAAGCTGGATAGCATCGTGGCGGGTGGTGTCCATGCATGTCCCTGAGGTCAATGCAATGGATGAGTGCGAATGTGAGATTTCCATCTCCCCCGTACCGGCTGAATCTGCGACTGACCAGACCGTTCGGTTTGAGAATTTCCTGTGCTGAAGTCGGGATGACGACATCCTGTCCAACCCATCCACCCACCTGATACGGAAATTCCGAGATCTGGATCGCGATGTCACGGTGGTGTCTCTTGAGAGCGTCGGATGCCTGTGATCGATTTATCTGCATCGCCCCGGAAGTGACGAGAAAGCCTATCGCCATGTAGGGGATGGTCTTTCTTACCGCCATCGTCAGCCGACCGAATCTGTAAGTTGGTGTGCTCATACGAATGCCAACCTCCACTTCATGCAGGGAATATCCAGCCATGTCAGAAGTTTGATGACTCCGAAGAGCATGAGCAGCGACATCGGGATCATTGCCAATCCGGAATACCAGTGAAACGCATCCGCGAATCCCTGTGTGGAGAAACCGTAGACGATGCTCGTCATCACCAGGCGGACGATGTTGCAGGACAGAGCGATCAGCGGACTGATGAGAAGCAGTCCGATTCGAACTTCCGATCGGAAGGGTGCACTGAACACGAATCCGAAGACAACAAGACTCAAAGCGAAGATCATCCTCATGCCATTGCAGGCTTCTCCGATGGCGACATCGATCGGTGGATTGCCGACCTGAATCACGAGGCCTTGCTTGATCGCGTTCACTCCGATTCCATCCAGGACACCCATCGTCAGTTCCGTCGCAAGTTCCTGCATGGGTTCCGCAAGCGCGATTCTCACGATTCCCGGTGTGGGAATGATGAAGAGAAGTGCAATCAACGCGGGAGCGAACTGCCGCAGAAAACCCATCCCCATGATCGTCAGAAGACTGCCGATCAACATGAAGATGGCACCCAGGTGCCACACCACCAACGTGTTGGTTTCGATGCCCCAATTCAGCGCGAAATATCCGCCGATGACGATGGCAAGTCCCGTGAAACTCGGGTTGTAGCCAATGAACTGCGTCCGGGACCTTCGCACCCAGAACAGGTAGAACGCCACCATGGGTGCGAACAACGCTTGCCCGTTTTCGGTATCGATCAATGCACGTGAGTACATGTCGGCCCATGCTTCGAGGCTGACCCACACACTCAGTCCGGTGATGAAGCAGAGCAGGAACACATCACCATATGACAGTTTTCTGGGACCGATCACGTTCACACCAGCCCCCCTTTGTTCAATTGGGAACCAGGTGCATCGAGATCGTATGGGTCGATTACCGAGGATGTCCCATCTTCGATAACCGAATTTCGCGTCACGATCGATCTGACCAACGTTGAATCGGCTCCGATTTCACAACCGTCGAGTATCACTGAATCCTGCACCAGACACCCGCCCTTGATGGTGACGTTCTCACCCACGATCACGTTCGCGCCCAGGACGGTGCTCGGATCCACGTTTGCTGAATCCGATACGAACGGGCCTGTTGCGTCACATGTTTTCGAGAGCATGTAATCGGTGAGTTGTTTCAGATAGGTGCTCGGTGTGGAGAATCGCACGCTCCGGTGTGTGATTTCCTTCACTAGAATTCTCATGCCGGATTCCAGAACGCGTGGAATCAGTTGTTCCTTGAAGTCGAAGAAACCGAGTTCGGGAACCAGGTCCAGAATCTCTCTCTTCATGAGTATCACGCCGGCCGTCTCGCTCTGCGAGGATTTTCCAAGAACGGCAGCCACGTCTTCAGACATGAAATCGTCACAGAACAGGCTCTTTGGATATTCGGGTGGGACCCTGTTTCCCTCGATGAACAATATTTCATCGAACCCGGACTGTCTTCCGATGAAGTCCTTCAGTGCGCCGGCCGTTCCTCTGTGCAAGGCCTTGTCCGCATGTATGGTGACCTCGAAATCACGAGCTGCCTCGAGGGAGTCGACATGATCTTTCAGGAGTTGAACATCTTCCGCTCGACCAGTGACCACACTGATCGAACGCACGCCCGTGTTCCCCCTCAATGCATCTATCCAGCTGTGTAGCAGCGAACTTTTCCCCGGAACGGGCAACAAGCACACAGGATGGCCCGCGGCCTTTCGCAGTATGGACTGTCCTGGCCCACCAACGAAGATGATTGCATTGTGATCAATAGTGCTCATTCGAAAACATTTCTCAGCGGCTACATCCCGAATGCAGTCACAGACTCGGACTTGCATCCTCTTCAGATTCCCTTGTTCGTCATTTCCATGTCTCGGTTTTGGTTGCCGACATCATCCATATCTATTTTAACTCCACCAGCTGTGACTCAAGTCGATGGTCGTGTAAAACACACTTTGTCCCACAATTTCACTGGTTATCGGTGATTTTTTCATGGCTGCTTCTTCAGTCTCCGATCAAGTCAGAGACACGCTTTATCAGACCCGGTGACGTTGAACCGAAATCGACTTCCGGCTTCTTTTTCCAATCGATTCGATCGAGAATTTCAGGGATGTCATCCTCCGTCAGTGCGACATGAATCCCCGGTGTGTTCCTCATTCTCAACGCCGCGTGGTACTGATGATCGTTTCGTGTCTCGTGAAGGCTCTCCCTTCGGGGCATCAGGAGCATTGGTATTCCATAATCACTTGCCGTGACGATGCTGCCGACACCGACGTGCATGACCAGAAGGTCCGCTTGTTCCATCAGTCCCCGAAATTCATCCGGCCTGATCATCTTGGTGTGCTTTGAGTGCTTCGGAACCCAGTCCGTGTCTCCCGTCTGGATGAAGACATCGTCTCTTTCGTTTCTGCCCGCCCAGGCATCGACTGCCTTGCACAGGCGATCGAATGGAACCTGCATGCCCACTGTCACAAGAATCATTCTGAATGCTCCTTCGGTTCCACCCCATCTTCTCGACAGAAATTCTGAAGGACCGAACCATGGTATTCAGGCCCTTCTTCAGAACTCAGGTGCGCCCACTGTGTCAGCCAAAGAGAGGCCCATCTCCGAGCTTTCTTTCCGGAGAGAGACATCTCCTCCATGTTCGCAATCGAGTCGATCCAGCAGGTCCTGCATCCCAGTATTCTGCCGATCATCAAAGCGAGAAGGCCAGGTGCCGCGCCGGTGGTCACAATCGCATGTGGCCTGACCCTGACGATCACCAGCATGACTCTGAAGAGCAGGATGATGAGTCCGACCTTGTTCCACCTTGTGGCGTCCGGGATCACGAAGAAGCGGTCTGACTGATCCTCGAGATCGACGCGATACCCCTCTCGAACCGTGACCCAGCTGACGTCACATCCTTCAAAGGCTTTTCTCATCCTTTGAAGCTGAACCCAGTGTCCCCCACCGGAACTGACCGCCAGTACGCGTGTGATCTTGGTTTTTTTCATGGCTCCGGTCGTTCCTGGTCGTTTTTGAGCTTGAATCCATTCCTGCACCGATCGCCCATGACTTCAACCTCTATCGGCTTTTGTGCCTCTTGAATGAGAAAACCACCCGAATATCGGGTGGTTTTCTGTTGAGTCGATTATGTGATCTGGCAGGAAGATTACTTCATGCGGCGACGGACAATACCTGCACCGATGAGGCCGAGTCCTGCAAGGAGCACTGGGGTTGGCAGTGGGACCACGGTGAGCTGGTCCTGCTTGGAGGCGCTGCTGAGTCCGATCAGCTTGTCGCCCATGGTGCCCCAACCGTCCTGGCCAAGCTCGGCGATGATGGTTGTGGTGGCGTCTGCTGCATCGTTTTCGGCCTGAAACGCGCCGGTGGACATGGAAACCTGATCGACTGCTTCATCAGCGGTCGTGGCATCGAAGTTCTCGTGGACAAGTTCCCAGAGAACGAGCTGGAAAGCGGCTGAGGCGACTGAGTAGTCGTACGAGTCGAGGCTTGTACCTGACTTGATCTCGCCGGTCTTTCCGTCGATGAATCGGGAGTAGAGGTCCTGAACCATGTTGACCTGGAACCCAGCCATGGGTCCGGGTGCTGGTGGTGCTTCGGGCACTGTGGTCAGGTCGGTTGTCTGGCTGTAAGTGACGGTGTCACCGACTGATGCGCCTTCAAAGACCTGAATGCAGTAGGTGATCATTTCACGGCCGTACTGGTTGGTCCAGACGCGCTCCCCAGCTTTGATGCTGCTGGAGGTGAAGTTCACACCACCGGCTTCATCCCAGGAGTTTCGACCGTCGAGGCCGAGTGCTGTGAGTTCGTAGTTTGGCATCGCATCAAGAGTCATGGTGATGTCACCATTACTCGCTGAGCTGTCTGCGGTTGCAAGGCTGCTGGCAAGCAGTGTTGCAGTCACTGAAAGTGTCATGTTCATGTATTTCATCTTTGTCTTCATTCCTAAACAAGCTTTTTCTGGTTTGCCGACTCTTCCCAGTGCGGCATGTCGTGGTTCCCATGTTGGGTCGCGCGACGTTCAAATCACATAATCTTGAACGGGCAACTATAACCACATTCCAGCCTTCTTTTCCCCTCCAACCTTTAGTTTTTTTAGGTATTCAACCAATATAAGCCACTCTTAAACAAAGCATTATGTGGGTAGCTCTACTGGCTTTTTTATTGGTCACACCCAGCTTTAATATCATTTGAAACCACGTTATGAACACTCGGCCCACATTCAGCCGCGCGCCCTTCCCGTAAACGGGGTTTTTCCAGAATTGGAATCTTGAAGGGTGTTTTCAGTCTTGTCATTTTCGGCCGTTTTGTCATTCTTGAAGCTCTTCATCACGGTGCCGGGATCCCCCAAGGAGATCATGATTCCCAGGATCATATACAGAGGAATGACGGCCTCTCCATAGGCTGACACAGCCGTAAATGAGATGATCGCAACCAGATAGCCCACCCCAACGCCGAAGATCAGGAGGGTGTCAGACCTTTTCACCGATGCCTTGAGCGCTCTGCCGACCGCCTTGAATCCCATCACGATGAGAGACAGTTGAAGGATGAGTGCGATGATGCCCCCGTCAAGCGCTATCAGGATGTATTGATTCGTCACATCGATGAATGACCTGTTGAACATCCGATTGTTGGTTCCGATGAAGAACCACTTCGGAACGTTGTTGAACAGCCCTTCGAACAACATGTACCGGTGGTACCCCGTCGAAGCCGAAATGAACGAGATTCTGGTGAAGATGACTCCGTGAAATCCACGCGTCGACGCCATGTGAATGATGAACGCAAATCCCATGGTGATCCAGAAGATCATCCTGAGGTTGTTCCTGAACTTGTAGAAACACCAGCCGGTCAATCCAACCAGGATCCCAGCTATGGAGGTGCTGCTGTTCGTCATGAATGCACAGATACAGCACATGATGAAGCCGACCCAGCCAATACAGATGTTCATGAATCCCTGTTGTTTCGCGAAAATCTGCGCCATGAACATCGGAGCGAAACTCGCCCAGAACACGCCAGCAATGATGGGGTGGGCGAATGAACCCTGGGACCGAAGCTTTCCGTCCCGCATGACCGTCATTTCCGGAATCCCACCGAACAGCGAAAAGAAGTTATATCGCGTGTATTGCTCGACTATGAATGAAATGCCCACTGGAACCGCAAGAAGCCCGACTCCGAGAAGCATGCCCCGCACGTCATCCAGATTCCGGATCAGCGCCCTGCCTATGAAGTACAGACAGAACAGCTCGATCATTTTTCCCGCCGTGGTCATTGCGGGGTTGATACCGCCCCGAGCCAGCGTGCCCAGAACGATTGCGGCCACGAGACCCGTGAGTGCCAGGTCCGCCTTTCCCAATCTGACATCCTTGAGGTCTCTGAAGATCAGGATTCGCACCAGCAGCATCAGGGTGATGGCCCTGAGAAAATGAAAGTCCAGGCCCAGAATTGCAAATCTCTGAGCTGGTGAGATGAAGCATGCGATCATGATCACAGGCCAGATCAGGTATTTGCGCGGGGCACAGAATGCCCAGACCAGGCTGGTGAAGAAGATCAAGCCCGCGAGTGGGTGAACAAGGTTCTGCCCGTAGGTCTCCTCCAGGAAGGTCTTGAAGTCTTTTTGTCCTCGCTTCTGCACGCTTAGATCCGTTCATTTCCACACACGAATGCCGTGCATGAAAGGTGTTTCTTCGACTACTTCAACTCGTTCAGGGTCACAAATCGAAACCCGTTTTCTTTTGCTCGTCTCACGATGTCCCGGGTGCATTCCAGTGTCAGCTCCCGGTGGCCCTCGTACGTTCTTTTTCCATCATGAAAAAGAACCACTCCCCCTGATTCATCAAGCGAACGCAGCAAGCCTTCCCTCTTCTTGGGGCACATCACATCCTCCGTCGAAAGACTCTTCGCCTTACCCTTGACCATTTTTTTCATGATCTGGGAGAGCCCCATGTCGGATCTGCCGGATCCGAATCCCGTATCTCCTGAATCATGGGTCCACCAGATCATTCTGCAACCTTGTGACCAGCAACTCAAGACTGTTCCAAGAGTGGCGTTACCTCGGGGCGGTCTGAACCAAGAAACAGCGAGTTCTCGGTCCCTGAGTGTCCGCACCCCGCTTTGCACATCTCGAACACCCCGAATCGGACCGACTCGCCATGCATTCAGGTGGTTCTGGGTGTGAGAGGCAACCTGGTGACCATTTTCGACGACTTGCCTTGCCAGATCTTCGTTGTTCTCGACGAGGCTCCCAATCATGAAGAAAGTGGCTTTCACACCAAGTTCATCCAACATCTCCAACACGCGTTCGGTCATACCCGGAACAGGGCCATCGTCGAAAGTCAGTGCGATCAGTTTCTGGCGCCGGCAGACGTCCCTGATTCTTTTTCCTGCCATTGACCGCATCACCACAGGAACGCCGAACCAAAGTCCCAAGGCGACCACGATCATGCCGGTCAATGAAATGAAAAGTGTCGCAATTAAAACGATGATCGTGAATCCCCCTTGCTCGCAGGTTTCAACCATTTCCTCAGTGAATATCGGTCAGACTGGTTCCAGACCAACGGCTTCCATTTCATATCGATGTTATTTGGCTGTCTGATCACGTTTTCCCCTCAATACGACCGATTTATCAGATGATGTCCAAGTCATCCATACTTATCGCTGCCTGGTACTTCCCACCCGATGGTGGAGCTGGATCACAGAGGCCTGCCTCCTTCGCCCGACACCTTCCGGGGCTTGGCTGGAATTGTCGAATAATCTCTCGAGCCGAATCCGCCTCTCGCGGGCGCTGGAATCGTCTTGATCAGTCACTGATGTCTCAGATTCCAGACTCTACCGAATTGATTCGTGTCGAGAACACCGGTCCCTTCAAGGAGTCACGATTTCCCGGCGAGCGGTCGATCAAGGCTCAGATCGGCCCATTCTGTCGACGCGTCCTTCAGGAAGTCTCGTCAACATCTCCCGATGTCCTGCTGCTCACCATGAGTCCCTTCATACTCTCTGAGATCCTGGAAATGATGCCGGAAACATCCGGGACGAAGATCATCGTTGATCTTCGAGACCCATGGACTCTCGATTACTGGACGATTCAATCATCGCGCGGAAGCAGACGTCGGCAGCATCGATTGATGCGTCGGATGCTTGAACTGGCCGATGGAATCATATTGAACACCACGGATGCGACATCTCAGTGTCTCGAAGAGTTCGGTCCGCATCTTGCCGAAAAAACCTTGTCCATCGAGAACGGTTTCGAAGCCGAGCACTTCTCGAATTCAAGGATCATGGCGACTCAAAAGATCGGGATCATGCACACCGGAACATTCCATTGTGAATCGCTCTACCCACCCAATGGGATCCGTGCCCGATTCAGCGCCCTTCGCCATGTTTCGCGTGGCAACATCGACCGAACCGGACGGACTCCGCATCACCTGTTTCGCGCAGCCCTGAACCTTCGGAACACGCACCCGGAGCTGGCATCGCGTTTACATTTCGACTTCATCGGTGATGTCGATGCGAAGCTGCGCAGGTGTGTCCGTGATGGTGGATTCGAGTCTCAGACAACACTCCATGGGTACATCGATCATGGTCGGATGACTGATCTGCTTGCTCAAGCAAGTGCTCTGTTTCTTCCGGGTGGAAAACTTTCATGTGACGTCCGAGATCCGATCACTCCGGGGAAGACGTACGAATATCTGGCTTCTGGTCGTCCCGTTCTCGCCGCACTTCACCCCGGCAGCGGTCTCGACCTCGTGTCATCTTGTCCCGGTGTCTTTTGCTGCGATCCTTGTGACGCTGGCTCCATCGCCGATGCCATCGAGGAGATGGCCGTCTTCTGTGACAGTTCCAATGATCGTGATCTCATTGAGGAGCGTGGTCCCATGCTGGCTCCGTATCTCCGCTCCGCCCTCACCGAGCGCCTTTCGGACTTCATGAAAGGCGTCATTCAAGGGGAAACCCCTGAACCGGGTTCCATTCAATGACCGTGATCGAAAAAATGTCCCTTGGACAACGTGTCATGGCAAGTTTCGCCTGGCAGGGATTCGGTCGCATCAGTGAACGAATGATTCGCTTTGGCATGAACATCATTCTTGCCAGAATCCTCACAACCGACGACTTCGGTCTCTTCATGGCCCTGCTCGCTCCGATCGCTGCCGTCGAGACGTTCACGTTTCTTTCCAGCGGTCCGTTCATCATTCAAAATGACAGAGGGCGTGAACCGGGACTCCTGCGAACGGTCCTCTTTCTGAACATTCTTCGCGGCCTTCTCCTGTGTGCCGTCCTTCTTTCGTCCGCATCTCTTGTCGCCGAGTACTTCGGCAGACCCGAAATGCGCACTCTCATGATGTTCATGGCCCTTCTTCCACTGATCAACGCCTTCATGAGTCCCGCCATCCACGTTCTGGAAAAAGAGCTCAGATTCAAACCTGTCGCATTGAACGGCCTGGTCGCCGCCGTGGTGGGAACCGCGGTTGCCTTGTCCCTCGCCTATCACTCGCCATCGGTCTGGGTTTTGATTCTGGGCAAGCTTGCCTTTGCACTCTCATCGCTGATCGGTTCATGGATCATCGCGCCGATGAATCCATTTCGTCGGCCGGACCTCTCCATGTTCGGAAACTTCCGTCGGTATGCCTTCGGAGCGTTCGGAATACCCGTCTTGATCATGGCGATCGGTCAGGCGCCCGCAATTCTCATCGGTCGTCTTGATTCAATGGAGTCGCTTGGAGTCTTCGCTCTGACCTATCGTCTCGCGGAGCTTCCCGTGTTTCTTTCATTGTCCGTCATCGGATCGGTCCTGATACCGGCTTACAGCAAGCTCCAGGATGACGTCGTCAAGCTGCGCCGGGTCTGGCTGCTCGCGTGGTCGGCCATTGGACTGGGAACACTTCCCGTGGCCTTGCTTGTGGCATGGTCCGGCGATGCACTGCCGGTGTTCGTCTGGGGAAGCTCCTACACAACGAACCAACCACTCGTTCCAGTGCTCGCACTCGTCGGTTTTCTCAGCGCCACCCTTTCTATCACCGGTCCACTTTTCTGGGGGGTCGGCAAGCCTGGCATCGACAGGCGGATGCAATTCGTTCGAGTCATCATCGTCTATGCACTTGGCGTTCCGCTTGCTGTCAGTCTCGGTGCCTTCGGCGTCGGCTGTGCGATGGCCATCGGTTTGCTGGGAGCATTGGTGGTCGGCATCAACGGCGCGCTCAGAATCGTCCAATCCGACCTCATGACATTGGTACGGAACTCCATCCCGTTCCTTGGAATCGGTCTCTTGTTGATTCTGGTCCTCGCCCTGATCGACCTTTCATTCTCGCCGCAAGGTTTCGATCGTCTGATGTGGTCGGGTAGTATCGCCCTGTGCCTGTTGACGATCGCAACTTGTTTCATCTTTTTCAGGCCCGGTGGAATGAAGCGTTTCCTGTGATCTCCAAGCCCGTCGATGCCTCGAGGCAATTTTTTCATGAATGATCAATGCACCTGGATTGAATTGAAAATGGAGAATGGTGTCACTCGCATGTCCGGGTCCAGTCGTGCCGAATTCGGTCATTCGGTTCTCGACGAGGATGGTCTCGAATGTGGTGTTTCCGGTGGATGGACGTGGAATGACCATTCGCTCGTGATTGAATCCGATCTTCACGGGTATCTACCGCTTTACGTACATCACACCCCGGATCGACTGCTCGTCTCCGATTCTCCTCTTCCCATCCTTTCACGCCTCGAGCGTCGTGATCTTGATCCCATCGCACTCGGATTCTTCTGCCGTGCCGGATTTCTGATTGGAGACCGAACACTCTTCAAAGATATCCAACGGATTCCCGCAGGTGCTCGCCTGACCTGGACCGCCGGCACGCTTGAGACCGAACTCACCCCGTGGAAAAAAACAGAATCCCCGAAGTCAATCAAGGAAGCCATCGATGGTTGGTCCGATCGATTTCGCGTCGCCATGAAAAGGCGACTTCCCGTTGGAGACCGGTTCGACCTCCCACTCTCTGGCGGTCGTGATTCTCGGATGATGCTTCTCGAACTCCATGGGCTTGGACACGCGCCACGTCGTGTTTTGTCTCTTGGTTCATCCGACTCCGGGGCATCCAGTGACACCAGCATCGCTTCTCACCTTGCACACCGTCTTGGTCTCACGTTTCAAGAAGTGCTCGAACACGACGTCGACTGGTTGTCCGCCGAGCGACAGAGGCATGTTGCGTGCGGATTCGAGGCTCTGGAACACGTCTGGCTGATGCCACTCTGGAACGAACTCCTTCAGGGTGGTGCGTTCTGGTACGACGGCCTGGGCGTCGGAAGCCTCACCCGAAACTCAGTGGCTTCTCCCGAGATGGCGAAGTTGCTGCGAGACGGACAATTCTCAGACTGGGCGAGTGGACTGTTCGCGTTGACCGCCGCGACCTCACCTCGTTGGTTGGCCCCGATCCTCGAACGAACGCCTTTTTGCATCGCTGATGATCAGTCGGTGCTTTCAGATCTACAGGCCGAATTCTCACGACATCGCGATGCACCCAACCCCATCACCAGCTTCACCTTCGAAAACTGGGGGCGTCGTTCCATCGCACTGAATCCACTCGCGATCTGCCGTTCGCAGTCAAGAGTCGAACTCCCCTTCATGGATCGTGACCTCGTCTCCTGGGCTCGATCGATCCCGATCGAGATGATGCACGAAAATGACATTCAGACCGATGCCTGTCATCGTCTCTACCCGGAGTTTTCCAGCCTTCCCTTCGATGATGGCTCACCTCCGAAGAAGGCCAAGGCATCACTGTGGCTGCGATACAGACGGCATCGCCGGAAATGTTCGTTTTTCAAAAATCATGCTCGGTATTTTGGGACTCTTCCATTCGAAGCACTGTCCGACTCGACAGACAAGTCGGGGTCTCATCGTGCCCTTGTCCTCATGTTTCATCTCGCTTCCGTCGATAGCTTAATGTCAGATCGATGATCTACACGGCTTTCGTCGTGTTCATGAAACTCCTGCAAGGGTTCTATCGTGCCACCACCTCAACGAGAATCGGAATGCGATGCCACGGTCGGGTCGCAACCACTTCGCGGCGAGATGATTCCCGTGGAAAAATTTTCGCAATCGCTTCTGCGTCGGTTGACGAAGCGCCTGGTCAATTTCCTCTTCCGTCTCTTGTACAAACCAAGGATGGGATCGTTTGGAACCAATTCACGCATCAACTTTCCAACCTGGATCAAGGGTCATCAGTCGATCTACGTCGGAAGAAACGTACATATCTGGCGTTTCTCGAGGCTCACCGCCATCAATCCTCGGTCCGGTGAACATCGCATCACGATCTCCGATGACTGCATCATCCACCCATCTGTCCATCTTTCAGCTGTATCATCCATACACATCGGTCACAGCGTCCTGATCGCGGCGAACTGCTACATCACGGACCATGACCACACGTGGCAGAATACCGACACGCCAGCAATCCATAACAATCATCTGATCGCAGAAGAGACAAGAATCGGTGAGTATGCCTGGCTTGGCGAAAAAGTCGTGGTTCTGAAGGGCGTCACGATCGGCAAGAATTCGATCATCGGATCTGGAAGCGTCGTCACGAAGAGTATTCCACCATTCTCGGTGGCCGTGGGGAACCCCGCTCGCGTCATCAGATCCTTCGACTCCGAAACCGGCTCATGGGTCCGTGTCCATGAAGATCCCTCGAGCCAGGTCTCCTCGAAATTCTGACCTGACAACAACGGATTCAGAACGGCATCTTCTTTGAAACGATCTGACGTGCCGGTGCCCACACCAGACTCAATGCGCTGGTCCCCAATCCAACCGAAACGATGATCACCACTATGGCCACCGGCATCGAAAGGCCATCAATGGCGTATCGCTGACAGATACCAATTCCCGTGGCGCCCAAAAGGACCAATGCCGGTTTGAAGAACAAGGTCGTCAGGCTGATGCTTGGGACTATTCTTCGGATCATGACACAGCGGGAGATCGTTGAAAACAACTCACCGATGCCCATGCAATACGCGATTTCGACGAGATCTCTCTGGTTGTAGATGACAAGGACCGAGCTTGCGAAACCCAACAATGACCAGAAGTTCGAGTACATGATTATCTTGCTCTCGCCCAGGCCGAGGGCAATCGATTTCATGGCGGTGCCACTCAGGCGCAGTGCGCCCCAAATGCTCAATGCCACGAGGTAGGGCCCTGACGCCGCGAATCGTTCCGTCAGGAGCAACGGAACGATGATCGCTCCGCCCTGAAGCATGATGAGGGCTGAAGCTGCAAGCGTGTAGCTGAGTGCCTGCACCTGCTCGCTCATCTTTGAAATGCTTCCACCGTTTCGATTGATCTCGGCGAACCTTGGCGAAAAGACCTGCGTGATGACCTTCATTCCGAGCTTTCCAGGAATGATGGCGATCATCATCGCGGCGGAGAGCGTTCCCAGCACCGACTTGGGAATGTCGTAGCCGAAGAGGAAGTCCGAACCGCCCAGGACGAACATGCTGCCTCTCGAGCTGATGAAGAGCACCAACCCTCCGACGATCAACGGTACTGTGAACTTGATGATTCGAATCGAACTCTTCATGTCGAATCGAATCCGCCATTTTCGTTCCGAAATGACGAATGACATGATCAGGCCATTGATTGCATCGATCACTCTCGCAATCAGCGGAACCCAGAAGCTGCTCATGAAAAGACAGATGATGGAGATCATCACCGTCGTGGTGACCGGTGTCACCGTGGCTGAATACGCCATCTTTCCGAACCTTCGCCGTCTCATCTGCCTGAAGACATCGATATGTGACAGACCTCTGATGAGTGGGACCAGACTCATGAACATGAATCCGAGGACGTACTCGCGACTGTCGAGGTCGTTGAATATCGCCAGAGGCACGGCGAACGCAAGAATGATCAGAAAAAACAGAATCCCGCGACTGACACTGATGAATTGCAACGCATCCCGGAACTTCCTCGACCCACCCTTTTGGTCCTGGACGACAATCGTGCCCGCGTTCATTTCGAGCAACCGCTCCAGAAGCACGCTCGACAGGAGCATCGGAATTGCAATTCCGTAATTCTCCACCCCGATGGCTCTCAACATGATGATCTGCCTGAGTGACACTGCCACCTGAGAAATGACAGCTGAACTCGACATGAACTTCATTGCCTTGAAGCTTGTGTTTTTCTTTGCCATCTTTCCTTCGTTCCCCTATGTGCAGTCAGTCGCCATGCGACATTCGTTCATACCCAAGCATCGTGTAGTCCCGTTCGTAGACCCGCATGATTCTTTCTCTGACTTCACGATCCACGTTGAGTTCNGGCCTGCTCNGTCTTTTTTGAACTCTGTTGAGATGAGGGATTTTCGGATCGTCCATGATTCCGTTCTCTCGAAGAAANCTCGGNAACCCCTCATGTATGTCTTCCATCTTGATGACCGCGTCAATCTGGTCATCGATGAAATCCGACTGTGGTCTGTAGTGATTGTCCCAGTATCGTGTGTCCACCCGAAGAGAACATTCCAGGTGACGTACGAAGTCACTGAAGCTCAACTTGCTCGATTGNATCCTCTTGGTCTGATATCCCCATTCACTGACCAGTCTTGAAAANGGTTCTCTGGTGATCGCAAACGACTTGAGTTCGTCGAGATCGGCGACCCGTTCCTTCAAATCCCGATAGGTCTGATGCTGATCCGAGACACTGTATCCGTCAGATGTCGGCTTGTAGAAGCTCATCGTCCAACCATCTGATTTGAACAGGTGCTCCACACTGGAACCCGCCGCTTTTGGAATGTGGATGAATGCGACTCGTCTTCCTTTTTTTTCAAANATCGGCATNGTGTCTTTCCGCTCGGCTACATCTCTGCATGAGTCGTGAGCATACCNTTCACGACGAATTTCTGGTCACACTCTTTTTCATTGAGACGGCGGTCGTTTCCAGAAATACAAACGCAATAATGATTATCGATGATGCCATGATCGTCGCTACCCATAATCCAGCCACTATTCCGTCTGAGACGATGTTCGCGATCACCACGGCCAGTTCAGGATCGGTTTCCCTCAGGGCCTCGAGCTTGGGAAGTTCTCCCCGGGCGGCCTCCCTCGCGAGTGACAATTGCTCGCCATCTCCCGGCCCGGAGCCTGCATCCTCTTTCTTCATCAACCCATTCTGAACTCCAGCGATCACGGCACCCATCACCGCGATTCCGATTGCAGCACCAAACTGGCGGCATGTCTGGAGCACGCCACTTGCCATCCCCCTTTTTCTGGAATCGACCCGCCCCATGCCATCGGTGTTGGCAGGCAACTGGACGAAGGGGATGCCCATTCCGATCATGCCCAGCCCTATCGCCATCACGAGGTAGATCTGCATTCCCGTCCCGGTGGCGAGCACGCCCAGACCCGCCGTGACAATGACTCCCCCGACGGCCACCGGGCGTCGCCCTCCCGATCTGTCGTACCACCTTCCTGCGAAGTGAATCATCACCGCCGCTGGGACCAGGACCGGCAGCATCGCGAGTCCGGCTTGATCTGGCGTGAATCCCATCACGACCTGAAGGTGGATCGCGATGAAGATCGTGATTCCCGTGACACTCGCCTGCGTGATGAACAGAAGGATCGCATCCCCCAGGAAGACCTTGTCCGCGAACAATCTCAGGGAAATGATCGGATCGTCGACCTTGAGTTCGCGCCATACGAAAATGGTGAGGATCATCAATCCCAGAATGATCACACCAATCGTCCACGGCGACTCCCAGCCCCACACACTCGATTGCTGGATTGGAATGATGAGGCTCGGCAGGCCCGTTCCAAGAAGAATCGCTCCCCACCAATCGAACGCCCCTCTTCGACTCATCGGGTTTCCTGGTCTCAGAATGAGAACCGCGATCGCGACGGTCACCGCGATCGGGACGTTGATCAGAAAGCAATAACGCCATGATGCGTATTCGGTGATCACACCACCCAGTACCGGACCCGCGGTCAGAAAGAGAAGCGGAATTCCCGCATAGACCGCCATGGCCTTTCCTCTGTCCTGGGGTGCGAACGAACCGATGACGATCGCACTCGAGGCCGGTTGCATGATCACGGCGAAGAGACCTTGAATCACCCTGAAGATGATGAGTGAAGATCCGTTCCAGGCCAGTCCGCACAGGAAGGATGACACACCGAAGCCAAGCACACCGATGAAGAACATCCTTGGTTTTCCGAAGAGGTCTCCAAGGTGACCTCCCAGCGCCATGAACGAGGCAAGCACCACCATGTACGCGACGATGACCCATTCCAGAACGTTCTGGCTGACACCGGGCAGGTTGGCCTGGATGGAGGGCAGGGACACCGCGACGATCGTCGTGTCCAGCATGACCATCGCCAGAGAACCGGTCATCACCAGAAGGATCAACCACCTTCTTGGATCAGGTACGTCCTCGATGGGGTTTTCGTCTGTTCTGTTCGCGTTCACAGCAGATCCGTTTTCAAGTCTTACTGTGTCTCATCGGGCTTGGGAGCCACGATGACATCGACGTTGTACCTCGGGGAATCCGCAAGGGTGCCGACCTTGGGTTGAACGTAGACAAGCTGCAGTCGCGTTCTTCCCGGTTGCTGTGCCACGAAACGAAGGAACTGTTCGCTCACTTCGTCCTCCTGATCNCGCTGTGCCTGGGTCTTGCTGAACTTGCTTCCATCCGCGAGCAACACGGTTCGATCGATCGTCTTGTCGAGTTCCCATTGGAATCCAGTGGTCACATTCGCTTCCAACTGGATGACGAGTTGCTGCGTGGGATGAAGCCTGACCAGTTTTCCTGAATCGGGCAGACCGATGAGGGTCGCACCGGGAGCGACTCCCCTGGGCAGGTTGGTGCATGCGGCAAGGGATCCGAGGATCAGCGTGATGATCGACAGGTTGATGCTCGTTCTACGATTCATTGATTCGTCATTCCTTTCACGGACCCTTCGTGGATCGTGTTGAGAGTATGACGATTTCCGACTCCACCCGTGCCTGAATATGAAGGAGGTCGGGAAATTGATCGACAAACGTGAGATCTTCCCGACCACCTCCGCCCGAATTCATTCTCCGGCCACGATCGGGGTGAGATCAAACACACGCTTGCCTGTCCCCATGACCCGCATGCCACCGCAGTCTCTTTCTCGGGGGCCATGCTTCTTCATTCACGCCAGGGGGTCACTGGTACTCGATCTCGTCGTCATTCATGCGAATCAAGGTGGTTCTCTCCCGACCGTCCAGAACCGCGGTCGCCTGAAGGCTCCAGGGGCCCGCGTGCAGCAGAACCGGTTCGTCCCCCGTCGTCACCATGACGATCGTGTCATCTTCTATGTTCCGAATCATGATGGGCGTGTCCGTCTCGGCTTCGATCGTGAGCGCCTGCACCATCACGTTCTTTCTCAGATCGAACGTCATCATGACGGTGGCGTCACTGTCGATCTTGTCCGGACAGCATGTCTTGAGAACGATCTCCTTTTCGATCACGAAAATCGATGCTTCGGCGTGTTCGTCATCGATGCCGTCGGTCGCCTCGACCTCGTAGGTTTCACCGTCCTTGATCTTGGATCTCAGAATATGAAGATTCTGGCCGTCATTCGACTCGACGTGGGCGCTGATCAGAATTGACTTCCAATCGATCCCGAGATCGGGCTTTGAAGTCGAAGCAGTCGTTTCCGTTTCAATCCTGTTCATCGTCCCGCTCCTTGGGGTGTCCATCGAAAGTGAAAGGCACGTAGCGTGGTACGTCGCCGGACACCCTTCAGGTTCGCCCTTCCCACGGGAATCCCGTCAAGTCACAAGAATCGATCTGATCTGGTACGGCGTGAACGGGATTAGGTGATCCCGCGAGTGTTTTTCCCGGTCAATGGCGTTTTCAAGAAGATCGACTTCGCACGCGGCCGAGCCATGCGACGAGAGATCCACGATCACTGTTCTCTCCGCTCCCCTTTTTTCAACCAGGCGAACAATGGTTCCGGACCCCTCTTCGGCCCTTTTCAATGCGGCGATCTCGATCCCGTCCGTGAATTCAAGGCCCGGAACGAGAGCGTGTCCATTCTTGATGGGCCCGCGCGAGCCTGCGCATGCCGGAGTGGATCTGACCGGCATCCCAAGTCGATCCGCCGCTCCATCGACATCGGCCTTTCGCCAGTCACCATGATGCGGCATGATTGCATAGACGAATTCATGAATGCCTCGGTCGGCATTCGGGTCCGGAAAATCAGTCGATCGCACGAGTGACAGTCCCAGGGTCATGTCATGACAGGAACGTCCCAGCCTGGATCCGTCGTCCAGTACGGCCAGCCCTTTTCCGGGCTGGGAGAGATCCATCCACAGATGTCCGGGGACTTCGAAGGCCGCTCTTTCGTGTGATGTGTTTCTATGCGTGGGACGCTCGAGAGAACCGAACTGAATTCCATAGGTCGCATGACGACTGCGTATCCGCGGTGAGAACTCGGCGCGAAGAATCGTGTCGTTCTCCTGCCAGTCGAGTCTCGTCTCGATCTTCAGAACCTCCGAATCCGCCTCCAGAACGTAGCGTTGCAAGATGGAACTCGACCGTCCCAGACTTCGCCTCGTTTCGATCACACCTCGCAGCGGCGAGTCCTCCACGAGTCGGATCGAATCCGCCGGAGATGATTGTTCGTCTCGATGGTCGTCATAGTCACGATCAAGGTCCCATGCCTGCCACCGTCGGGGCCTGTCGGCGTGCAACACCAACGTGTTCAAGGGTTCTGCGATCGAATAGGGTTCCCCGGCGACATCCATCTTCGAGACTCGGCCGGCTTCATCGAGGGTNATTTTCACCCTGCCGTTGTCCAGTGTGCGTTGCGTCGAGGCAACCGGATGATCCGGCGAGTCGTTCTGCGCCAGGTCGATGATTCTGAAACCCATCGCCGGGATGTCCCGGACGAACCGCGGTCCGGCGTCCGTCTCGACCACGGCGCTCCCCCCGGTCGATGAAGGATTCCACATCAGGAGCGGTCGCTCCGCCTCACCGACGTCGAACGCCGGTGCCAGGTCTCGCAGACCATCGTTGATTCTGGCGATTGATTCGGAGTGAAGGTGGTCCAGTGCTTCATGGGCATCCTCATAGACCTCTTCGATAGAAGACCCGGGAAGAATGTCATGAAATTGATTCAGAAGAACNGTCTTCCATGCTCCGTCCAGCCATGCCTGTTCGGACGCCACGTTCGAATCAAGAAGAAGACCAAGCGCTTCGATCTCCCGCAGGGCCCTTTCGGCCTGCCGGTTCGCAGCCTTCAATCGAGCATGGGTGGTGTACGTCCCCCTGTGCAGTTCCAGGTACAACTCACCGTCCCAGACCGGGCGGGATCCCGGTTCGGACTCGGCGTGAAGCGTTCGGCAGAATTCAGTGGCACTTCGTCTCTGTATCTCCGGAAGTCCTGCGGTGGTTTTCGCCAATTCCGAATTCATGATCTGCCTTTGATCCGGCCCACCACCTCCATCACCCCAGCCGTAGGGTTGAAGCCATGAACCGCCGCGTGCGCCGTCACTCTCATTCAGACGGTGCTCGGCGTCGATGAAATCCTGTGGGTCGATCGACGAGTTGTAATTATGACCCGGCGTGAAATGCGTGAGCACTTCCGTTCCGTCGATGCCGCGCCAGTCGAANGTCACATGGGGGAAGCGGTTGGTTTCGCACCATGCGATCTTGTTCGTGATGAATGTATCGAGACCCGCGAGTCTGCATATCTGCGGAAGTGATGCCGGGAAACCGAACGTGTCCGGAAGATAGAGCGCTTCCTGCGGAGCACTCCCACCGAAGCGGTCTTCGAAGTAGCGTGTTCCATGCAGTATCTGCCTGATCAACGACTCACCCGAAGGGATGTTCGCATCGGGTTCGATCCACATCGCACCAAAGGGTTCCCACCGCCCCTCTTTCACACGACTGCTGATCTGCGCGAACAGATCCGGNCTTTTCTCCTCCATCCATGCATACTGCTGCGGCTGACTGCAGAGAAACCTGAAGTCATCGAATCGTTCCAGGTTCCTGAGCTGCGTCGCGAACGTCCGGAGACACTTTCGTTTCGTCTCTGAAATCGGCCAGAGCCAGGCGGTGTCTATGTGTGCGTGTCCGATGGTGCAGCATTTCGATCTGGTCTTGTCTCCATCAGAAAGCACCTTTTCCAGATCGGCCGCTCGAGCGGTCACATCGAATNCGTCACCTTCATGAAGAATGGCCTTCTTGATCTCGCGCATTCCGAACTCGATCCGGTGCCCGAGACTGTCTCGTGCTTCCGTGGTTCGAAGCATCCTCACACCGAACATCCAAGCCGAACAGAATCGCTCGATGTCCCGGTTTCGAACCTCGAGTGCCGCAACTTCGAGTCTTCCGGGTGCATCTTCGTTCCAGCGCCCGTGTTCCTCCGCATGTTCCCACCAGAAGAGGGAGGCCCCCAGTGGTCTGTTGCACGCAGCTTCAATCAGAAAATCGACCGAACCATCGAGCATCCCCGCGGTCATTTCCGCGTGGTGGTGATATGGATCGAATCCGTGGTGGGGCACGCCGTCCATCCACAGCAAGGCTTCGGTCCCGCATGAGAAATGAAGATCGAGTGTCGACTCGCGCAATTCATCGGAGATCTCGCCGCGCAGTCTGAACCATGCGCTCGACCAGACCGGTCCCCAACGCCAACCCTTTTCGACGGAGACGTACGTCCGTCCGAGGGCTTCCTCGGGACTCAGGTGCTCCGAACATTGATGGACTTCCACCTCAAGTGGAATACTCTTCTCCACGATCCTCGGGGCAAGGACGTCGTCATGAAAAGTTTCGAACCCGAGGGCCGCATATTCGATGTCACTGAGCATGAACGAAGTGTAGCCGGGAGACGGCGTCATCTGAAGGCTCGTNCGAGTGGTTCCGGATCCGACCCATCACATCGACCCGGTCTTCACGCAACCGTCTGTCCTGGGGAGTGATGTCCTCTCC
The DNA here is from genome assembly GCA_002684315.1 of Planctomycetaceae bacterium. The sequence goes on along the minus strand of NYVB01000129.1, from coordinate 11,123 downwards.
AGTCCTCCCCAACCCGCGGGAATGTTGAGAACCTTGAATCCTCTACGCGCCAGAATCGAGCATGCCGCGGCACTTCGCACCCCCGCCTGACAGTGCACGAGGAACGGATCCCCGGAGTCTGGGACGTCATCAAGGTGCTGCAGAAGTCTCGTGTGAGGAATGTTCCCGGCTCCCAGCAGATGACCGGCCGCGAATTCATCCGTTCGACGGACATCCAGAATCGGCGTTCCCGCTTCGACATGTCGAGGGAGGTCGTCCAACGACACATCCTCGATCGTCGTCGTGTCGACGGCACCTTCGTCTCTCGCATGCTCGAATGATTCGATCGAGCACCATGCTTCAACGCGGTCCAGGCCGATCCGGACAAGGCATCTGGTCAATCGTTCAAGGTCGTGTGGATGACAGATCAGTGCGATTCCCTCTTCGGGCATCACGTACGACCCGATCGACGCGCAGAAGAACGCACCGGTTCGCGACCAGAGTGCGCCTGGAACATGTCCTGCACGAAAATCAACCCAGTCACGAACATCCACGACGACCCGGCCATCCTTCACGAGCTCCTGCGGCGCACAGGACGCGGGCACCGGCAGCTTCGTGAGTGCAGGCACACCATCTCTGTTCTGTTCCTTCATTCTGGCGAAATACAGTGGTGGAGCCGGCTGTCCTTCGAGAATCGAGTGCACGAATCGCTCCTCGTCACCGAGAAGACTCATTGCGGCATTGAATCTTCGTTCATATCCCACCGTGGATTGTGGAATCGCTCCAAGAGCCTTTCCACAGGCACTGCCCGCGCCATGAGCGGGAAGAACCTGCATGTAGTCGGGGAGTTCGAGAAATTCTCTCGCCGATCCGGCGAGTTCCTTCGCGGAACGCTCCATGACTCCTTCGTGTCCCGCGGCCCGTTCCAGAAGATCGGGTCGACCGAGATCACCCACGAAGACGAAGTCGCCGCTGAGAATTCCAAAAGGTTCGTCGGCGCCTCCGCCGATGTCGGTCACCACGTAGCTGATGTGTTCCGGGGTGTGGCCCGGGGTGTGCCGCGCCGTGAACTGGATGCCGCCGACTCGAAACACGTCATCATGTCTCAGCATGACGTTTCGATACGGTTCGATCCATCGTGCCGTCCAGGCTTCTCCGCCATGTGCGGAAAGGTACAGTGTCGCGCCGGTGGCTTCCGCCATCGCCTGGGCTCCGGACAGAAAGTCCGCGTGCACGTGGGTCTCCGCCACTGCGGTGATCTTCATTCCATGGGAATCGGCGAGCTCGAGATACCTGTCGATGTCTCTGGCTGGATCGAAGATGATCGCCTCACCGGTTCTCTGGCACCCCAGCAGCCATGCTGCATGCGCGAGGTCTTCGTCGTAGATCTGTCTCAACAGCACGTTGGTCTCCTGCCTTCACCGATTGTCCAAGATCGAGGGAGTTCTGTCGAGTGGAAAGTCCACCATCCTCAACGGGGCCCACAGCGGTATCGTGTACTCATGACTGAACACAAAGACAATCCGAACAGCAACGAGACTCCCTCCTCTTCACCCGACCACGGCCCTTATTTCACGGGACCATCCTCTCCTTCAGAGTACGACGTCATTCGTTTTCTCGAGGGTGCGCAGGAGCCGGATCTCGATCGCAAGATGTTGGAACGCGTCAATGAAGAATTCGAAGAGTCGATCCGCGTTTTCGGAACGATCGGACCATGCGTGACCTTCTTTGGCAGCGCCCGCACGAAGGAAGACGATCCCGCGTACGAGATGTGTCGAAAGACCGCAGCTCTCATCGCCCGTGAAGGATTCACCGTCATGACCGGAGGCGGACCCGGAATGATGGAAGCTGCGAACCGTGGTGCCTTCGAGGCCGGGGGCCGTTCACTCGGAGCGTCCATCGAACTTCCACACGAAGAGTGTGCGAATCCCTATGTGAACCGACAGGTTTCGTACACACACTTCTTCGTTCGCAAGACGGCTCTCATCAAGTATTCATACGGTTTCATCGTGATGCCCGGGGGCGTCGGCACCCTTGATGAACTCACTGAGATCCTGACCTTGATCCAGTGCGGAAAGATACGTGATTTTCCGGTGGTTTTGATGGGTTCCGACTACTGGTCCGGGCTCATCGATTTCATGACCAAGACGATGATGGCCGAAGGCATGATCGATTCGTCCGATCTGAATCTCTTTCATGTCACGGATGACCCCGAAGCTGCCTGTGCGTTCGTGACCGGTGTGGCAGTGAAGAGGTTCGAATTGCACAAGGGTTCGCCCTCGGCCTGTGTTCTCGATTGGAAGGAAACTCGTTCTCATGCATCATCCTGATCTGAACATCTACCTTGCGGGTGAAGTGCACACCGACTGGCGTGATCGGATCGAAGAGGGTGTTCTCGCTCACGATCTGCCGGTCACCCTTNCCGCGGCGAACACCGATCACGCTTCGAGTGATGCCTGTGGTGCGTCCATCCTTGGTGCCGAGAAGGCGTCCTTCTGGCACGATCACAAGGGTGCCAAATTGAATGCCATTCGAACCAGAACCCTCATCTCCCGAGCAGACATCGTGGTCGCCCGATTCGGGTCCAGGTATCGACAGTGGAATGCCGCATTCGATGCCGGNCTCGCCGTGGCGCAGGGCGTCTGCCTGATCACCCTTCATGATGAGGATCTTGACCATGCTTTGAAGGAGGTTGATTCAACCGCCCTCGCGGTGGCTCGCACTCCCGAAGAAGTCGTTTCTATCCTTATATATGTCATCGAAGGTCGGCTTGATCTTCCCTCGACATCCCCCCAAACCCCACCCACAGCCCTCAAGGACCCTTCATGACAGACCAGATTCGAACAGTTGCCTTGATCAGTGATGTCTTCTGGCAGGAGGATGGTGGTGAAAGACTCCTGAAACGATTGTTTGAAGCTCGTGAGATGGGTGCGCAAGTTGCTGTAATACCTGAACTTGCAATGAATCCTTGGTCCCCTGCCACTCAGGTCTCAATCGATTCCGATGCGGAATCAATGGCTGGCCCTCGATGTCAGCTGCAGATGGAGGCCGCTCGGGAGGCTGGTATTGCGCTCATTGGTGGTGCCATCCTTCGAGATCCTGCTGGAAGACGCTTCAATACGGCTTTGGTGATCAATGACGCCGGAATGGTGGTCGGACAGTGGGAAAAGGCCCATATTCCCGATGAACCGGGTTTCTGGGAGGCTGACCACTACGATCCCGGCCGAGACCCCCTGGCACCCATCGATGGGCTTGGATTTCCTCTTGGTGTTCAGATCTGTTCGGATGCCAATCGACCTCAAGGGACTCAACTTCTTGCGGCCGCCGGAGCGGAATGCGTTCTGGTGCCTCGGGCCAGTGAATCGGCGACCTGGCATCGTTGGCGACCCGTCTTGATCGCCAATGCTCTCACCAGTTGCTGTTGGGTGGCAACCGTCAATCGACCCTCACCTGAGGAGGGTGTTCTGCTTGGGGGGCCGTCCTTCGCGGTCGACCCCAACGGTGAGGTCCTGGTCGAATCCACGGATCCGGTCTGCACGTTCAGCTATGACGCCCGGGATCTCGAACAGCATCGAGTGTCCTATCCGGGATATCTCTCGGTTCGATCCGATCTCTACGCCTCGGCGTGGTCTGCCATACCGCCCCGTCGCTGACGTCGTGTACTCGCCTTCTATACTCCAATGACTCTGCCATCCATCCCATGGGTGGGTGTCAGCCATTGGAGTCTTCAGCCATGCGTTCACGTCCTGGTCTTCTGAGATCCGTTCCACTCCTTGTTCTTTGCTCGGGCATGTTTCCTTCGGCCGGTGGTGTGTCCGCCGATGAGTTTCGAAGCACCTGGCACAACGACCTTGATCGAACCTGGGTGGGGCGTGACTACCATGCCAATCGATGGCAGGACTGGCGGGTTGAAAATGGAAGACTGGAGTGTCTTGAATCCGGGAAGCGTCTCCCGATGCGTACCGTGCAAGTGCTTCCTGAAGTTCTCGATCCAATGAACGGACGTGCCGATCTCAGCGTCGGCCTCGGTGAGATCGAATTCGAAGCACCGTGTGCCGACAATGCATGGGCCGGTCTCTTGATCGGTTCCGGTGGTCCCGACATCGACTACCGACGAACTGCATTGGTTCACCATCTCCCCGCCGAGGACGGTGGGATCATGGTGGTCGTCGACGGCCGTGGAGTCGTTTCGATTCGTGACAACGAGCGTGCCGTTCGTGGTCGTTCGACATGGGTCATCAGTGGTGACGTCGACGGTTCCGATCTTCCCATTCTCCCCGGCATGACGAGCCGAATCGAAATCGATGAGTATCGCATGCCCCGTGATGGTGTCGAACTNCGTGTCATGGTCGAATGCATCGAGGGTGGTTGCGTCGTCGATGCACGTGTCTTCGACTCCGAGGGTGATCAGGTGATCTCTCNCGCGCGCGTCGAAGGCCTCCCACTTTCGAAGGTTCAAGGTTCCTTCGGACTCATCTCGCACCATGGTCCTCGGGAGTCGAGTTCCGGTTGGTGGTTTCGCGGTCTCGATGCGCGAGGTGCCGGTGTGGTCTCCGTTTCCGGTCGCAGCTTCGGTCCGATCCTGGGCGTGCTGTACACACTTGATCGAAACGTCATGACGATGGTCTCGCAGTTCCCTCCCATCGGCAAGGATGACACGCAGAGTGCGACCCTGCAGATTCAACCCGAACCCCGAGGCAACTGGATCTCCGTGGGTACCTCGGCCATCGATCCCGACAGTCGAACCGCTCGTTTCAGGGTCCCCGACTGGAATGATGATGATGACATCCCCTATCGCGTCGTCTACAAACTGGCGCGCAGGGACGGGACCATCGCCGTTGATGAGTATCACGGCACCGTTCGCCGGGAACCCACGCCGGGAACCCCTTTTTCCATAGGCTCCCTGTCCTGTCACAAGACCTACACCGGTGGGCTCGCATGGAACGGTGACGGTTTGTGGTTTCCACACGAGGAGCTCTTTCGCGCCGTTGAAGAGGCCGACCCCGACCTGCTTTTCTTCGCGGGTGATCAGATCTACGAGGGTGATCTGACCCCTGCCAGTCAACGCGACGAAGACGCGTTCATACTCGACTACCTCTGGAAGTACACCCACTGGCTCTGGGCGTTCGGTGACCTGACACGAGACCGACCCACCGTCGTCATTCCCGATGACCACGATGTCTATCACGGCAACATATGGGGTGCGGGCGGACGTCGGGCGAAGCGAACACCCGAACACAGTGCACAGGACTCCGGCGGATACAAGCGGCCACCCAGATTCGTGAATGCAGTTCATCGGACCCAGGTCGGAAACCTTCCCGANCCCTTCGAGNCGGGCGACATCGGTGCGGGGTACTCCGTCTATCACACCGACCTCGAGTACGGTGGCGTTTCGTTCGCCGTGCTCGCCGACAGGCAGTTCAAGGATTCTCCGACCATCACCGTTCCAAACGGTGAAGTTCGCAACGGATGGTTCACCGCCGAGGACTTCAACGTCGTTACTGATGGCGATGCACCAGAAGCGTCATTGCTCGGTGAATCCCAGGAACGTTTTCTCGCGCAGTGGGTCGATGATTGGAATGAAGGGATCTGGATGAAGGTGTTGCTTTCTCAGACACCATTCGCATGTGTACAGACGCTTCCCGTNGGCGCGAAGGGCGGCGTGCAACCCGCACTCACGATCTTCGAACCCGGACAGTTCGCGACCGATGACGTTCCGTGTTCCGATGCCGACAGCAATGGTTGGCCGATGACCGCGCGTGACCGCGCACTTCGCATCCTGCAACCCGCGCAGGTTCTCCACCTTTGCGGTGATCAACACATCGGGTTCGCGGCGCAGTACGGAGTCGACATGCAACGTGATGGTGGTGTCGTGTTCTGCAGTCCTGCCATTGCGAACACCTGGCCCCGAAGGTGGATGCCACGTGATCCCGACACGAACGACCCACGTCCTCTTGGTGAACACCGTGACGGATTTGGAAACATGATCGCCATCGATGCCGTCGCGAATCCATTTCGCCGAGGGCATGAACCATCGGCTCTGCATGATCGAAGTCCCGGATTCGGTCTTGTTCGTCTCGATCCTTCCCAGCACGAAATCACACTTGAAGCCTGGCCTCGTGCTGCCGGTTTGGGTGACGGCATCGGTCAATATGAAGGATGGCCCTTGAGCTACCGAACGATGGAACTCGCTGGGGCGAACTGGGCGTGGTCACTTCCCCCGCTGCCGTTTTCCGAGGTGACACCGGAGTCAGGATCGCTGTACCGAATAAGTCGACTTGGGTCTGGTGGTACGCCAGAAAAGCTGGTTCGAATCATTCGATGGAATGACTCCTTGCGAGGCGTTGCTTTGCGTGTCCCCTCCTCTGGCGACTATCGAGTTGACATTACTCCGGTCGACCCTGATCAAACACCTCGTTCCATCAGGGTTCAGTCTCGGCCAGCAGGCCAATGATCTGATGCTGACAAAAGTATCGATATAATACAAAAACACATCTAAAAGTCGCTTAATTAGAGCAAATGTTCTTAAAGTGTTATATTTACACTTTAAAAAATCGTGCTGTGCGGGTCGATTTGTTTGCTTGTGTCTTTTGCTGGGTTGTCATTGGTTGACGTTCCACGTGGAACGTGCGATATTTGCATTTGGTGTACAGGATGTCGCGCGCCTCAATGAAAGGANTCACAATGGCAGAACCTAAGAATAAGAAGTCGAGTGTTGGTACCGGGGATGGTTCCAAGGGTGTGTCTTCTGAGTCTCCTAAAAAGAAGCGCCGTCTGGGTCGTGGTCTTGGGAGTCTTCTGAGTTCTCCTGTTGATGTCGCGACTGGTGTTCCGCGTTCCACGGGGAACACCCCTGCTTCCTCCGGATCGGCNCCAGTTGACCGTGAAAAGTCGGCTTCATTGTCGAGTCCTGGTCTTGAGGTTCCTGGNCTTGACGACCCAGGTCATGTCGTGCCCAGTGTCCACTCTGGTGGCCCTCCCTCTGGGTCCGTGGTTGACCCGGGGTCATCTGGTCGCCCTGCCGTTGGTGTGACTTCTGTGGCNCATGATGGTCTTCAGGTTTCCATGATCTCGGTCGAGACTGTTGTTGCCAATACCTATCAGCCCCGAGAGGATTTTGACGAAACCGCCCTTCAGGAATTGGCGGCTTCCATTGAACGTTCGGGGCTGATGCAGCCCTTGGTCGTTCGTTCCACGGGGAACACGGGAACCTGGGAACTTGTCGCAGGTGAGCGTCGATTCAGGGCCATGAAGTTCCTGGGCCGAGATCAGGTTCCTGTCATCGCCTTGGATGTGGATGATCAAGCAGCTGCAGAGTTGGCCCTGATTGAGAATGTCCATCGCGAAGACTTGAATCCAATTGAGCGGGCTCGGGGCTTGGCTCGTTTGCGGGATACTTTTGGTCTGACTCAAAAGGCTTTGTCTGAGCGGGTCGGTCTTGATCGATCGTCGGTTGCAAACCTCCTACGTGTTTTGGATCTGGATGACTTTTCACTGGCAGCTGTTCGTCAGGGAACGCTTTCCCTGGGACATGCCAAGGCGCTCTTGTCTTTGAGTGACCAGGTCGTCCGACGGGCAACCGCTGCTGCTGCGTTGAATGGTGGTTGGTCTGTTCGTGANCTTGAGCGACGGGTTCGATCTCTTTCTCAAGAGCAATCGCTCGAGGCGCCCGTGCCGGGGAAGTCAAGTCCGATAACAACTCGTCAAGCAAACGTCGCTGATCTTGAAAAGCGATTGACCGAGACCCTTGGGCTTCGTGTTCATATTGTTCTCGGTCGAAAAAAGGGCACGGGGAAAGTTCAGTTGTCGTTCGAGACCCTGGAAGAATTCGATCACCTGACTGAGCGACTTGGTCTTCAAAATACGTGATATAGGTTGATCGTACGAGATAAGTACCATTTATACGTTTAAAATACGACAACGTGTTTTACTCAGGTTGCTCGTTACGACAGCTTTTCTCGCCATCTTCGTGATGGTGGGGGGTTCAGCGCGCCCAATCTCCTTCATTTTCTGACCTCAACTTGATCGACGTTTTCGAATGGTCGATCAGTCCTTCGGTCCACTGCTTTCTCGATCGATTTACCGATTGAGTCACGAAGTCTGAATTGACTTCCTTTGCAAGTGGTTGAGGAGACTTCGCCGATGCAGGACATGAACTCATTCGAATCTGAACGGGCAGTTGCTGGCGCAANGCGTCTTTTTCAGAAGACCCTTTCGATCTGGGCATCCGAATTGCTTGAGTTGGAACGGATCAGTTCTCGCGTTCCAGCCTGGAACACGGCGATACCACTCTCCGAGAGTGATGGTTGGTCGATGGCCGCCTGATATCGCTGGTGTTTGACAGTCTGTTTCGGGGGCTTTGGCGCTGATCATTGCGTCATAGGAGTCAAGCATGGGTGGTATTTCAGCAGGCGTCGGACTCATCAGCGGTATTGACACCACTGCATTGATCGAGCAATTGCTCGCCGTCGAGTCTCGAATCAAGTTTCCCATACAGGCGAGAATCGCCCGGTTGTCAACGGCAAAATCTGCCTTGCTCGACATCAATTCCCGCCTGCTGAATCTTCAAGGCACTGCCAGTGCCTTTCGTACGAACGACATCTTCAACTCGGTACTCGCGACCTCATCGAATCCCGATGCACTTGGCGTCTCAGCCAGTGGGGGACCTCAACCAGGCTCGTACGCGTTCATCGTGAAACGCCTTGCCTCGAGTTCTCAGTTTCTTTCGCACGGGTTCTCCACTCGTGACAGCACGCCTCTCGGTCTTGAATCCCTTGGAATCGAACTCGGAAACGGGCGCCTCACGCGCGACCAATCGCTTTCGCAGTTGAATGGTGGTGATGGTATTCAACGCGGACGCTTCCAGATCACCGATCGTTCCGGCGGAAGTGCGGAGATCGATCTTTCGGACGCGACATCATTGAACGAGGTCATCGATGCCATCAACGGGGCTTCTGGAATCTCCATCTCCGCATCGATTTCAGGGAACGGATTGTCTCTCGAGGATTTCTCGGGGGGCGGTGGAGCGATCACCGTCGTCGACGGCGCGGGCAACACGACGGCTTCCGATCTCGGTCTTGCCGGCACATCCTCGACGAACACGCTGGCTGGATCGGACATCAATCGACTTGGGATGAACAGCACGCTGTCATCACTGAACGATGGTCGCGGTGTGTTGGTTCGTGACGGGGTCACTGATTTCACGCTCACCGTCGGCCCCAACGATTTCGACGTCGACCTCGGCCGCGTCGACTCACCGATCACCGGTGAAACCTTGCTTGAAAAACTCAACAACGGTGATGGTGTCGCCATCAACGACGATCCTGAACAAGCTGACTTCACCATCGTCTCTTCCACGGGAGTCTCCGTCACGATCGACCTCGGTAGAGTCCTCGATGATGACGGCCTGACCATCCAGGATGAAGTGGAAACCGTTCAGGACCTCATCGACCGCGTGAACGGTGCGCTGGCTGAAGAGTTCGGTGCGGGTGGTGTCACGCTGACTCTCAACGACGACGCAAACGGGTTCGTGGTCAACGACACACTTGCCGGACCCGATGAACTGATCGTCGAGGGCGAAGGCATCGGTGGTGATTCGACCGCTCAGGATCTTGGAATACTGGGAACCGCAGTGTCCGGCACTCTGCAGGGAGACGTGCTTCGTAACGAAGTCCAGACGGCTCGGGCGACCACGATCGAAGATCTCGCACAACGAGTGAACGACGCCACGGGTGGAAGGGCGTTCGTCAACATCTCCGCCGACGGTCAGGGCATCGAGTTCTCTGCGGGTGGTTTTTCCCTTTCAGTGTCGGAGGGTTCACCGGGCTTCACCGGTGATGCCGCGGACATTCCCACACGAACACTTTCCGATCTTGGTTTCACGGTCGACGGCTCATCATCAACCACCTTGTCCGGAGATAGAATTCTTTCCGGCATGGGAACGACCTTGCTCTCCGGTTTGAACGGTGGAACCGGTCTTGGAACCGGTGACACCCTGGTCTTGAGCGACACCGATGGGCAGGTGGTGACCGTGACGGGTCTTTCCACCGCCGAGACCGTCTCCGAACTCGTCGAGATGGTTCAGGATCAGATCGCCCAAACCTCGGCTCAGATCGAATTCGGTCTTGATGCCTCCGGGTCGAGTCTCCGTGTCAAGAACCTCAACGTCTCGAACACTCAGGTGATGTCCGTCAGCGGAGATCTTGCATCGTCACTTGGTCTTGACTCCACCGTGATCGGTGACACGATCACCGGTTCCAACCTGGAGCTTCAGTATGTCACGCAATCGACCCGTCTTGCCGACATGAATTACGGGCGAGGCATCGGCACCGGATCGTTTCGGTTGACCGACTCGACCGGCGCGACCGCCACGGTCCAGGTCGGAAAGGATGTGGACTCACTCTATGAAGTGATGAAACTCATCAACACCCGTGGTCTCGAGATACGAGCTGAGATCAATGAAAACGGGGATGGGCTCGAGCTCATCGACACCACCTTGGAAACTGGTTCGGTCGCGGTGTCTAAGATGAAGGTGGATGACCTCTCGGGAACCGTCGCCAACGGCCTTCGACTTGCCGGTGAGTCGGACACGGTCGGGGGTCGGATCGACGGGACGTATTCGATCAACGTCGATCTTGATCGAACCGACACCATCGACGATCTGATCTCGAAGCTTGAAGACGCGAAGGCGCCCATCTCAGCCACGGTCTTGAACACCGGAGACGGAAACAAGCCATGGTTCCTGAGTCTGACATCCGACATCTCGGGCGCCGCCGGTGATCTGGTGATCAATACCGGTGGTGTGGATCTTGGCCTGGATCAGCTCGTCAAGGGACAGGATACTCAGGCATTCATCGGATCCGACGATCCCGCAACCGGACTTCTGGTCTCTTCTTCGACGAACGAAATGAGTGGGGTGATCGAGGGTGTTTCTCTCGATCTCATCAAGGCGGGGCCCGAACCGATCACGATCAAGATCGAACGCGATGACGACTCGGTCGTGGCGGCCGTGAAGGCCTTCACCGATGCCTTCAACGAAGCGGTCACGAAGATCGACGAATACGACAGCTACGACTCCGAAAACGAAGTTCGTGGTCCCTTGCTCGGTGATTCCACGGTTGGTGTGGTTCGCAGTCGCCTTGATG
>NYVB01000128.1 GCA_002684315.1 Planctomycetaceae bacterium | reverse complement strand
GTGATCATGGAGAACGAGGGCACGACCACGAACATCACGTGGATCGGCGATCCTCCCGTTCGAGTTCACGACGCTCCATGATCGCGACATGCTTCGCGAGAGCCTGGGAGGCGACGCCGGCCGCTGCAACCCATCCTCGCCATCCGTCGAGAAAACCTCTTCTAAGAACCAGTTGCTTGAAGAAGGCGGAGGCGGGATTGATCAGTAGATTCAGACGCGTTCCACCCTTGCGGGCCGTTTCGGATGCACGAAAACCATACCGCACCCCACGTTCGAGCATGTCTTTCGCGTTGATCCATGAATCATGGCGCAGAATGCCTTCAAGAGATCGGACTGTTCCGTCGACGAGGATTTGATCGTGCCCTCCGACCGCATCACCCTTGACGCGTGCACCCGCAACCCGAACGAGTCGAAGCCGCCACTCGGGCTGAAAGGTGTGCCCGAGCAGTTCACCATCGAGATAGGTCATGCGACGCATGCGAAAACCGCGCACGTTGGCATCGACCGACGCAAGCTCGCTTCGAACGGACTGGCACAGGGTCTCATCCAGAATCTCATCCGAATCCAATGACAGCGCCCACCCTGCCTCCCCACAGGCCTGAATGGAGAACGCACGCTGGTCGGCCATGTTGGTCCACTCACGATGAATGACCTCCACCCCGAGCTTGGTGCAATAGTCAATGGTGCCGTCAGTGGATCCCGAGTCGACGACCAGGATCCGCTCGGCGACGCCCAGAACGGAAGCAAGCGAGGCAGGCAGCGTCCGCATGCTGTTCATGCATGTGTAACAGACGGTCAGACCCGCGACGGGCGAGGATGATGAGTTGGTCGAATCCACAGGATCAGTCTACCGAGAAGCCGGTGGGTCGAAGTCAGACCGTTCGATTCAATTCCGTCTGGCCCGGGATCGCCACATCATGAACGGTTCGTTCACTGAACTCGTAGACCAGGGGCGAGAGATCGAGGGTGCTTTTCATGGCGTCCTCCCAGGTGATCAACTGCCCGGTGTAGGCGGCTTCACGTCCCATGATCGCNGTCATNGTCGATTCNGCGATGCGCTGGCCTTCATTCACTCTGGGACTNTCGCCTCTGATCGAGGCTTGCAGATCCATGTGCTCCTGCACGTANGGATTGGTCTGCTTGCCNTCGAATCTCCAGGCATTCGGGCCCATGATNTCGGNCATNCCNGANTGNGATCTNGNGTGNCCNTCGGTNCCGGTGATCCGTTCTTCGACTCGACCGGGAGTCCCCTCCTGCTGNCGACACATGCTGTGTGCGAAGCGGTTTTCGGGATAGGAATATTCCAATGAGAAGTGATCGAAGATGTGCCCGTACTTCGAATCGGTTCGAGCCTGCCGGCCGCCGACGCCATAGACCTCGGTGGGATGCGCGTCGTAGACCCAGTTGACGACGTCCATGTTGTGGACATGCTGCTCGACGATGTGGTCGCCGGAAAGCCAGGTGTGGTACAGCCAGTTGCGAAGTTGATTCTCCATGTCGGACCGATCGGCCCGTGCATCGATCGACCAGAGCCCACTCTGGTTCCAGTAACAGCGTGCGGCAACCGGTGTGCCGATCGCACCAGCACGAATCCGTTCGATCATCTCCAGATAGCACTTCTCATGACGACGCTGCGTTCCCGCGACGACCGAAAGTTTCTGTTCATCCGCGGATTTNGCGGCGGCAATGACCTTGCGAATGCCGACGGGATCCACCGCCACCGGTTTTTCCATGAAGACATGCTTGCCGGCGGCGATCGCCGCTTCGAAATGCTGAGGGCGGAATCCCGGAGGCGTGGCGAGAATGACGTACTCGCAGTCGGTGGAAAGGACATCCTTGTAGGCATCCCAGCCGGCGAAACAGTTCTCTTCTGGCACGGAGGCACGGTCACCGAAGCGCTCGACCTGACTACGAAGATTGTCACGCGAGGCGGTCATCCGATCGGCGAAGAGATCACCCACCGCATGAATTCGAATCTCAGGGGAGGCTTGAAGCGCATTCATGGCCGCACCGGTGCCACGACCTCCACAACCGATCACCCCGACACGAATTTCATCCTTGCCGCGAATGGGAAGTCCGCCCAGGGCGGTGCCCGCCAGAGGAAGGGCCGCACCGACGGAGGTGGTGGCGATGAACCGTCTTCGTGTGATCGCATCGAGGGGAGCATTTCGTTCATTCGTCGCCATGATCATCATCCTTTGAATTGGAGAGTGCTTTCGTCGGACCATCATCCGTGCAAACCAGTCGAATACCGACGTATGCGGCATCAGCAAACCACCAGACGCTCTTGGGAAACTGTGGATCGCTGTCGTTCCACATCATGTCGTACGGCTGATTGGACTCGCAGTTCAGCGCATTTTCCGGTGATTCGTATCCACCACCCATCAGGACACCTTCGGGCTTTTCCGGTGTTCCTCCGGTGAGACACCATTCTCCGACGTTGCCGTAGAGATCGTGAAGTCCGAGGGCATCGGCCTTCTTCTTGGCGACAGGGTGCGTCTTCTCTTCGCTGTTGCTGTCACACCACGCATACGCATCGAGTTGATCCGCGGGGATGGCCGCCTGAGCGCAGATCATCTTCCATTCATCCACGGTGGGGATGCGATACGTCCGACCGGTCTTCGCGCTGATCCATTTCGCGAATTGAACGGCATTCTGCAACGACATCGAGAGCGCGGGATAGTCATTGTGCCCGAAGCCACGATCGACCGCGATGTAAGGCTTGGTGGGTCTGGTCACAGCATCGGAGTCGGGTGAACTCTTCTTCTTCTTCTCATCGAGCCGGAAGATGAAGACATCGAACAGATTCCAGGTGACCTCACGCTCCATGACCCACATCTCTCCCCCATCGGGAAGCGTGACGGGACGCATGATCAAGCTGCTGGCGGTGCCGGGGATGTCCTGAACCCAGACCTGACCGGATGTCGGTGTCTTGGGTGGAGCCTGCTCGGACGGAGTGGTTTCCTGTCCGAAACTGATGGCTGAAACGGCGATGGTCAGAACACATCCAAGCAAAATGGCGAATCGAGGCATCTGATTCAAGACTCCTGATGTCGAGGCTGAGTGGGCGGAGGACCGCATGAGTGACATGAGACACCCTGAGCATACCTTCCAACGACGAATCGCTGCAGAAGAAAGGATCATAAGGCGTGGGATCAGTGGACTCAGGAAGTCCACCTGCTGAGCAGGACGGACAGATCGCCACCGGCGATGATGCCATCACCATCGAGGTCGAACTCGGAATCGATTTCACCCCAGATGGAGAGCAGGGCTGCAAGGTCGGCACCGTTGACCAGGAGGTCCCCGTTCAGATCACCGATCACCACTTCGACGTCGCAGAGCACGGTCTCGATCGCGACACGATCGACGGCAGCCTCGAGAATCGAGTCTGCAAGGGTGTCGAGGACTCGGAAGCGGATTCGAATCTGCTCGGTGGGCACGACGTAATCAGCGACCCGTACCGTACTGAGGAACCATCCACCGGAAGACCGTGAGTCATCAGGCCCGATCTGTTCGATCAGATCCCAGTTGGTGCCATCGTCGTTGGAGATTTCGATGTACATGGAATCCTGCTTGGGCCAGGGCCCGAAGTCATTGGCGAACCAACTGGCATAGGAGATGTACGTTTCGCTTCCGACCGCATTGAATGCCGGTGAAGTGAGAATGGCTTCACCGTCGACCTCCAGAACACCCGCACCGTTTCCGGTCAGGTAACAACGACCGGATCCATCGAAATCGGAGGTGGGATCACCCCAGACGCCGGTGCCGAAAGGCGTGCCCCGCTGCCAGATTCCCGCGGGGACGGAGTTGGCCGACCCCGATGAAGCCCATCCCTGAGACGACTCGAAGTCATCCGAGAAGATGCTGGGGAAGTCATCGGCCACGATCGACTCGAAGACCTGACTCTCGAAGAGTTCACCTTCCAGATTCAAGGCGGAGAAACGGAGTTGAACGCTGGCGGGACACTCGAGGGACGGAAGAGTCACTCGATGGACTCCGCCACCGAGAGCCTCCGCGGAAATCTGATTCCAACCAGTCCCGTCATCGACGCTGGCAAAGACCTGGCCGGCATCGACGGGGACCACCAACGAGTCGATTCGAAAGTCGATCTGCTGATTGGTCGAGGTGATCGTCCGTGGAACGTCATCGACCAGTTCGAACGTGAGACGCGCGAGATCCGGAGTCCAGACGAAGAGCCCTCGCTGAATGTCGCTGCCGAGAATGGTTCCGCTGGGAAGATAGGGGTAACAACTCCAGAGGCCGTCGAAGGAGACGGAGTCGTCACTGGTCCTGGTGTCGAAGAAACCGACTTCCTTCATGTTTTCGGGGTCGCGGATGTCGAAGACGCGCATGCCACTGGTGTAGTTGGCCATGTAGGCGAAATCACCCAGGGTGTAGATGTTGTGGGTGATCGCGGTGTTGTCGTTGGTCCAGCTCTCGATGAAGGTCGGGGAATAGATGTTCTCGACATTGATCACGATGATCGACGTCGGCGTGTCACCACCTTCGTCGAGCTCGTCACCCAGAAGGAAGTACTTGCGATCGGGGGTGAGCCAGCCCTGGTGACTGTACGCACCATTGGGGTACTGAAGTCGTCTGAGCAAAGCGGGATTGGCCTTGTCGGTGACGTCGACGATGTCCAGAGCGGTGTTGGTGCTGCCGTTGTTGAACCCGGCGCAACAGAATGCGACTTCCATCCCGGCGTACGGTCCCTCGGTGTAGGTGACGACCTGCACGTCATGCACGTATCGGTCAAGCCACTCGCCGACGAAGGTCGGATTCATGGGATCGGACTTGAGATCGTAGATTCGAAGACCGATGTTCGATCCACCACCACAGCGATAGAGGTATCCGCTGTCGATGTTGATGGCGACGTTGTGGGTGCTGCTGGTACCACCGGTCGTGACCTCGTTCGGTGGTGGAACGGAACCAGAATCGATGTTTCGCAGATCGAAGCACTGAATGCCGTTGCCACCCTCGCTCACCGCGTAGGCGTATTCGCCGTAGACCTTGATGTCACGCCAGGTGCTGCTTGGTCCGTTGTGGAACACGAGGATTTCAGGATCACCGGGATCGGTGACCTCCACGAAGGCGGTTCCGCGATTGGTGCACATGAGTGCGTACTCTTGCCCGGAGGGAGAGACGTATCCCCAGCAATCGTTTCCGGCGGAACTGTTGCCACCGAGTTCGCCCAAGGTCAGCCAGGATCTGAGTTGAATGCCCTCTGATTCGAAGGATCCGGCAAGCCCACCATCAGCTTCGCGCCAACCCGGACCTTCGTAGGGTGGGTCGAATCCATCGGCCTTTGGATCATTCTCATGAGCAAGAACGGACATCGCGGAAAGGAGAGCGAGCGTGGTCACTGTGAGTGCGGACTTGATCATCGAATCTCATCTATGGAAGTGCTGAAAGGAAGGAAGCTTGATGACGCAGGTTCTCACGATACATCAATCCGCTGGTTCAAAAAACTGAAGATCTCCCATTCCAGTGCGGATGGGAGATCTTCAGATCTGATTCAAATCTGCTCAGCCGGTCCAGGAAGCAAGCACGGACGCGATGTCCTGGCCGTTGACGTTGCCGTCGCCAGTGACATCACCCCCGTCCTGACCATTGGACCCCCAGTTGCCGAGGACCAGTGACAGGTCGACGCCATTGACGACACCGTCACAATTCAAGTCGGCTGGAATCGGACAGGCATCACTGCAGGAGAGTTGTTGAATTCTGAACGCATCCACGCCGGCTTCGACCACGGAGCCGGGATCGTTGTCCGATGCCGTGAAGCGCATCCGAAGGCCGCTGGTGAGAGTGACATAGTCGCTCACGAGGAACGCGCTCTCCGTCCATCCGGTCTGTGCGCTCGAGCCGAGTGCCACGGTGAGAAGCGTGGTCCAGCTGGCGCCGGAGTTGCCGGAGATCTCGACCACGAACGGATCATCGAACTCGGTGTTGTTGGACGAGGTGTTGTCGTACCACCAGGAGAAGATGACCTCGGGGTCGTCGATGTCGACGGTGTAGACGGACGACGTCAACGTCGTCTGACCACTGTCGATGTCGAACTCACATCCGAAGCTGGAGTTGCCGTTTCCGGTGACCCAGCAGAAACCGTTCCCATCCGCATCCGCGTCCGTTCCGGGCGCACTGCAGTCGATGACGGAAATGGTGTCGTTTGATGGGATCGCTCGTTCCCAGCCACCGACCGATGCCGTGGTCTGGGCGGACCAACCGGCTGACGAGTCGAAATCATCCTCGACCACCAGATCGACCGAATCAGCGATGGTTCTGGCGTAGGTCTGGCTCTCATAGAGAGTGCCTTCGTTGTCCTGGATGGCGAAGCTGAAGGACAGCTGCCCCGGGCAGCTCAGTGCGGGAAGCGTGACCGAGTACTGCGTGCCGTTGAAGTTCAGGGAACTCTGCTGGGTCCCGGTCCCATCGTTGAAGAGCACGACGCCGGAGCCGGTGTCGAGCGTGCCGCCTTCGATGGAGATGTCGACGGTCAGGATCTGACCCGAGGATTCGATGAGTTCGGGGAATCCACCGGACCCGGCCGGCGTGAAGCCGACGAACGTGAAGTCGGTGCTCAGGACGAACAGACCACGCTCGATGTCGGAGACGATGACATTGCCACTGGGGAAGTACGGGTAGACGCTCCAGGCGCCGTTGAAACCGTTGCCGTTGTTTTCGGGGTAGGTGTCGAAGTAGGAGATCTCGACCGGGTTGTAGGGGCTTGAGATGTCGAACACACGAAGTCCGCTGCGGTAGTTCGCGGCGAAGAGCTTGTCACCCTTCACGTAGCAGTTGTGACAGACCGAGCCGAGACCGTTGGTCGATCGGTTCACGAACGAAGGATTCGTGGGATCGGAGACGTCGAAGATGAACGTCGAGGACTGACCGCTGTACAGTTCGTCGTTGACGTAGAAGGTCGCACTGTCTTCGCTCAACCATCCCTGGTGGCAGTAGGCGGAGCCGGAGTAGAAGGCTTCACCGAGCAGCACGGGATTGGAAGGGTTGGTCACGTTGACCACGGCAAGTCGAGTCGAACCCGAGCCGTTTCCGGTGCCTCCGCAGCAATAGGCGAGGGTCTGTCCGGCGTAGGGCCCGGAGTCGAACGTTCGCAGCTGCGCATCATGCACGTAGATCGGAGTCCACTCGCCGACGAGCGGAGGGTTGACCGGATTGGCCGCCGCATCGTAGAAACGCAGTCCGAGGTTGTTGCCACCACCACAGCGTGCGATGAGGCCCGTGTCGGGGTCCATCACGATGTTGTGGCTGTTCGTCGTTCCACCGGTGGTGATGGTGTTCACCAGAGTGACGGAACCGGAATCGATGTTCTGAAGTGAGATGACCTGAATGCCACCGCCGCAATCGCTGACGATGTAGCAGTAGTCACCGAAGACCTTGACATCGCGCCAGAGGCAGTTGGTGCCGTCGATGTACTGGATGATCTGAGGATTGCCGGGATTGGTGATCTCGACGAAGGAGGTTCCTCCGGTCGTGGTCATCAAGGCATACTCACGCCCGCTCGGAGACACGTAGCCCCAGCAGTCGGCACCTTCCTGGCCCGGATCAAGTTCAGGCATGGTCAGGTTGGAAAGCAATCCGATTCCATCGAAATCGAAGCCTCCTGCCAGACCGCCGTCGACATCACTCCGCCAGCTCGGTCCCTCGAAGGGGATTCGTTCCTGAGTGGCCTTGGGGTCGTTTTCATGGGCGAGGGAGACGGTGGCCAAAGCCAGCACGCATCCGGTGGAGATGACGGTGAATGTTTTCTGGAACATGAAAAGAGGACTCCAGGAATCTGTCTGTGCAGACTGGACAGCGGCATTTCCACCCCGGATTTGCGCATGTCGTCGTCTTTGATTGTGGGGACAATAAGGTGGGGTATGACCTCGTGGTCACCCCAAGTGTAGACCTGAAGTGCAGAAAAGAAAGATTCAATTTTCGATTCAGTGGGAAGGATTTCGCGTTATCAGACGTTTCTTTTCCGTCACTTCAGAGGCGTGGTCGCGAACTCAGGTGTCATTGGCGTCCCATTCAAACCACGAAGGAACGAGGCCAGGTCAGCGATCTCCGACTCGGAGAGGTCCAGAGGCTCAAGGACNTTTTCCTGATGGTGGTCCAGCTGGACGGCACCGTCGAGCGTCGAATAGAAGCGCAAGACCTCTTCAAGGGTCTGAAAACGTCCTTCATGCATGTAGGGGGCGGTTCGAGCAACCTCGCGAAGGGAGGGTGTCCTGAATCGGCCCCAGTTTTCCGGAGAGTCGATCAACCCCCGGACCAAACGCGCGTTTGGACCAGTGGTGTCATCCGAATACTCGCCAGCGGCATTGAACGGATCGGCCTTGAGAAGCTGGACGGCCTCGTAGCGTCCACTGTCCGTGGGCATCCCCCCCGCCACCGGCGGGATCCCGATGTTGTGAAATTCTCCGGTGGTCAGCATGGGGCCGGCATGACAGGACCAGCACCCCGCGTCGCCCGCGAACAGGCCGAGTCCCCGGACCGCGGCGTCGTCGAAGTCATTCTGCGGCTCATATCGCCCACTGTCGACCGACGCGACGAAACGGTCGAAGGGGGCATTGCCGGAAAGCAGCGTTCGTTGGTAGGCGCCGAGCGATTTGCCGAGATTGACGAAGACCTGATCGATGTCGTCGCGAGTGGTCTGATCAAGACNGTCCCAGGCATCGGAGAGTGCATCCGTTCGGCCATCTCTTCGCGGGCGCGCCCGCGAAGGCAATGTCGCCGCCAACACGGGAAGNGGCCCGAAGAGAGACTCGTAGGCGGCCGCCAGGGCACGGTCGTCGCGCACCGTTCGAACGATCGACAGGCGATCACCCGCCATCTCGAGGTCGTTTTCCATCGGCTCCAACGCCTGCGCCCAGAGTGAATCGGACCGGCCGTCCCAGGTCAGCCATCGTTGGTGCGCGGAATTCAACACCGTCGGTGTGTTGCGAGCGTTGGGTCCGATGCCCTGCGCGACCGGAAGACCATCGGTGAAGGCTCTCTCCGGATCGTGACACGTCGCACAGGAGACGGTTCCATCAACTGAGAAACCGGGCTCGAAAAACAGACGATGGCCCAATCGAGCCGCATCAGCATCGTCCGCGACACGATTCGTCGGGTTGGCACGCAAGGCCGGGACTTCCGCCATCTGCCTGATTCGTTCCCAGGTCTCGGCGGTGAGCTCGACCGCATGCTGCGACTGCACGCCCGAGAGGTCGGGCAGCGACACCGGTTGCGACACCACCGGCGAAGTCGACTCGGTGTCGGAACAACCTGAAAGAAGACTCATCGAAAGCACGAACGCGATTCCGAGAGTGGTTCTCGTGGCGACGGGGATCATCCAGACAACCAGGTGGACCACTGGGCCCGTTCGATTCTGCCGTCATCGAGCACATCGACGTAGAACTGCCAACGACCAGGCATGTGAAGAAGCATTCCCCGCGCGACCCAACGCCCGGGTGAGCGTGATTCGATTTCCGGGACGACGTTCATCCCGTGACGATGATGTGGCATTCCGGCATCGACGTACAGACGGTCGAAGACGGCAGGCTCACGCATCGTTTCGTCGGTCCAGACTTCGACTTCGATGTCGAAGGGATCGGCCAGTGGCACTTCGGGAACGAGCAGACGCCAACGCACGAAAAAGCCTTCGTCAGCGCTGGTGGCGGTCTCCCACGGTCCGGCGGCCTCTTCGGCGATTTCGACGACGGGCGTGGCGGGTGACGTCGGTCGATCACAGGCGAGGAGCATGAAACTCGTGCACAACGAGAGCATGGTCGTTCGGATGATCATGGTGTCTCCTTTCGCGGCTTTGGAGTGGTGTATCCACTGGAGAGACTGAAGGTCGACAACCAGGTGCCGTCG
>NYVB01000127.1 GCA_002684315.1 Planctomycetaceae bacterium | reverse complement strand
GAGAGGGCTCGAACCTCCACGGGATTTTACTCCCACCAGATCCTTAATCTGGCGCGTCTGCCAATTCCGCCACCTGGGCCTCGGATCGAGAATGATACCGAAATACGCCGCAATGTCGAACCCCGAGGCGATAACATTCACAAGTCATGTCAGCACCCACCTCCATCCGCATCAACGAAATCTTCCACTCGATTCAGGGCGAATCCACCCGTGCGGGCGCCCCCTGTGTCTTCGTGAGGCTCACAGGATGCCCCTTGAGGTGCCACTACTGCGATACCGAATACGCCTTCAAGGAGGGCGAGCGAGTGTCCGTGGAGGATCTCAAGGAACGGATTCTGGCGATCAACTGCACTTTGATCGAATTCACCGGTGGAGAACCGCTGGCTCAAAAAGCCGTCTTTCCTCTGATGACCGAACTCTGTGATGCCGGCAGGACCGTTCTGGTTGAAACGTCGAATGCCGTGGACATCAGCCCCTGTGATCCGAGAATCATCAGAATCCTCGACCTGAAGACACCGGGCTCCGGGCAGGTCGATCGAAACCGGATGGAGAACCTCGAAGATCTCAGACCGGCGGACGAGATCAAATTCGTGGTGACCGACCGCGCCGATTATGACTGGGCCCGAGAGATGATTGAAACACACGATCTGATGACACGCTCAGCCGCCGTTCTGATGTCTCCGACCTTCGAACAGGCGCAGGGACTTGAGATCCTGGGGTGCAAGGCGCTGCCCCCCCACCAACTGGCGGAATGGATTCTCGCGGATGGTCTCGAAGTGCGCATGCAATTGCAGATGCACAAATTCATCTGGGACCCGCAGACCCGCGGCGTCTGATCTACCAGATCCAACCTTCACAGCCGGCTTCGTGCGGAGTGACCTCGGACACCGGGGCGAGCAGAAGCAGGAGTGAGTCAAGCGCATCGCCTTCAGGGTCCTCGACGGCCCGACGCCGAATCGAGGACGAGAGATCGAGCCCCTCATCTTCGAGCAGACGGACCAGTGACTTGCGTCGTGCGAGGTTGTCGTCGGTCTTGCCCTTGTAGCCTCTTGATGACTCGCCGAGCCGGTGCAGGACCGAGGCGGGACATGATTCCACCACGGACACCGAGGAATCCGTGGGACGGAGGCATGGCAGATCGATCTCATCGGACACCAGAGGGAGCAGGACCTCGCACACCACGGTCCAGGTCTGTTTGAAGACTCGGAGATTCATGGGCGCCAGAGGTGCGTGCGCGGACCGGTCGCAGAGGCGTTTCTTTTCCTTGCGATCAACCGCACGCAGCGCTCTGCGCCAGTCTCTCGGATCATTGAACTGACGCATCCATCGAGCCAGAACCAACCAGTCACGTTCGAGCTCATGCGCGTCGAAGACCGTGACGGGAACGCTGAATGGTGCATCGATTCGCCAGAGGTGCTGGTTTCCATCGGTGAGGGTCTCACGAATGCGACTCACCAACCGATTGCGATCAAGCCCCCGCTCCAGTGAGATTTCACCGGTGTCCTGCCGGGTCGCGACCACGATCTTCGCACCGCCACCACCTTGTGCACCAGAGAAATCAACGCCATGAATGATTCGCTCGGTCATGAGCCACCACATCCACCGGGACGCATGCCGCAGGGACAGAAACCCTCCCTGGATGCCGACGGTGCCGACTGCGCGGCGTCACGTCGCCCGACGCCGAACACGCTGTGTCGACGCGAAAAGACACGCCCTCGTGACTCCGGATCCTCGACGGGAGCATCCGCTTCGGACATCGGTCTCAAGAGGGTCAGGACTTCGCCGTCCTCGTCGCATTCGTATTCGTACTGTGGCATTCCATCGACTCCTCTGGACTGGATTCATCCTGTTGGGAATCGAGCAGTGTAGCGGCTTGAGTGGACGCATTTCCACGTCGAGACGTGGTTCGACCCATGATCGGCCCGGAGGCCAGGCGACGACCTTGCACCACTCGAGGCGCAGGGCGCGCGACCGCGAAGAATTCCGAGCCGAGAGCGCCCAGCCAGATCGTGTTCCACGCGAGATAGATGACCACGACGGCGAGAATGCCCGTGGTGGTCACGGCACCAGAAAGCACGGTGAACATGAAGATGAGCAGTGTCCCGAAAAGGTGCCCCGCCTGTCCGATCGACTGAATCCCACCGACGACATTCGGATCAATCTGCTTGGGACGATTTCCGGCACCGATGACGAGGGATGTGGGAAGAAGCAATGTCGCACCGGCTGAAAGCGTCAGTGTTCCGACGCTCAGAAGCGCGATGGTGCCTCCAGAAAGGATGATCATGGTCAGACCAGCGGCTTGCAGGGGAACCCCGATCAAGCGTGCACGAATCGCGCCGATGTGATCGACCAGAATGCCGGAGAAATAGCCACCGAGCGCACAAGTCAGGAGTGGCGCGGCAAGCACCGCACCGATGACCGAGGGACTGGCCTCGAAGGAGGAGACCAGAAGCAAAGGCAGACTGACGGTGATCATGCCGGAGATCATTCGATCACTTGCGGAGAACGCACCTCCGATGATCGTTCTTCGATCCATCTGCCGACGTTTGTCTTTCGAAGTGGCATGCAGAGGCCTGGAAGGAAGACCAAAGGCACTGCCAGCCAGCATCAGCGAGATGCCGACCGAAACCGGGAAGACCGAGAGCGGCTCGAGAGCGGTCAGAAGCCCGCCACCAAGCAGGCCGAATGCCAGACCGAAGAGGATCGCCGCACCGGCCGCACCGAAACCTCGCCCGGTCCCCTTGGCGTGACTTGCCACCACCGTGGTCAATGTCACCAGCATCAACAGGTCGGCTCCACCCTGAATGCCCCGAAGCGCGAGCATCGTGGTCCAATTGATGGGCAGGATCATCAGAGCGATGACGGTGGCCTGAACAAGTGCGCAGATCAAGAAGACTCTGCGAGGCGAGGCCTTTTGAACGCGCCGAAGCACAAGCACCGCGAGCAAGGCACCAATCAATGCCATGATGGCGAAAAGCTGGGATTCAGCCTCGCTTTTGTCGAACCGCTCGGAAATGAGACGTTTGAGTCCTGCGTAGGGCAGGACATCGGGAATGGCGGAGAACGTCAGAAGAAGGAGGGCCCATCTTCGAATGGTGGTCGCACCGGATGACTTGGCCGACCCTGTCTCCATCAATCACCCGCGATCGCACGAAGGATGTCGCCCACGAGGTCGAACGTTCGGCCGGCGGCTTCAAGAACAAGATCTTCGCAACCGGTGCCATCGACCGAGCCACCCATGCGGGAGCGGAAGTCCTTGAAATGGACCCCGACCTGAGTTCCGTAGCAACCGTAGTAGAGCAGGCCCGGCTCATCGAGAGTGAGGCTGAGTTGCGAGGCGATGCGTGATTTCATCACGCTGCCACCCATGGTCGATCCTTCGAGGACGTAAAGAACACCAAGGAGACCCCGTGGGGTCTCCTTGGTGAGGTGATCGACGTACTGAGTGAATGCGAGCACGGCGTCCGAGGTGGGACCAGAAAGGGTTGCGCCTTCCGGAGCCAGCTGCGTGAGATCCTGTTCGAGGAGACTCTCTTTGACGAGGCCTTCATGCCAGGTTCGAGAGACGACATCGTCCTCACAGGTACGAAGTGCTGATTCGAGATGACTGAGAATCTCTTTCCAGGCAGCCAGATGTTCCACGTAGGGAGTCATCTGAAGCCCGCCTTCCATCACCATCACTCCGAAGCCATTCTGTTCGGCCTTGTCGTGGTGAGGTCGGGTCTCTGTTCTCAATCGATCCATGATTCCATTTGAAACCTTCGAATCAACAGTCGCTGTTGCATCACTCATTCGTTGTCACGTGTCCCTTCAAAGTGCCGGTATGGCTGAGACACGTCATATTAGCCTCTTCGGCGCCGTGTGACACCAAGAAGTCCCAAAGCAAGCGCCGCACCTGGTGCGGGGATCGGAGCTCCGAGAACATCGATGGAAATCGCATCGAGGCTGCAGTTTGCTTCCTCTGAGCCGAAGAAGAACGAAAGTGACTGCGGGGGGCCGAAGGAGAATGCGCTGAAGTCGAACTCGAAGGACCATGTCTGGGGCGCAAATCCGCCTCCGCCACCACCCTGGAAGGTTGAGACGCTGTCAACATAGCTTCCTGAACCCTGAGGACCCACGAAAGCGCGAACGTCGTCCGTATCGATGGGGTTGCCCGCGAAGGAAATGTTGACGACTGCCGCGGAGAGCCCAACGACGGGAGCTCCTGCGGGGTAGACGTGAATGTTGAGTGCGCCGCCAGCACCGTACAAGTTACCGGAGCTTGCAATGATCGCACCGGATCCGAAGTTGTACAGGTTGAAGCCCGAACCGGATTCGGGGGCATTTGCGCCACCATCGGCTGAGGTGAATGAGTCCCACTGTGCGGACGTGGCACCTGGGCCACCAGCCCAGCTGGGGACGAGGGGGTTGACCAAATCGGCGGTGGCGGAACCAGCAAAGAGAAGCGTTGCTGTGATCGCTGTCAGTGTCTTGAACATCTCTGGGAAACTCCTGTGAGTGGTTGCGGTGACTCTCTCATCACCGTCTAGTACCTGTAGCCCAACGTCTTACGGAGACAATTGGAGGGATAACTACGGTTATCCGAAAAAGTATAGCCAGTTGCGAATGGTTTTCAATTGCAACGGAGAATGATTTTCAATTACAATTGGAAACACCATAAAAAACGTCACAAGAGCGTGGCAAGGGCCACGCTCTTCGTGTTTAAATCGCTCATTTTAATGTGTTTACGGCTCTTTTTATGCCTTCGAAGAGGCTGCCTTGTCGCGGATTCGATACGCCGCACGACGAAGCGAGGAGAGCTCTCCCGACGAGAGTTCACGCCATTCGCCAGGGGCAAGACCCTTCAAGGCAAGTGGACCCATTCGAACCCGACGTAACTTTTTCACGGGAAACCCGAACTGCGCCATCATACGGCGGATCTGGCGATTACGCCCTTCGCGAAGTTCCATATAGAGCAACGTTCGGTCACGATCGCGCTTGATGACATCAAGTTTGGAGCGGTTCGTGCGAGAAGCCCCCCCACTTCGCTTGTCCGGAAGAAAAATACCACGTTCAAGACGCTCAACGTCCTCATCACTCAATCGGCCGCCGACCGTGACTTGATAGCCCTTGTGAACGCCATAACGGGGATGCGTCAAACGATTGGCCAGCTCACCATCGTTTGTGAGCAAGAGGAGACCCGAGGACTCGACATCGAGCCGCCCGACAGGATAAAGACGAGGACGCGACGGATGAAGGACCAGGTCAATCGCGCGACAACGCCCCTCAGGATCACTGTTGGTGCTGACCGTGCCCCGTGGCTTGAACAGCATCACGTAGATGTTTCGACGTGTCTTGCCGACCACTCGCCCCTCGGCAACGATTCGATCACCTTCGGGATCAACCCAGGCAGGCAAGGTCTCGACGACTTCGCCATTCACGGTGACCATTCCTGATTCGATCAAGGATTCGCAGGCCCTGCGGGACGCAACGCCAGCATCAGCGAGCACCTTCTGCAAACGTGGCCCGCGACGCTTGTCGCCATATCCGTGTCCCTGCTTTTTTCCTCGAGTCGACATTCGTACCATTCTAAACAGGTTCGCGAGGTTCGCTTGCGATTCTGACGATAGACCTTGGGATCGAGGCATCAATGACCCAGAAACCGGAAAA
Organism: Planctomycetaceae bacterium; assembly: GCA_002684315.1. The sequence continues at coordinate 22,171 of NYVB01000127.1, read as the reverse complement.
AACCAGACCGCCACTGCGTACCCGAGTGCGACAGAGCTTCGAATGGCTGCGGCAGGCCGCTTCGGAACCTCGAAAGAATCTGGATGACGTCCAAAGGCGCGTTCGGCACGGATTCGACACCGCCAGATATTGTCTGAGGCACCTCAATGAGGACCGCGCGCCCCAGATGGCCGCATCGTTGGCATTTCGCACGCTTTTCGGAATCCTTCCCGTGCTGGTGGTCATCACCATCGCAGCACGCAACATCCTCGGCGACAACTTCAACCAGACCATCGACGCCTTGATTGAAGAACTCGGACTGAATGACATCAAGATCATTCCTCCGACACTCGACGCCAACACCACGCAGACGCCGATTGGATTGGGTGAATGGGTGGATGGCTTCGTGGCGACCGCATCGAGCATCAATCTTTCGGGACTGGGCTGGATCGGCATGGCGGTGGTGACGTTCTCCGCGCTGTGGGTGATGGTCACCATCGAGAACAGTTTCAACGTGATCTACCGAGCCCGCTCAGGCCGCTCGTGGACCAAGCGCCTGCTGGTCTACTGGTGCGTCCTCACTTTCGGCCCCGTCATGCTGGGCGTGATTCCCTGGTTGTCGGGAAATCTCTCGACGGTGGTGTCGACACTTCCCAGCTGGCAGTGGCTGGCCGTCACGATCGATGTGGGATCCAGTCTGCTGACGTTCTGGTTCTTCATGTTCGTGGTCTATCTCTGGGTCCCCAACGCGCGTGTGAGAGTTCGGCCCGCCTTGATCGGCGGCCTGGTCGCGGCGATTCTTCTGGAGGTGGGCAAACGGTCCCTCGGTGCCTACATGGCCAACGCCTTCTCCGTGAGCAGCCTGTACGGATCTCTGGGACTGATTCCAGTCTTCATGTTCTGGATGTATCTGATGTGGATGTTCGTTCTGGTCGGTCTCGAAGTCGCCGCGATCGTCCAGGTCCTGCGGGGACGTGACGCCCGGGTGATGCAGACCGAGGAGCTCGAAAACCTGATCGACCCCGCCTCCATCCTGTCGGTGATGACGCTGGTCGCCAATGGATTTGAAAAAGGGGCCACCTTTTCATCGGATGACATCGCCAGAAAGACGGGCCTGCCCTTCAAATTCACCGATTTGATGCTCGAGCGACTCGAGAAACGAGGTTTTCTGCACCGGATCGATCAGAAAGATTCGTTTGTGCTCGCCAGGGCTCCGGAGCAGATCACGGCCGCACAGTTGATGGACGTGGCCTTCGAACTGGTCGATGACGAAGCGATGCATCTGCAGAGCCCCTTGGTGGACACGCTTCGAGACGCTCAGAGAACTCAAGCCGCGGGGACGACGCTCGCCGCACTCATCTCGGAGGACATGACGCCGCGGACCAACGGCTGAAAGAGGAAAGCGCCCCGAGACTTCTCCTTGCACACCATCAGGAGGCGGGATCTCGTAGACTCTTGACAGTGACGAGCAGTCGCTCGAATGGCAAAGGAATGCCGATGTGCTCGAACGGGCACGACTTCGGAGGATCCGATGGATCACGAATACGACGCACAGGTTGAAGATGACGGTACGAAGAAGACCGAAGGCGAGGGTATGGCATCCCCACCGAACGGTCCCAGCGCCGCACACTTCCGTGAAGCGGCCAGACTGGCTGCCGCGCGTGCCAGAAAAGCACTCGAGCAAAGCGAGCCGCAGAGCTCCAACGGAACCACGACAGTCGTCGCCGAGGACTTCAAGAAGGCCGCAGGCAGACATGCCCGATCCGTCAGCGGACGGGGCAAGATCGCGGACATGAAGAAGCCCCGGAAGTCGATGCAGACGGAACCGAAGAAGACCGCGCAGGATGCGACCGGAGCCGATGAATCGATCACGATGCTGGACGAACGCCTCCACCTTGGCGCGCGAATGCTTCGAGCATTTGAATCACAGATTCAAAGACTGGAAGACGCCGGCGCGACCGAGACTCGAGACCCGAGCATCTTCGAAGATGGCGCTCGGATCGAAGAGGCATGCACCCGGCTCGAAGAATCCCTGGCGCGTGCGGTCCAGGTCGAGGAACGTCTGACCACCCTGATCTCCCGAGCGGAGGACGTCGCCGCCGGAATGGGCAACGGCATCGAGATCTGCAACGCCATTCAGGCCGGGACTCAGGATCGTGCTCGCGAGATCGCCGAGCTTGAAAGCGCCCAGCAACAACGAAGCGACGCGCTCATCGAACGAACCCAGGCCGTGTTGACTCGAATGGAAGAGACCCTTCGTCGCATCGAAGTGATGGACAATCCGCTCGAAGGGAACGAAGACGAATCCGTGAAACCAGAGACGCTTGAAGTGACTCTGAAGCAGGACCCACCGGTCATCGAGATCCATGCCAGAACCGCAGCGAAGCAGACGTCGGAACAACCGGAAGCTTTGGAGCCTCGGCCTGACACCCCGACTGCCCCCGAACCAGCACTCGACTCAGCGGCAGTCAAAGTGAACGAGGACGGTCCCTCGAAGACGACCGAGGAGTCGAATGAACGATTCTCTCTCGGTACATTGTCAGTCGAACCGGGCCGAGCCCATCGCGGCACCGAGACGTCATGATCCGGGCGCTTTCCACGATGTGCGCTCTGGCTCTGGCGGGAGTCGTCGTGGCCTCGACGCAAGGGCCGCATCAGGACACTCAAGAACAGACTGGACCTCCCCCGGGTGATGACCCCCTGGTTCTCGGCCTTCCGGTTCGCACCAGCGAACTCCAGGGCACGCTCACGCTCCCGGTCATCGAATCGGCAGTGGTCGAATCAGATGGATGGGTGTTCCTGCTGGGTGGCATGACCTCGGACTTCAACGCCACACCGGCCATTCAATCCCGTCGGCCCGATGGGGCGTGGCTGCCAGTCGGTTCACAGATGCGCGAAGCGCGGATCAACCCGGAGGCACTGAAACTTTCAGAGGGGCGCATTCTGATCTGGGGCGGTTACGGCGGCTCGGCCAAGGGCGTCCTGAACCTGCGCCTTGATGGAGAGATCGTGCAGCCGAAGATCGCGGGCGCGTCCACTCCGATCACACCCCCCGAAGGAAGCCGCTGGATCACACCAAGTTCCCCGAAACGGCTGAGCGATGGCACGATCGGATTGATCGCGGAAGACCGACTGCATCGATTCGATCTCGAGACTCTGACATGGCATCCTCCGGAACCTCTGGGACGAAAGATGTCCGCCGCGACGCTCGATGTCCTCGATGATGGCACCCTCATCGCATGCGGGACGAATCCCGATGACCAAAGCCTTGTCGTGATGGAACGGCCCCGGAACGAAACCACCTGGACGGCGTGGCCGGTGTCAGAAGAGATCAGTGCACTGGGCGCGCGTTCCCGGATGCTCCCGGACGGCCGGGTCCTGCTCCTGGGCTGGCCGAAGAAAGACGAACGACCAAGTCCCGAGACGATCATCATCGATACGACACGAAAGACCGTCCTTCCGGGTCCCGAGCTTCTCTTCAAAGGTGGCATACCCACCTGGATGCATGCCATCTCGGTCCCGAACGGCGTGGTGGTTCTTGCCAGCGAGCAACCCACCCGTGACGAATTGGCCATGCCCACCGCCTTGTTCATTCGCGCCGAGAGCAGCGGACGCCTCAGGCCGTGGAGACTGAACAACCTGCCTCGGCGCCGCCGCCCGAATGTCCTTTCAGTCGGGAACGGCGTGCTTGAACTGTTCGGCGGGTACCGCTTCACGATCGACGGCGCCTCGATGGCAGATGAAACGAACCGAGTCAAGTACGGAACCGGTCTGGTTGGGGATTGACTGATTACCGGACCGACCGAGTCCGAGCGACTTCCCCAACCCGACACCACGAACGGCTTGCCCGAAAAGACCGTGAGATGCCCCAAAGTCCCGGAGGGATTTGACCGAGGGAGATCAAGTCCCACGGTTTTTCATTGTTTACATGTCGAGGCAACCAAATGAACATCAGCCCCAAGATGAACGAGTTCCAGAAAGGGACGTCGCAGTACGTCTCGGTCAGCAAGAGCCATCGTGCCATCACCGCACGACTCGTGGCCCCTTCCGTAGGTCAGCGAGAAGCACCCATCATCGAGACGGAAATCATCGACGCACTGACTGAGTGCGACAAGCGGTCCAAATGGCTCGTGATCGACCTGTCCGCGGTCTCGGTCCTCTCAAGCATGGGCCTTGGCATGTGCGTGGAACTTCGGCGGCACGCCAAGGAACAGAAGATGAATACGGCGCTGTACGGTCTCAACGGACATCTGCGCGATCTTTTTCGAATGATGAAAGTCGAAAGGCTTTACAAAATCGTCCATTCGAAGGACGATTTGAGAAAGATGATCGAGGGCTGATTTCCGGCTGGCTCGACCTGGAGCCAGAATCGTGCGACGCCAGACCAACACCACTGCCTTGACCACCCGGAGAGCAGGCCTTCTGCGAAGTGCCCTCTGGTGTGCTCTTTTGACGCCCATTCCCCTGCTGAGCGGCTGCTACGAGCACGTGGTTTCAGTCAAAGGGGGGCCGTACAACGGGATGATCTACAAGGGTAATCTGGACGATCCCAACGAGCAGAGCTCCAATGCGGCCAAGATGCGAGACCGCGCCAATGCCGACTATCAGAAACAAGTCAAAGAACTCCAGAAACCACGCGAGAACTGATCGCGCCGAGCCGCTAGACTCTGGTTCACCGAAAAAGGAGTTCCCATGGGCCTCGAAGCCACCCTACCTCACGACAGCATCCTGACCACGCAGTTCAGCCGAGTGGTCAACTGGGCACGACGCTCCAGCGTCTGGCCCCTTCCTTTCGCCACCGCATGCTGCGGTATCGAACTGATGGCGACTGCCTGCAGTCGTTTCGACCTGTCGCGCTTCGGAGCGGAAGTCATGCGCTTCAGCCCCCGTCAGGCGGATCTCCTCATCGTGGCAGGACGAGTGGGCATCAAGAGCCTTCCCGTGCTTCAACGCATCTACATGCAGATGGCGGAACCCAAGTGGGTCATCTCCATGGGTGCCTGTGCGTCGACCGGTGGTGTCTTCGACACCTACGCGGTCGTCCAGGGCGTCGACCAGTTCATTCCCGTCGACGTCTACGTCCCGGGCTGCCCCCCTCGACCGGAAATGCTGATCGAAGGCATCATGGCGATTCAGCGCATGATCGATCAGGACAACATCCCCAAGGACCCGGGTGGGAAACGCCTGCCACTGAATATCGCCTTGCAGCCGAACTACGAACCCGGCTTGCAGCCGATGGACGTCTCGATCGGCGCGACCTGAGTCCACGACGGACCTCGAATCCAAAGCGAACAATCATCTGATGAACTCGGCGAAGTTCCGCCGATGTATGTCATGTGACGGATGAAATTCTGAGATGGGGCATGCTCGGACTGATGGGCGCCATGGTGGTGGCCGGTCTGGTGTCACTCTATCTACCGCGAACTCAGACCAACTGGCGATGTCCCGGCGCACCTCTGGGCTGGAGGAAACTCAGACCCTCCCGGAACTGGTTCTTCCACACTCGTTGCTGGCATCGACTTGATGGACTTCAGGCCGACGAGGAGCTCTGCGTTCGCTGCCCCGAATGCGGCACACGGATCACGACACAAAGACGCCTCTCGGCTGGATACCGTTTTCGCTACGGAAGTCTTGCCGTGGTCTTTCTCGTTCTTTCGATCGGCAGTGGAGTCAGCGCGGCGATCCGAGGTGGCAACTGGTCGAACGGCCTGCCGGCTCTGCCACTCGTGATGCTGGCTCAGGCGGAGTACTTCACCCACCGAACACCGCTCAGGAAAGATCTCGCCGCGCGCAGCCACGCAGGCCATCTCAGCAAGGTCTCTGGATCGATTCTCGCATGGAAGCTCATCAAGGACTTTCGAGACGACGAGCAATCCTGGAATGCAAGAAAAGCGGACAGTCAGATGGGCACCATCGGAGAAGCGGGCATCGCAGCCTTGCGATGGGAATTCCTGAACGGAGATGATCAGTCGAAATCGATCTGCCTGGACCATCTGCGCCGAATCGACAAGGATCCTCCCACAAGAATGATCGAAATCGCTCGCCGGGGGATCCTCACCAGCGACGAAAGATCAAGGGACCGATTCATGCATTACCTGGGAACCTTCGACGACGCCCCATCCGGGGAACTGATCGATCTCTGGGTTCTGAATGCTCTCAGGACCAGATGGGGTTGGTACGGCGGAGAAACCATCGACTATCTCAAGAAACATTTCGACACGGCACGACCGAAGATGATTCATGTCCTGAAGACGGGCACCGTCGATGAAAAGTATCTTTTCGCGATCACCTTCACGGAATTGCTTGACCAGGAGATGCTCCCGCTGGCGATCGACATCCTCACCACGCACCTCGAAGACAACAACATCGGGCATGACCAGAAGGAGACAATTCACGCACTGTCGGCGCTCGGCCCGATCGGATTGCCGCTTCTTGAACCCTACATGGAGACGCTCGACCTGCAGGGCAGATACTCACTCGGTCACATCAAGAGAGATATTCTGGCACACGACAGTACGGCATGGGCACAGTGGTACGAGCTGCCGGAAGAAAAGAGGTTCGAATACCGATGGGGGCCCTGGTCGTTTCTCCGGAAAATGAGGGAGGCACCCTAAGTCTCTGAACGATCAGATCAGACTTGCGACGAACGTCGCCAATCGCTGGCAACCCTTTTCAATCTCTGCCTCGCTGGCGGCGAAACTCAGACGGCAGCAGGCCGCCGCGGTCGGACCGAAGTCGGTGCCGGGCACGACGGCGACGTTGGCTTCTTCGAGCAGAGCCGTGCAGAAGTCGATCGCATCGTTGATGACCACGCCCTGGGGCGTGGTGCGTCCGAAGCAGCCTGAAAGTTCGGGAAAACAGTAGAACGCACCCAGTGGCTTCACACAGCGAATGCCTTCGATCGCGTTCAGGCGTTCGAACATCATGGCACCACGTTTGGCGAAGCTCAGTCGCATTCGCTCGACTTCAGCGGCTCCGTGTTCGAGCGCTTCCATGATGGTGGGCATGCAGAACGCGGGGATCGAACTGAGCATCTGCGAATGAAGCTTGCCCGCGTGCGCCGCGAAGTCACCTTCGCCGGACGGCGTGGCGAGATAGCCGATCCGCCAACCGGTCATCGCATAGGCCTTGCTGAGCCCGTTGATCGTGATGGTCCGCTGAGCGAGTTCCGGCATCGACCCCAGAGAGAAATGGGAGACGGTGGGATCAAGCTCGGGATAGATCATCTTTTCGTAGATCTCGTCCGACATCAGAGTCACCTGCGGGTGACGGATCAGAACCTCGGCGAGCGCCTTCAACTCATCCGGCAGGTAGACCGTGCCGCATGGATTCGACGGTGAGTTGATGACGACGACCTTGGTGCGCTCCGTGATCGCCTCATCAAGCTGCTCGGGCGTGATCTTCCAACCGGAGTCGATGGTGCCGGACACGAAACGAGCGACGCCACCACAGACTTCGACGATGGCGGGCACGGAGACCCAGGCCGGCGAGACCAGCAGAACCTCGTCACCCTTGCCGGGGTCGAGCAGGCACTGCATCGCGAGATAGATCGCCTGCTTGCCACCCGCCGTCACCACGATGTCACGTGCTTCGACCGGAATGGAATTTTCATCACGAAGTTTTCGCGCGATGGCTTCCCGACATTCGGGCGTCCCGGGAGACGGTGCGTAGCGCGTCTTGCCGGCCTTGACGGCGGCGTACAGCGATTCACAGATGTGCTCCGGGGTGTCGAAATCGGGCTCACCGGTCCCGAAACCGACCACGTCGACACCAGCGGCCTTGAGGGCCTTGGCCTTGGCGCTCACGACAAGCGTGGAGGACGCGGGAAGATTTCTGACGTGAGATGACAGTGGAATGGCGTTCATGACCCCCATGGTATGGGAAGGCACGAGCAAAGCGCGNCGGGGCGACTACAATCTCGGGATGACGATCAAGATTGCAGCATTTTCCGGCAGCCTCCGAGCTGATTCATTCAACCGCAAGCTGGTGACCCGAGCNGCNCANGGCGTNCGTGATGCCGGAGCCGAAGTCGANCTNCTGGACCTGCGNGANTTCAACGCACCNCTGTTCGANGAGGATCTCGAAGCCGCCGAAGGCATGCCGGAACCCGTCAAGGCGTTCAAGGCCGCGGTGGCGGGATGTCACGGGATGTTGATCTCCACCCCGGAGTACAACCATTCAATCTCGAGCGCGCTGAAGAACATCATCGACTGGGGCAGCCGAGCCAACAGTGCCGGCGACCCCGCACCGTGCTTTCCAGGAAAGACCGCGGCAGTGATGTCATGCAGCCCCGGGCGTCTGGGGGGCATCCGATGCCTCGACCACCTGCGTGCGATCCTGCACAACACCGGCGTCCGCGTCATCCACGAACAATACGCCATGCCGGGAGCGCACCAGGCGTTCGCCGAAGATGGCAGCATCACCGATGAACGAATCGACGGCCAGGTCCGCGACATCGGAACCCAACTCGTCCGAATCACGTCACTCCTCAATCCGGACGCCTGAACATGCATTACGAATCACACAAGACCATCGTCGACGAACTCAAGAACAGAGTCGACACCATGAAGACGTCCCTTGATTTCGACGTGAAAGCGAAAGAACGCGAAGAGCTTCAGGAAGCGATGAACGACACCGATTTCTGGGGCGCACCCGACAAGGCGCAAATCACCATCGGGCGATTCAAACTGATCAAGGCGCAGATCGACCCGCTGGAAAAAGCACTCGAGATGTACGAAGACGCGCTGGTCGGACTCGAACTTGCCCGTGAGGCCGATGACGCGGAACTGCTCGAGGAGACCGATGAGCAGCTCTACCAGGTCGAACTGGCGATGGACAAGGTCGAGCTGCAGTCGCTGCTCAGTGGCAAGCACGACCACCGCAACTGCTACGTGACGATCTCATCGGGCGAAGGCGGCACCGAAGCCGACGACTGGGCCTCGATTCTCGACCGCATGTATCTCTATTACTGGGAACTCTCCGGCTACAAGCCGGAGGAACTCAACCGCGTGCAGGGGACTGAAGCCGGCGTCTCGACCGTCGAGTACCACGTCAAGGGCCCCTTCGCGTTCGGCAACATGAACTGCGAACGCGGCACCCACCGACTGGCACGAGTCAGCCCCTTCAACAGTCAGGGCAAACGACAGACAAGTTTCGCGACCGTCGACGTCACCCCCGAGTTCGATGAATCGGAACTGGTGATTCCGGACGGCGATCTTCAAGTCGACTTCTTCGCTCGATCGAGCGGACCGGGCGGCCAGAACGTCAACAAGGTCGCCAGTGCGGTGCGAATGACGCATATCCCGACCGGCATCCAGGTCGTGGCCTCCACTTTCCGCGATCAGCCGCAGAACAAGCGCCAGGCGATGCAGGTCCTCATGGCGAAACTCGAGGAGATCGAAGAACGACGCCGTGAAGCCGAGCTTGAAGAAGCCAGTGGCGGCAAACTCGAAGATGCCGGGACCATGGGCACGCAGATTCGAAGTTATGTCTTCTACGACAATCGAGTCAAGGATCTCCGCACGGGTCATGAAGTCAGAAACCCGCAGACCGTGCTCGACGGCGCGGTGCAACCGTTCATCGATGCGGAACTCAAGCGCAGACGCGCGGACCGCGAGAAGACCAAGGCGTGACGCGAATACGCTTCGAGGACGTCGAAGTCGACTTTCCGGGCGCGCCCGCGCGCCTCGGCCCGACATCCTTCGAACTGTCTCCCGGAACCGTCCTGGTGCTGTGCGGTGAGACCGGCTCGGGAAANTCACTGGTNCTCGAACTGATGGCGGGCCTGAGACGACCGTCTTCCGGCACCGTGACCCACGATGATCGCGAGGCCTCGAAGATACGAGCCGANCGNCGAGGCGTCGGNATGNCGTTTCAGAACGGNCAGCTNTACGAACACCTCGACGTCCGNCGCAACATCGGNTTCGCACTTCGAGATCGAAATGATCCGGCCATCGAANCCGCGGCGAAGANCGCANGTTGTTCCGACGTCCTGNCCCGACACCNCGGNCGAGTNACGTCGCTCTCCGGTGGAGAACGNCGACGCGTGGCNCTCGCGAAGGCCCTGGTCACGAACCCNCCNATCCTGCTGCTCGATGAACCNTTCGCCGGTCTGGANCCGATCACTCGCTATCGACTNCGCCGTTCACTGGCAGGACANTTCGCGCGNCGGACGGGNACCACCGTGCTGGCGCTGCACGATCTCGAAGACGCGCTCGCGCTGGGNGATCGCGTGATCCTNCTGCATGAGGGCGGNATCATCGCGGACGGNNCACCCGAGGCCCTTCTCTCNCGACCACCATCATGCGAAGCGGCACTTCGNATGANGCANCCCGTNCCNACACGGATGNCGGTCGANATTCGAGACGNCCGGATCACGTTGCCGGGCGGAACGATGAACGCACCCGTCGGNCATGAGAACGGACGGTATGACTTCGTCCTGCCTGCCTACNGTGCGANCATCGAACCNCACGNGACACCCCCGCTCACGGGATGGNGCATCCTNGAGAANGAACCCGTCCAGGANGGCACCGACCTCCTNCTCGGNCACGAGNCCATGNACCCNTCGGACCCNNTNTCCTTNCTGAGANTNCGNGANACCACCGANCANGGTCTNGANCTGNANACGNTNGTCGANGTCGGTTTCAAGATAGAGGACGGTCTGNTGTTCCCNTGCNANCNCTGAGAGANGAGAATGGCGACATGGACCTGACGCCCGAAGCACGNACCAANCTGGGACCCACGCNCCTCGNNGCCGANGTGTGCACGAACCTGNANGANGGTGACTCGAGGGAATGGCTNCTCGCCGATGGACTNGGNGGNTATGCCTCGGGCACCATCAGCGGCNCACCCACGCGTCGCTACCACGGNCTTCTCATCGATGCCTNCAGTCCNCCNGCCGATCGTCNTCTGCTTNTNCATTCGGTNCATGANCGGGTGANCATCGACGGTGTCNGNCATGAACTGGACACCAACCGCTGGGCNGANGGNNCCATCGCACCGNAGGGCCATCGCCTGCTCANCNCNTTCGANCTCGANGGNCGCACNCCNTGCTGGACCTGGTGCGTCGACGGCGTGGAGATCACCCGNCGNCTGGCANTGNACCGTGGTCTNTTCGAAGCGACCTGGACGATCNCCGAGGNTCGNNACGTCGANTTCGAATGCGTGGTNCTGGTGTCANAACGAGGNCACCATCAACTTCNGANTGCCGGCGCGCCACCCTCGATNGAATTGTGCCANGAACGCGCACGNATCCTGTGGCCATCGAACGACGGCGCCGACCTNCATCTCAGATTCGATGGAACGGGGACGTTGCTGGGAGACTGGTGGCGCGGCTTTCGCCTCNCGGAGGAGACCGCGCGNGGGTTNCCNGATCTNGACGANGCCTTCGCCGCGTTCTCCTTCAAGACCGACACCACTCGNACTCGAACGATCAGACTGCATGCCGGNAGAGACGCGGATCNAGTCGAGGACCGNCCCGATCTCGTCGCNANGGCGNNCGCGGATGATGCNNGCTGTCTGGACCGNGCCGGNGCGGAATCATCAAGCCCNCTCCACCNNAGACTNGTGCTTGCCGCCGATCAGTTCATGGTGGAACGACANGACACCNCGGGGCATGTGGGNCGAACCATCATCGCCGGCTACCCNTGGTTCACGGACTGGGGCCGNGACACGATGNTCTCGTTGCCGGGACTCGCNCTCGAGACNGGNCGGGTGACCGAGGCNACGGAGATCCTTCGCACCTTCGCCGCCGTCGAGCACGCGGGCCTGCTTCCNAATGTCTTCGATGAATCGGGCCNAGCCTCGATGGACAACACCGTGGACGCCCCGCTTCTCTTCATCGAAGCGATCGCACGCTGGCATGCCGTGACCGGGGATGATGAGGTTCTCAAGGAACTCTGGCCGACCATCGACTCGATTCTCACGCACTATCGAACGGGGACCGCCTACGGAATCGGCCTTGATGCGACGGACGGATTGATCCATGCCGGAGAACAGGGACTCCAACTGACCTGGATGGACGCCAGAGTCGGTGACCGGGTGATCACACCACGAATCGGAAAACCGGTCGAGATCAACGCACTCTGGTTCAAGGCGTTGAAGAACGCAGCGATGCTCGCCCGACGGCTGGGTCAGGACCATGCCGTCTTCGAGGCGCAGGCCGAGACCACTCGAAAGGGCTTTCAAAGATTCCACAACCCCGAGACGAGCTGTCTCTACGACGTCCTGGACGGTCCGTCGGGGGATGATCCATCGATCCGCCCCAATCAATTGTTCGCCATCGCCGAGGCACCAGACCTTCTGCCACTTGACATCGCGAGTGACGCACTCGACGTGGTGACACGAAAGCTGCTGGTGCCGATGGGTCTTCGAACACTCGACCAGGACGACCCGGCATTCATCGGTCGATACGAAGGTGGACCGGAGACACGCGACGGCGCCTACCACGAGGGCACCGCCTGGCCCTGGTTGCTCGGCCCGTTTCTGGCGGCACAGCGCGCCGTGCAGGGAACCTCGAATGAAGGAACCACTGCAATGCTTGAGACGCTGTTGGCCCAGGCCGAGGAACACCTCGGTGTCGCGGGGGTCGGAAGTGTGAGTGAGATTCTCGATGCACTCGCACCCAACACACCTCGCGGGTGCATTGCTCAGGCATGGAGCGTCGCCGGNCTGCTNGACATCATCGGCACTCGAACCACGAAGGATGGCTCACCGTGAACCCGGAAACGAAANGACTGCAGTCTTCGAAAGGCGAAGACGCACCCTGGCGTGCCTGGGGCCCGTACCTCAGCGACCGACAGTGGGGCACGGTCCGCGAGGACTATTCATCCGATGGCTCGGCCTGGGACTACTTCCCGTTCGACCATGCGCGTTCGCGTGCCTACCGCTGGAGCGAAGACGGGATCGGCGGCCTGTGCGATCGCAATCAGTTTCTCTGCCTGAGTCTCGCACTGCACAACGGCGTCGATCCGATCATCAAGGAACGTTACTTCGGTCTGACCAATTCGGAAGGCAACCACGGCGAAGACGTCAAGGAACTCTGGTGGCACCTCGACGGCACCCCCACCGGATCCTTCATGAAGATGCTCTACAAGTATCCTCAGGCCGCGTTTCCCTACGACCGCCTTCGCGAGGAGAACGCTCGCAGAACCGCGCAGGACCCGGAGTTCGAGGTTCTCGACACCGGTGTCTTCGATGACGGACGCTACTTCGATGTGGTGATCGAACAGGCCAAGGCCGACACCGAAGATCTCCTGTACCGGGTCGAGGTCTTCAACCGAGGCCCGGAACCGGCGCCGGTTCGCGTGCTTCCGCAGTTCTTCTTTCGAAACACCTGGTCGTGGGATGACGAGGCGCCACGCCCGAGTGCCAGGGCCGGCGACACCCCGGGCAGGGTCGTCTTCGATCACCCCACGCTCGGCACGATGCATGGCGCGTTCGAAGAGGGCGTGGAGCTTCTCTGGTGTGAAAACAACACCAACGGCGAACGACTCTTCAACGAACCACGCGATGGCGCCACCTACAAGGACGGGATCAATGACTACGTGGTCGGTGGTGATGCCGATGCGATCAGACACGACGCCACNGGAACCAAGGTCGCCGGTGACCACGCCACCACCCTCGCACCGGGCGAGTCGATNGTCATTCGCGTGCGCCTGGCCCGCGCACTGCCGGCCGACGCCTTCGCCGACTTCGAAGCGATCATGACCCGCTGTCGNGACGAGGCGGANACGTTCTACGACGACCTTCAGTCNCACGTCAGNGANCCCGACCAACGNCTGGTGCAACGTCAGGCCTGGGCCGGAATGATCTGGAGCAAGCAGTACTACGGCTACAACGTGGAACAGTGGCTCGAAGGNGATCCCGCGCAACCCAAGCCTCCGGAAAGCCGGCAGCAGGGACGCAACGCCCACTGGACCCACTTCGATGCGCACGACATCATCTCGATGCCCGACACCTGGGAGTATCCGTGGTTCGCCTCCTGGGACCTGGCCTTTCACACCGTCACCTTCGCCTCGATCGANTCCGANTTCGCGAAACAGCAGCTGATCCTGTTCACGGAAGACCGGTACATGCACCCGAACGGTGCGATTCCCGCGTATGAATGGAAGTTCGACGACGTCAATCCCCCGGTGCACGCCTGGGCGACCTGGCGAGTCTTCAAGATGGACGCGAGACGCCACGGCACACCGGACTTCGAGTTCCTTGAACGGGTCTTTCACAGACTGCTCATGAACTTCACCTGGTGGGTCAATCGCAAGGACGAGGGCGGTCGCAACATCTTCGAAGGCGGCTTCCTCGGACTGGACAACATCGGCATCTTCGATCGTTCGTCGGCGCTTCCCGGTGGTGGCACGCTCGAACAGGCCGACGGGACCAGCTGGATGGCGATGTTCTCGCTGACGATGATGCGGATCTCGATCGAGTTGGCGACGCGGAACCCGGTCTATCAGGACATGGCGGTGAAGTTCCTCGAACACTTCCTCGAGATCGCGCTGGCGATGACCGCGATGGGCGGAGGTGANGACGGCCTGTGGGACGAAAACGANGAGTTCTACTACGACCAGCTTCTCCTGCCCGACGGNCGACGCATNCCGATGCGGATCCAGTCGATCGTGGGATTGATNCCGCTNTTCGCGGTCGAAGTCCTCGAACCCGAGACCCTCGANAANCTNCCGCANTTCGCGGAGCACCTCGACCGCACCTTTGAAAAGCGCCCCGAGCTCTACGACCTCGTCTCGCACTGGAAGGAGCCCGGTCGCGGGGAACGACGNCTGTTCTCACTGCTCAGAGGCCANCGGATGAAATGTCTCTTCAAGCGCATGCTNGATGAAGATGGTTTCTTCTCACCACATGGGATCCGNAGTCTTTCGAAGTTCCATCAGGACCACCCGTACGCGATCGAGATCGAAGGCACCCGCTACACCATCGATTACGAACCCGCGGAATCCCACACCACCCTCTTCGGCGGCAACAGCAACTGGCGAGGACCGATCTGGTTCCCGATCAACTTCCTGCTGCTTGAAGCGATGCAACGGTTCCACCACTACTACGGCGATGACTTCAAGATCGAATGCCCCGTGGGTGCGAAGGAGACGGTCACGATCTGGGACGCCAGCCTGATGGTCGCCGAGCGACTGACCTCTCTCTTCAAGAAGGATGCCAAGGGACACCGGGCCTTCCACGGAGCCGACTGGCGCATGGCCAAGGACCCTCACTTCAACGACCTGGTCAACCATTTCGAGTTCTTCGATGGCGATGACGGACGCGGGTGCGGCGCGTCTCATCAGACGGGCTGGACGGGCTTGATCGCGAAAATGATCGAGCGCATGCACGCCGATGATCCGCCTTCCAAGAACGATGACACCATCCAGCAGAATGGTTGATAGAATCCCCTGACACAGGTGGGGTGGCTGAGCGGTTGAAGGCACCGGTCTTGAAAACCGGCGGACCCGTCAGGGTCTCGCGAGTTCGAATCTCGCCCCCACCGTTTTTTTCNTTCATNCGNTCCTGCAAAGGCAGGANGCAAAGACACGCTTCCATCACTGNTTGGAAGCNTGTGTCTTTGGGCGCATGTCNCCTGGAAAGACTTGTTATTTTCCNGAAATACAGNTTCGAAGCAAAAAAANNGGATCTCAGTGNNCTCTTTCTGNGTGAACAACTGTTNGGCGCATCCCCATGATGTATAGTTGAGNCTCAACGAGCTTCATCCCCAAGGGCGCCGTCGCGATTCGTCGCGTGCGGTGCCTTTTTTTCTTCGCAACGCNNCACTGACCCCGGGGGATCATGATGTGGTGGTACCGATAACGTTGCGCNCGCGCACCCCGCGAGATCCACTGGAACCAAAGTTCGANGACCAACGTCTGANAGAGACCGAAAACCTGCCCTTGCGATGAATCAGCGCGACAAAGCANCACCCCCACTTGCCCGATTCACAGGACGTGGTACGATTCCCCTCCCTCCTCGGAGGACAACACCTCCGCGGGTGTAGCTCAGTGGTAGAGCGTCACGTTGCCAACGTGAATGTCGGGCGTTCGAATCGCCTCACCCGCTTTGANGAATCAGCCCTTCCCGAACCGGGAGGGGCTTTTTCATGGGCGGAACGTGCACCATGGTTCACATCCGACTCGCACCCTGACGCACCCGGCAACAAAGGTGGACCGGGACGACCGAGACGATGCGTGGAAGATGATTACTTGGCGACCTTGAGCGATGAAATTTCGATCGAAACATGGCGTCAGATTGTTCAAAGTGCCGCACAGGCCGCGAAACAAGGCGATCACCGGGCAAGAGAATGGTTGTCACGCTATCTGTTGCCAGCACCAGCGAGAGAAAACAGAGCACTTCAACAAATCACGGTTGCCGAGCTTGCAGGATTGGATCGAATTGCCGAGAGCGTGGAACTGGCAGAACTGAGAAAGACGTTGATGGCCCATATGCCTTCGCAGCAGAAAGGTGCAGGCTAATCCCCTTGCAGGGCATCCATCGCCCTGACATCCCTTGTCAGTCTCTTCCACTTGGCTAGAAGTTCTATATCAACACTAACCAACACTGTGACCAAGGCCAACCCAGAAGTCGCGGTCAATGATCACGCGGACACCCAAGGAATGTGCTTTTTTTGCTTTACCAGACTGGGTGTGTGAGTCCGAAACAATGAGAGCATCGATTTTCTTAGAGACGCCTCGTTTCACTTCGATGCCATGATCCGAACAGAGGTCAGTGGCAAGTTGACGCGTAATACGTCCGCCATCAATCAAACAATTCGATTCGCCTGTAAAACAAACCGCTTTCACATCTCGTAGATCTAATCCAGCTACTGCAGACTCACTTTGACACCCATCACATGACGCGAGAATGTCACCTACTGCTTCCTTGGCGATACCAAGGTGTGCGGCAATTGTTTCCAAATCTTCTTTTTCTGACGACGTAATGATTTCATCGCTCATCGCAACGAGGCAGTGCTGCCTAAACAACTCTCTGTGAGTATCCATCACTGAGGCGTATGAAATCTGAGAGTCAAGAATACACTCCCTCAGCTGGACAACTTCATCTTCGGAGACAACGCGATCTTCAAGACAGCCAGCCAGCAGTTCCTGATACCCCTTTGAGTCACTCGATGCACCGTAGGCAGATTCAGAGATGCCGATTCGTGTGAGAATTGGGGCCTCATTGATTTCTGCGACATCGGACCTTCTGACAAATTTGACATCAGCACTGGGATAAAGGCTGCCATCAAAAACAACAGGCTCCTTTATCCCTGGGCTGATTGCGTTTTTTAGACCGCCGAGTCTTGCAAAGACATTGGCCGCGGTAACCGTATCACCCAATGCAAAATGCGCGTTTTGTGCAGCGAGATCCATCTGCATCGAGACATCAATCAGAGAACCCGTAAACCCCAATTCACGAGCAAAGTTCATGATGCACAGACCGTCTGTCCATGACTCGAGGTAACCACACCGCTTGAATTCATTGAACAGCATCGGGGCGTCAAACCCGAAGTAGTTGAATGAGGCAAGATATGACCCATCAGCAAAGTCACAGAAGTAGGGTAAGACTTCTGCAATATTGGGAGCACCCGCGACATGCCTGGAAGTAATCCCATGAATATGGGTTGGGCCAACATCCCGCTGCGGGTTAACCAACGTCGTAAAGCGACTTATTTCGTTCCCGTCAGAGGAGATCCGGATAGCCGCAATCTCTATGACGCGATCACCACCCGAGACGTGCCGTCTCAGCCCTGTCGTCTCAAGATCAAAAACTGTCACATCGGCGAGCATCTCGATATCTCCCATCTAACGTTGGTAATATGAGGGCATGAACCTCGACAGTCAATCACTAACTGAATTTGAAGAAGTGTCAGCTGGCTTCGAAGCCGAGGTCCGCTTTTCCGGAAATGAAAAATGCTCATTCAGAAACTGGGACAGCGCGCACCATACCCGTGTTGAATTCCTCTATGAAACGTATGCCTCCGGGGAGGACGTCTTTGCTGGCTTTGCCACGGGTACTTTTCATAACCATAAGGACAACAACGAACAAGAAACCAGCGGAGTACTCATACGAGTCGTCAGCAGTAATGACCTCGGTAGAGACACCTGGCCCAATAGCCAGCTAGACAAGCATTCTCGAATTTATTTATTCCAGAGAGTGCGAGCCATGAGATGCGAGACTTTGACAATCGGAGATCAATCAGAATTGGACCGTGCCTTGATTACCAAGTCACTTATCCTGCTCTCACGGTCGAAGGAGCAGACCCTGTCTTTACAAGCACGCAAGGACAGACTCGGAAGTGTCCTTGATCGAATCGCACCTACGAAAGAGCTGCTCACGGATGCGATTAAAATCGCCCGCTCTGCTTTTTCAAATGACACACACGACGGTGTTAAAGCTGATGGGCTTTTTAAAAATGAATCCACTGCGAATGAAAACCTGCTTACTCTAGAAAAGTTCGCCACAACGTACGCTTAGTTCCCTCCTTGAGACGAGAGAGCGCGATTTTGGGCAGGGATTTCAGGTGAGAATATGAGCAGATTGGGGTGTGAGAGTGACGCCTCTTTGAATTGCAAGCATTCTTCCCAATGAGGAGTCACTGTGGACGATATTCAGATCAATGCTCTGGTGTATCTTCTTACTATTCCCATCAATCTGATGTTGTGGTGGTCAGTTTTTCGACTCAGTTCAAAGTGGAATGGAGAAGATTTCTGGTCATTTATGCCAATCACAAAGAAAGAGTGGTTCGATTTGCTCTTCTTTCTCATGTGGGGCCCAGTGACGACCATGGTGATGGTCATACATCTTGTTGAAGCGATTGCTGATCGTCGGAATCGAAGTAAACGAGGGCGGTAGTCGAGGCTACCCACTACGCATCTACGCGCAACAACTGCAACAAACGCATAGGATGAACCCCACGGGAGACGCGAAGAGCGCGATTTTGGCCTGGAAAAACCTGCTGCCTGACACCCAACATTACTCGTCTTGCCACAAAGGAAACATGACTGTGACAATTAAGACCACACTTATTGCCATAATGACTTTGATATTTTTCGGAATAACAAGCCACAACGATACCTTAATTGCATCCTCACTAACATCATCGGATGAACAATACGATGCAGAAGGGATTTGGGTGGGTGGACAAGAAACCGATGAGGAATTTCTTGAAGGATTACGTCAATGCATTGCGATGGATTGGGCAGGCCTAGAGAATGCGGGCGAACTGCGTTTCGAGTTGACGGAGAGCGAAAAGAGAAATCCTGGTGGTGGCAGTGTCGTCGTTAAAATTGGTGGTAGGATTTTTGTCATCGAATTTCTAAGAATGGCCGGGTTCAGAGACGTGGTAGGCAGCAGAATAATTATTCAACACAATCTTGGTTTGAATAAATCGATACCAAAAGAACGACTCCTCAAAGCAGTCAACGAATGGAACATTGGGCAGAAGCACGGTTGGTCAGCACTGACTGAAAATGATGACATTGTATCTTTACGATCTTGCCTATATTTGCCCGAAGAATATCTTTCATGGGATAACCTAATGAATAGAATCAGATTACTTTGCATGAACATAGGAATGACGATTGAACTCGGTGTTCAAGACCCTGACTCGATCGATTTGATGACGATTTTCAGGAACGATAAATCCCCACAGTAAAACACTTTTAAATCCACGTACCACCTCGCGCTTCGGCGCGGGGTGGTGTTTCTTCACGACTACGCATCTACGCGCAACAACTGCAACAAACGCATAGGATGAACCCCACTGGAGACGCGAAGAGCGCGCTTTTGGTCTGAAACAAGCCTGTTGCCAACGTGAATGTCGGGCGTTCGAATCGCCTCACCCGCTTTGATGAATCAGCCCTTCCCGAACCGGGAGGGGTTTTTTCATGGGCGGAACGTGAACCATGGTTCACACCCGACTCGCACCCTGACGCAGCTCCGACGCTTGGTGTGGCGACCACAATGAGAAGAGCCACGCGCTGCGACTCGAGCTGATCGAACCCTTTTCAGCTCGCCCTGTTCAGCTCGCCATCGAACGGATGAAGCCCCACCTCGGGCCGGATTCGGAATCCGTCTGTCCTGCGTCGCCGCCTCCCGCCGCCGATTCGAGTTCCTCGTCGGAGAGCTCGCCGGACGGTCTTTTCGGAAGAGTGATGTACACGCAGTCGTCCGTGTTCTCCACCACCTTCACGTCGATACCATCCGGCACCGGCATGTCGTACTCGGCCAGCACCGCCTTCGGGTCCGCCATGAAGCGAGCCTTCAGGGGCTCGTCCTTCCAGCAGGCAGCAAAGAGATCGACGAGTTTGTTTCGTTGTTCAGTCATGGTTCGTTGCTCCAGGGGATAGCGTTTGAGGTCATCAGTCAGTCAGCACAGGGGTGTTGGGTGTTTGGTTGAGAGAGTCCGGGTCGCGGCCTCACCCACTCAGAAGGTCAGTCAGCAGGTGCAAAAATTGGGCCAACGTGTTCTTCTCTTCGGTCATTCCTGTTACCAAGTAATTGAGCCCTCTCCCTTTCCTGGGTTAAGTATTATCTCATCCGCCTCTATCCCCCCCGCCGCGTTGCTCAACTCATCATCCGAAAGGTTCTCAGAAGGCTTGGCATCCTCGGCCTGTGCCTTGGGGGTCTCGTCTTCGGGCTTCTTCTTGTCGTCAGTCATTGGTGTTTCTCCTGGGGTATCCCCGTGCTTCCAAACTACGGGAAATCTACTATACCCCGCGTATCTTTCTGAGGGTCTCTAGACACAAAAGCAAGTTTCTCCCCAGGGGAGCCCAGGCCTACAAAGGACATCCAAGGCAGCTGGTATGCGTGTCTCCCAGGACTGCCTAGGCCAGGCCTCCGCCTGCCCGGGGAGTGCCGAGGAACCTTCACTGTCACTGCGAAGGCTGACTACCTACGAATCCGTACTGGAGGTGTACAGAACCTCGATAGTGTTTCTTCTAGCGTCACGTTGCCAACGTCCATGCGGGCGTTCGAATCGCCTCACCCGCTCATAGAAATCACTCCTGTTTGACGCCGAGAGTGTTTTTGTGAAAGGGTTTGCAAAGAAGTCTCTAAGAACAACTCAAAAGGTGCTTTTGCAACTAATTGTGATATACAAGAGTGCGGCTTGAGAGAATTACCATGTGACGGAAAGCACTTCAAAACAAGGAGAGATGAATGATGATGTACCGAATCTGCACCGTTGTCGTGCCTGCTGTCTTTTTCTTCCTCAGCTGCAGGGCAGTCGCCGAAACCATCACCGTGTGCGCAGTAGGATGCGACCATACCTCAATCAACGAAGCGATCGACGTTGCGAACAATGGTGACATCATCCAGCTCTCTGCCGAGAGCTACCAAGAGGGAACCGTGATCGACACCCAGGGGAAAGCGATCACGCTGCTCGGTGCCACAGACAAGGAAGGCAGACCCAACAGCCGCCTCAACGGCCAAAACACACATGGCGTGCTTCAATGCGTCAACAACGAAGGGCCGGGAACCGTCTTCGAGAACCTCGTTGTACAAAGGGGCTTTTCATATAACGGAGGTGGTATGAACATCTCGAGCACATCGCCTTCCACAGGACCGACTCTGAGAAACTGCCTCTTCGCAAATAACACAGCCACATGGCGAGGTGGCGGAATACATAATGCCTCTCTTTCAGCGAACGTCGCTCCGTCAGTGATCAACTGCACGTTCGCACACAACCACGCAGGCAACACCGGCGGGGGCATGACCAACATCAACTCGAGTCCGACACTGACCAACTGCACGTTCCTGGGAAACACCGCCGAGAACGACGGCGGTGGAATCGACAACATGTTTGAGACAATCCTGACCCTCATCAACTGCAGATTCGAAGAGAACCTACCCAACGATTTTGATGGAATGATCGCGAGCGCAACCTTTGCCCCCACTGTCACAGGCGACATCGACGGAGACGGCGACTACGACGAGGACGATGTACGTCTTGCCATGGCTGAATTCAGCATCATCGAAGCAGGACCCTGTCCCTCCGACATCAACGGGGACGGTCAAGTCGACGGGCAGGATCTTGCTGCACTGCTCGCAGCCTGGGGACTGCCCTGCGACGGCTGAGTCCACTCGACGTCACAGTGCATGACACCCAATTAGAAGAACCCCCACCACCTCGCGCTTCGGCGCGGGGTTGTGTTCTGTAGGACTACGCATCTACGCGCAACAACTGCAACAAATGCATAGA
>NYVB01000126.1 GCA_002684315.1 Planctomycetaceae bacterium | reverse complement strand
CATGGTGGCGAGGTTCATCTTGTAGCCTTCGGCGAGGAAGTTGTCCTCTTCGAAGTCATGCTGCCCGGTGCTGTTGTTTCCGCCGAACATGTACACCCAGCCATCACGCATGAAGAACGCCTGTCGGTTCTTCGCATCGGAGGGGGTGGGGATCTGCCAGTGCTTCACGATCGCATTCTCGGTATCGAGGGTCCCGATCGGAAGACGTTCAAGGCTTGATGGACGCATGCCACGGGAGATTCCGCCGATGGCGAGCACGTCGCCGTTGTGATCCGCCGCCATCTGGTGGAAGAATCGGGGGAACGTGAAGGCTCCGATCTCGTTCCATTGGTTGTCCGCGGGAGTCCAGGCGTAGACCGCGCCGTCCGCCGCCGAGGCGATGACCTTGCCGTTGGCGTTGTCCGCAGCGACTCCGAACGCCTGTGTGGGAAATTTGGGAGCGTCCACCCAGCTGTCGGTGGCGGGATCGTAAAGCACCACCTTGTCGGTCGGCCCACGCTCGGAGGTCATCCCACCGATGACGAGGATCTTTCCGTCGATCGCGACCGAGGCCAGAGCGCGACGTTCGAATGGCACTTCCCTTGAAGTCCATCCTGATTCGGGATTGGCGAGGTCGAGCATCCAGATGTTCGAATACCAGTCCCTGCTGTCGTTGTCCGCATCGAGATTCCAGCCACCGAAGACATAGAGGGTGTCTCCGACGACCGCGGTGTCGTGGGAGGACCGACCCGAAGGCATGTCGGGAAGCGGCGACCAGGTCATCGTCTCGGTGTCGAAGGCATGGACTGATTTCAGTGACACCAGATGTTCGGTTTCGCCGGGTGCGTTTTCAGCGACCAGTCCACCGGTTCGAATGATCTTGCCGTTCCATGATTCAAGCGGGCAGCTCTGCATCCCTTGTTCGTTCTTGAGCATCTCGACCCGNCTCAGGTCGTAGAGATTGATTCGGTAGAACGCANTCGACTGACCTTCGCGGTGGTAGTCGTGCGGCCTGCCGGTGTATCCGCCCATGACGTACACCCAGCCATCCTGAGTGGCCGACCCGAAACTGGTGGTCGCGCGCGGAATCGACTCGCAGGGTTCACCCGCCATCATGCCTCCCCCAAGGTTCGGGTCATCCGGCATGGCGAAGTGCTGCCCGTGACTGGTATGGGCAAGTGCCAGGCTCGAGGTCAGAGTGAGGAGGGACAGGCGGTGGGTGGTGGTCGTTGACATCATGAGTGGATTCATTTTCATCAGGAGCTTGTGTCATTTTTGAGATTGAGTACTGCGTCAGATTGAATGAGGTATAATATTGAGACTCAATCTCAATTGCAATCTTGGGTTTCTGCCCCTCATTCTGGGGTGCCCAAGGTCAAGGTGGCGGCACGTACACAGAAGGTTAGGAAGGCTTGAGAGGCATGAATCGACGAGACATGATCAGGGCGTCAATCGCCGGAACGGTCGGAGCATCAACAGTGGTCCCCGTACTGAGCGCGGGTTCCATCACAACCGGTTCCGGGCTCCGGCGGATCGATGACAGCGAACAGGTGCAGGCAGCGGTTGATTCCGGTGTCGCGTACTTCAAGACTCGTTGCGACGATCAGATGCCTTCCGTGAAAGCCCTCGACGTGGCCATCGCCAGTGGTGATCTTGCCGCGGCCAAGCTCGCCTACATCGAATCACGTCCGCCCTACGAGGAGATCGAGACCACCGCGGGTTCCTTCGAGGATTCGGACGCGGACATCGATGCTCGTCCGTACGCCTTCGAAGGTGGCGAGACCGATCCCAACTTCCGCGGTTTTCACAAGATCGAGAACCTCATCTTCGCTGCAGAGGATCTCGAGGCTGCTCGTCCCTACTCGCGGAAACTGATCGAAAGCATCGCCACGCTCCGCAAGGAACTCGATGAGTCGGAGCGTTTCAGCGCCGAGGGCCAGTTCGGTGGAATGGTGGCACTCACCAACGAGGTCGCCGCCAAGAAGATCTCCAGTGAAGAGGAGACCTGGTCCGATCAGACCCTGCTGATCTTCAAGCACAACTGGATCGGTGTTCAAAGCCAGTTCAAACCTTTCGGCGTCATGGTCGGAACAGATCGCGCGTCGGTGCAGGCCGTCGATCGTGCTCATCGTGATGCCATGGCGACCTTGAAGCCGCACTTCAAGCCAGGCATCGTGGCCGCCGCGCCCTACAGCGGCATCTCGAATCGCGAGCGAAGAGCGATGGCCGATGCAAGNAACCGCTACCGGGACGCCATCATCGTCGTGCGCGACGAAATCGGCGTGTCCGGCTGAACTCTCGTCATCCCCACGACAGCATGATCAAACACAGGAGAAGATCAGTCCCCATGTTTCAGGCACATTTCAAGCAGTTGCTCCTCATCGGAGCGTTCCTCGCCGGCCCTCTTCTGGGTGCTTCAATCGTTCTGGCCCAGGCCGATCAGGATTCCAAGGAACCCGTCGAACTGGTCATCTACAGCGGTCGCAAGGAATCCCTGATCGGTCCCGCACTCGCCAAGTACACCGCCGCGACCGGAAACCCGGTCAAGGTGAAGTACGGATCGACTTCGGGCATGACCGCACTTCTTCTCGAAGAAGGTGATGCCACGCCTGCGGACGTCTTCATCGCTCAGGATGCTGGTGCGCTCGGCGCCCTTGCCAAGAAGAAGCGACTTCAGACTCTGCCCGACTCGGTGACCGCTTCGGTCGAACCACGTTTCCGTTCTCCTGANGGGGTCTGGGTCGGCGTGACCGGTCGAGCTCGCNCGGTCGCCTACAACACCGCGAAGGTGAAGCCGTCGGACATGCCGACCTCGATCGTCGAGTTCACCGATCCCAAGTGGAAGGGCCGAGTCGGCTGGGCGCCGGGCAACGGATCCTTCCAGGCTT
This sequence comes from Planctomycetaceae bacterium, assembly GCA_002684315.1. The sequence goes on along the minus strand of NYVB01000126.1, from coordinate 4,489 downwards.
TCGTGAGTGCGATGCGACATCGTGTCGGCGACGAAGCGACCGAAGCCTGGCTCCGCGGCATGATCGCCAACGAAGCGGTGGTCTATCCGAAGAACACCGCGATCGTGCGGGCGGTCGGTGACGGCGAGGTCGATCTTGGTTTCGTCAATCACTACTACCTCTACCGTTTCCTCGCCGAGGATCCCGCGTTTCCGGTGAAGAACCATTTCCTCCCCAACGGTGATCCCGGTGCGCTGGTCAACGTGGCAGGCGTCTGTCTTCCTCGTCAGTCGGACCAGGAGGCACGCAAGGCTGCCGCCGCCATGGAACTGGTTCGGTTCATGCTTGCCGAGGAGGCTCAGAATTATTTCGCCCAGTCCACCTTTGAATATCCTCTGGTCAAGGGCGTCTCGCCCGCAGAAGGATTGATCCCACTGGCCCGGATCGAGACTCCCGACATGGATCTCGGTGACATGGATGATCTTGAGGGCACCCTGGTCATGCTGCGCAAGGTTGGAGCGCTTCCCTGACCGCAATGCCCGACATCAACGAGGTTTCACGAAGGCGGAGGAGGGTGCAAGCGCCCACTCCGCTTGTCGTTGTCTGTCTGGTCATCGGTCTCCTCGTTCTCTCACCTCTGGTCTATCTCGTGGTCCGAGCACTGCAAGGCAGTGGGACGGAGCGGTTGGGCTCCTTTCTTTTCAGCATGCAGACGCTCGGCTACGCGGGCCGCAGTATCGGACTTGCCTGCGTCGTGGTCGTCGGATCGCTCACGCTTTCCATGATCCTCGCCTGGGTGACGCTGGCTCGAGATCTTCCGTTTCGACGTGTCTGCACCATGCTCGTCGTCTGTCCACTTGCGGTTCCGTGCTACGTGGGTGCCGCGGTGTTCATCGGAGTGTTCAGTTCCCGGGGGCCGCTGGGAGCCTTCTGTGCCGATCTCGGTCTTGCTCCCGGTTGGTTCAGTGGGTTCTGGGCCTCGGCGTTCGTGTTGACGTTGTTCGTCTATCCGCTCGCCTTCCTTTCGATCCGAGCAGGACTGCGCGGCATCGATCGAGCGGCTTTCGATGCCGCCAGGGTGCTGGGTTGCTCGACCATGGGTTCGTTCCGTTCCGGGATTCTTCCACAGCTTCGGCCATCGATCGTGGGTGGTGCCGTGGTGGTCGCCCTCTACTCCCTGAGTGAGTTCGGTGCGGTTTCAATGTTGCGCACCAACACCTTCACCCGTGTGATCTACATCCAGTACGAATCCGCCTTCGATCGAACGGGTGCGGCGTTCTCAAGTCTTGCCTTGGCCTTCTTGATCGGATGCGTGTTGGTTCTCAGTGGTCGATTCAGGCGCTCCCATGCGGTGGCTCGAAGAGCACATGGATATCGACCTCTTGAATGGCACCTCGGCGCATGGCGCTGGGCGGCCCTGTTCCTCGTGCTCGGCGTGGTGTCGCTCGGTCTGGTGCTTCCGGTCTGGAGTCTGATCTCATGGTGGGGACGAACGAGTCTTTCCGTCGATCTCACGGCACTGTTCACGGGGCCATTGGTGAATTCGCTGCTGCTTTCTTTCGCAGCAGCGGTCTCGGTCATACTGCTGGCGATGCCGATCGGACTGTTGTGTTCGCGGCACGCATCACCTCTGGCCACTCTGATCGAACGCATGACTCATGTCGGCTTCGGTCTTCCCGGGATCGTGGTCGGTCTTTCGCTGGTCTTTCTCGCACTGAAGCTGATTCCCGGGTTGTATCAGACCTGGTTCGTCGTGGTTCTCGGGTATTGCGTTCTGTTTCTCGCCCTCGCAACCGGCCCGATACGCACGGGTTTCGAACGTGCGTCACGTTCCTTCGATGACGCCGCGCGAACACTTGGCGCCGGCCGCTGGTTGCGCTTCAGGACGGTGACGCTTCCGTTCCTTCTCCCCGGAGTCATCAGTGGGTTCCTGCTGGTCTTCATCAGCACCGCCAAGGAGCTACCCTGTACGCTGTTGCTCTCACCCGCCGGGAACCACACTCTGGCAACGCGCGTCTGGCAGTACACCGATGAGGCGATGTACGCGGAAGCCGCGATTCCAGCGCTTGCTCTGATCCTGATCTCCGCGGTCTTCGTCGGCGTGCTCGTCTGGCGTGAAGACCTGCTTGAAAGTGCCTAGATGCTCGAACTCGAAAAGATCAACAAGTCCTTCGATCAGCATGCCGTGCTGACCGATGTCTCTCTTCAGATCTCCAAGGGTGGGTTCGGCGTGCTCTTCGGTCCGAGCGGGGGTGGGAAGAGCACGCTGCTTCGAATCATCGCCGGGCTGGACACGCCCGATTCGGGACGCATCCTGCTCGATGGTCGCGACGTCTCCCTTCCCGGGAGAAAGTACGTGCCTGCGGAGGACCGGAAAGTCGGCCTCGTCTTTCAGGACCTCGCTCTGTTTCCTCATCTGACCGTCGGTCAGAACATCGAATTCGGCATTCGCACTCGTCCCGAAAAGAAGCACCGGCTGTCGGAGTTGCTGGAGTTGGTGAGACTCACAGAGCTTCAGGATCGTCTGCCTCATCAGCTTTCCGGTGGAGAGCAACAACGTGTGGCGGTGGCCCGAGCCCTCGCACCCGCCCCGGACCTGCTTCTTCTCGACGAACCTTTCGCCAATCTGGATGCGAGTCTTCGCTCCAAGGTACGAGCTGAAATGGTCGACATCCTGAAACAGGCCGGCGCCACCGTCATCATGGTGACGCACGATCGTGAAGAAGCGCTCGGCAGCGCCGACCACCTCATGGTCATGTCTTCCGGACGCATGGTCCAGGCCGGTCTTCCCCGCGATGTCTACGAACACCCTTCCACTCTCGAGGTCGCAGGACTTCTCGGTGACGGCAACGTGGTCGCCTGCACGGTGCGTGATGAGTTCGCCGAATGTGCTCTGGGACGAATCGCGGCTCCCGGCATCAAGGACGGAACCTGCCGATTGTTCGTGCGTTCGGAGCATCTTCAGCAATCTGCTTCAGGCGAGATCACGGTCCGGGTCAAGGACGCGTCCTACTTCGGACACGATGCGCTGGCGAATCTCGTCCTTGCGGACGGGGCCTGCCTTTCCATGCGACAGTTCGAAGACGTTCTGCCTGAACCCGGTGATGAGATCCGAATCTCGGTCACCGGCCCCGTCACATTCTTCCACTCCGACTGACCTGCATCAGGCGATCAGGCTTCCTGTTCATCCGTGCACGTGGATGGGGGAGGTGGCGTCTCATCGATCGGGACCACGTCGTATCGCGGTGATCCGCACCCGCATGATCCAGTCTGAATCAGATGGACCATTTCCATCCTCACCAGGAAATGGACGGCTTCGGTGAAGCGTTTGGGTGGCATCTTCGCGACCTTGTCGTTGAGAATCACCTGAGCGAAGGAAGGCACCCCGTGTTCGAACTTCGGGGGGGTGTGTTCGCTTTCGCCACCGATGCATTGGTAGATCAGGTCGGCATCCTGGGTCAGTTGTTGGCTCATAGGTTCCCTTCTAGGCACATTGGGGGGGGAGAGTGCCATCATATTGAGAACGAGTCTCAATTGCAAAGGGAGAATGCTCAGGGCTCCGGGTCGCGGTCACGAACTGGAGCGTCGGGCTTCGTGCGAGGAAATTCGGTGGCCTTTCGGGGGTCGCTCCAGAGCCGCTTGATGAGTCGGCAGCCATCCGGATCGACCCACATCAGTTCACTGCGAACGTACGGATGGAAGTCGTTGGTTCCGAAGTAGGCCTCGGTGGTCTCTGCGAACCACTCCATCTGATTGGTCAAGGCGTAATGGCGTCTGGGCGTTCCCGAGATGTGTCCGACACGTTCATAGGTGCCGGCATCCTTCATCCGGGTCCAACCTTCGATGATCGTTTCATCGTCGTACCCGAACACCTTGTCGTGGTACCCGTGCGCGAGTTCGTGGAGAACCATCCAGGGCTGTCCCTTCGTCCACTCGAGAAAGGCCCGGGCATTTCCTATCTCGACAGCTCCTTCCTTGTCCGCGTTGTATCCGTTCGGAACGAGCCACTCGCGCGAGACGTGGTAGCACATGCATGCGGTCCTGTGCATGTCCAGCTCGACCCAGATCTCGATGGCCTGAAGTCTGGAGAGGGCTCTTTCCGGTATCACCCTGGTGATGCCGTACAGCTGATGGTCCAGTTGCTCGAGCGTCGCCTTGAGGAGTTCCGGGTCGTCTTCGGCGACATCGGGATTGATCCTCACCGTCCAGCCTCGCATCAACCGGACTTCGTAGTCACCGGTGGGCGTCGGTGGTTCGATCGGTTCCGATGATTCCTGCCTCGTTTCCACAGGCATGTTGCAACAGGGGGGGGGCTGCAGGCAGAATGAAACGATGGTGAGACATGGAACGGCAAGCGAAATGATCATGTCGATCAGGCCTCGTTTGATGGATCTTTCACGGTCTTTCCTTCGACCGTGAGTCTGGCTGAATGACCGTACCAGCTGTTGACCGCGGCCTCTCCGTACTGTTCCTCGAGAACCTTGGTCACGTCCGCCATGTCGGCATCGGA
>NYVB01000125.1 GCA_002684315.1 Planctomycetaceae bacterium | reverse complement strand
TCCCGCGCTCGCCACCTACTCCTTCCTTCCGGTGATCAAGGCATTCACCGCCGGCACCGGAATCACGATCGAGACCCGAGACATCTCGCTTGCCGGACGGATCATCGCGAACTTCCCCGAACGGTTGCGTGACGATCAGAAGATCGAGGACGCGCTCGCCGAACTCGGACGGCTCGCCCAGCGCCCCGATGCGAACATCATCAAGCTTCCGAACATCAGTGCCTCGGTCCCTCAGCTGAAGGACGCGATCGCCGAACTTCAGGCGCAGGGGTACGACCTGCCCGACTATCCCGAGGAACCCGCCGACGACGCGGAACGCACGATCCAGCATCGCTATGACGCCGTCAAGGGCAGCGCGGTGAATCCAGTGCTTCGCGAGGGCAATTCCGATCGAAGGGCACCCGAAGCGGTCAAGGCCTACGCACGAGCGAACCCCCACCGCATGGGCGCATGGAGCAGTGATTCGAAGAGCCACGTCAAGAGCATGAGCGCGGGTGACTTCTTCGCGAACGAACAGTCCGTCGTCATCCCCGACGCCACCACCGTGCACATCGAACACGTCGCCACCGACGGCACCACCAGCATTCTGAAGGACGGCATCGAACTTCAGGCCGGAGAGATCCTCGACGGAACCTTCATGAGTCGCAACGCCCTTCGCACCTTCCTTGCCGCGGCGATCGCCGAAGCCGGGGAGATGGGGATCCTGTTCTCACTTCACATGAAGGCCACGATGATGAAGGTCTCGGACCCCATCATCTTCGGACACGCCGTCACCGTCTTCTTCGCCGACGTCTTCGAGAAGCACTCGGAAGCGCTCGCCGGAATCGGCGTCGACGTGCGCAACGGTTTCGGTGATCTGCTCGAGAAGATGGCCGATCTGCCCGAGGCCGAACGGACCGCGATCGAAGCCGACATCGAAGCGGCCTTCCGCGACGGACCCGACCTCGCGATGGTCGATTCCGACAATGGCATCACCAACCTTCATGTTCCAAACGACGTGATCATCGATGCGTCGATGCCCGCCATGCTGCGAACGTCGGGATGCATGTGGAACAAGAACGGCGACACCCAGGACACGATGGCCGTGATTCCCGACCGCTGCTACGCCGGTGTCTACCAGGCGGTCTTCGACGACTGCAAGGCCAACGGCGCACTCGACCCCGTCACCATGGGCAGCGTGCCCAACGTCGGCCTGATGGCACAGAAGGCGGAAGAGTACGGCTCGCACGACAAGACGTTCGAAGCCCCTTCCGCAGGCACCATGCGGATCGTCGACGCCGACGGCACCATGCTCATGGAACATGCCGTCGAAGCAGGTGACATCTGGCGAGCCTGCCAGGTGAAGGACGCGCCGATCCGCGACTGGGTCAAGCTCGCCGTGACGCGTGCTCGTGCCACCGGAAATCCCGCCGTGTTCTGGCTGAACCCCGAGCGGGCACACGATGCCAACCTGATGAACAAGGTGAACACCTACCTCGCGGACCACGACACCGAAGGACTCGAATTCCACATCATGGCGCCCACCGAAGCCTGTCGTTTCTCGTTGGAGCGGATCAGACGCGGCGAAGACACGATTTCCGTCACCGGCAACGTCCTGCGTGACTACCTGACCGACCTGTTCCCCATTCTCGAGGTGGGCACCAGTGCGAAGATGCTCTCGATCGTTCCCTTGATGAACGGCGGCGGACTCTTCGAGACCGGCGCGGGCGGCTCCGCCCCCAAGCACGTCCAGCAGTTCGAGAAGGAGAACCATCTCAGATGGGATTCACTCGGAGAATTCCTCGCACTTGCCGCAAGCTTCGAGCACCTCGCGGTCCACTTCGAGCTGCCCTCGGCCCGCACCCTCGGGCGAACGCTCGATGAGGCCACCACCCAGTATCTGCTTCAGAACAAGGCTCCCTCCAGAAAGTGCGGAGAACCGGACAACCGAACCACCCACTTCCACGTGGCGATGTTCTGGGCCGAGGCACTCGCGTCACAGACCGAAGATGCTGAACTGGCGGGCCGCTTCACCGAAACCGCACGACAGCTTCGAGCACAGGAGGAGACGATCGTGGCCGCCTTGAACCAGACCCAGGGTGATGCGATGGACATCGGCGGATACTTCCAGCCCGATCCACGAAAGGCCGCCGAGGCCATGCGACCGTGCGACGTCCTCAACGGAATCATCGATGGAGTCAACAGCACGATCGAGGCGTGACATCGCTCGGGGCCGTGGAGAATTCGATACCATTCGAGTCACCACACAGTTGAATGGGTCCCAATGAACGACGCGCCACAGAAGCTGCATAGACGAATCGGCTTCTTCGGACTGCTCTTCATCTCGACGGGCTCGATCATCGGCAGCGGCTGGCTGTTCGCCGCACTGTATGCCGCTCAGATGGCGGGCCCCGCGTCGATCATCAGCTGGTTTCTCGCCGCAGCGATGCTGGGGGTGATNGCCCTGATCTTCGCCGAACTCGGTTCCGCCATTCCGACATCCGGAGGATTCGCGCGGTACTCCCACATCAGTTTCGGAGGCATGACGAGTTTCATCGCAAGCTGGCTCTGCTGGCTGGGCTACGTGGTGATTCCTTCGGTGGAGACCCTCGCGATTCTCGAGTACCTCGGCAACGAAATCCCCTGGTTGATTCAGAGCGAAGGTGAGAACCGCTCCTTGTCGATCGGAGGCACGGTCGTGGCCGCGGGAATCCTGTTTGCCCTGCTGGTGATCAACCTGCTCGGCGTGAAATGGATGGCCCACTCGAACACCACCATCACCTGGTGGAAGATCGCCGTTCCCGTCATGACCGCGGTGGTGCTGATCTTCACGGGATTCAACGTCGAGAACTTCACCAGCCACTCGTTCGCACCCGAGGGCCTTTCGGGAATCTTCAGTGCGTTGGCAGCCGGCGGCGTGGTCTTTTCGTTGATCGGATTTCGAACGGTGATCGAACTGTCCGGTGAATCAAAGCGTCCGCAGCGAGACGTCCCGATGGCGATTCTGGGTTCACTCTTCATCTGCACGGTGATCTTCATCCTCGTGCAGGTCGCATTCATCGGCGTGGTTCCCGCCGAACAGCTCGCGCAAGGCTGGTCCCACGTGGTGACCAACGGTGCTTCGGGGCCCTTCGCCGCGTTCGCGGTGATCCTGGGACTCGGCTGGCTGGCGACGATTCTCTACGTGGACGCGACGATCTCACCTCTGGGAACGGCGTTGGTGTTCACCAGTGGCACATCACGCCTGGTGGTGGCGATGAGCCGGAACCGAAACATCCCGAGGTTCTTCGGAAAGATCGCCCGCTCGGGACTCCCGGTGCGAGCGCTGATCATCAATTGGATCGTCGGCATGATCCTGCTCGCACCCTTGCCGGGGTGGGACCTTCTGGCCGGAATCGTCTCGGCNACCACGATGCTCACCGCCGCGATCGCCTCATTGACGTTACTCGCCCTCCGCAGGGAACATCCTGAACTGGCACGCCCCTTCCGAACTCCGGCAGCACGACTCACCGGCACGGCCAGTTTCATCTTTGCCAGCCTCATCACCTACTGGTGTGGTTGGACCGTGAACGAAACGGTGCTTCTCGTGCTGGCCGTGGGCATCATCCTGCTCCTGTTGACCATCCCTGGAATGGGGGCCAAGGGACGCGAGCTCAAGATACGTCATGCACTCTGGTTGGTTCCGTGGATCGGCGGCCTCTTCACATTGAGCCTGCTGAGCGACTACTCCGGAGGACTCGCGATCATCCCCGCGCCCTGGGGCGAACTCGCGGTCATTCTCTGGTGCCTCATCATGGCACCCCTCGGAGTTCGCAGCGCGCTCGACCGCGCAACCTCCAGAAAGATCCTCGATGAGGTTATCGGAGAAAGCGCGGCCTGAGTTCATCTTCCCCTTGGATTCTGATGGACTTCAAGGACCCCTTCACTCGATAATGAATGCATGACCAGCTTTCATGAGGAAATCGAGGACTCACCCGGTGCGATCGATGTTTCAATCATCGTGGTCAGTTACAACACTCGTGAGATGACGCTGGACTGCCTGCGTTCAGTCGTCGAACAGTCACCCGACCTCTCCTTCGAAGTCCTGTTCATCGACAATCAGTCGACCGACGGTTCATTCGAAGCCGTGAACTCAGAGTTCGCCTCAGACGAGCGGTTCCACATCGTGGCCAGTTCGGAAAATCTCGGATTCGCACGTGGCAACAACGAAATGGCCCGAAGAGCGCGTGGCAGACGCCTCCTGCTTCTCAACCCCGACACGGTCGTGCTTGATCGAGCTCTCGAGAGACTCAATGCCTTCGCGGACGAATACGATCGATGCGGCATCTGGGGCGGCCGGACGATGGAGGCCGACGGAGTCACCCTCGACCCGAGATCCTGCTGGGCGGACCTCACCCTGCACGGCGTCCTCTTTCAGACGGTCGGACTCTCGAAACTCCTTTCACACAGTGAATTCTTCAANCCCCACGCCTACGGGAACTGGCAACGTGATTCGATTCGCCACGTGGGGTTCGTGACCGGATGCCTGTTGCTGATCGATCGCTCCCTCTGGGAGAAGCTCGACGGCTTCGCTCCGGAATTCTTCATGTACGGCGAGGAAGCCGAACTGTGTCTTCGAGCGAAGGCGTTCGGAGCGACACCGATCATCACACCCGATGCGGCGATCATCCATTACGTGGGCGCGTCGGCGGCGACGAAATGGCAGACTCGAGTCAAGATCAATCAAGGCCAGATCACGCTGATGAGGCTGCACTGGTCGAAGCTGGAAGCGCTCTGCGGACGTGAATTGATTCGGTTCTCGACCGCGTTTCGAATGGCGTCCTTCTGGGCGATCTCGAAGCTGCGCCGCAGCGAGGACAACCGGAACCGAGCCTCCGACTGGAGGAACATCTGGAATGCACGTTCCGAATGGCTCTCAGGATATCACGTGAACGACTGAGATCCTCGAAAGAACGTGGCCCGATCGATCAGGAATCTTTTCTGGCCTTTTCGAGACAGGAACGCCAGGACTCCAGAGCGCCGGCGATGACCACGGACTCCTCGTGCGAGACCATCGGACGTGGTGGTTCGAGTTCTCCCGAGGCGAACAGTTCCGACATCGTCCGGGCCTCGAGACTGAAGCAGTCGAGCGATGCCTCGAAATGTTCGATCTCGGTCTGGCCATGACGTTCGATCTCGATCGTCGCACGTCGACCATCCTGTCTGGCTTCGGGAAGGAACGGCTGAGGCAGACGAATCTCACCATCCGTGCCGGTGCACCGAAGTCCGGTACCGAGATCCTCGATCAGGGAGCATCGAAGCTTCGCTTCGAGACCGTTGTCGAACGTCACCACCGCAGCCGCATCGGCTTCGACCTCGGTCTCGGTGTCGAAGACGCCGACCGCTTCCATCGACTTCGGGCGCGCATGAGCACGATCATCGGTCGCCCCGGCGACCAGCATCGCGAGGCTCATCGGATAGCCCCCGATGTCGAGAATGGGTCCTCCACCGAGTTTCTGACTTCGAAGTCTGTGTTCAGGCGGGACATCGGCACGAAAACCGAAATGTGATTCGATCGTCTGAAGTTCGCCGATGGCACCACTCGAGATCAACTCGATCAGTCGCTCTATCTGAGGATGACAGCGATACATCCAACCCTCGATCAGGGCGGTACCGTTCTGATGCGCGCACATGACGACCGCGAGACTGCCCGCAGGGGAGCAGGTCATCGGCTTTTCACAGAGGACCGGAATGCCGACCGAAAGCGCCGCGACCGCGAGTTCGGCATGTTCCGAATGCGGCGTTCCGATGTAGAGCGCATCCAGTCCGTCGACACCGAGCATCTCCCGCTGGTTCGACCAGGGCGTTCCTCCCTGACGTTCGCAGAACGCAATGGCGGAATCCTGGGAACGACTGAGCACATGCCCCACGGTTCCGCTTTCGGTACGAGTGATGCAGTCGGCGAACAGCGACGAAATTCGTCCTGTTCCGGCGATGCCCCAGTTGAGTGGTCTGAACACGGGATCCTCCGATTGGTGTGACTTTCAGTATAGGTCGAGCTGGCCGGTTGTCATGGGTTCGGTTCGATGCGGGTATCATCGCACCATGGATATTCTCGTACTCGTCCTGGCGCTCATCGCGATCCTTCTCAGCATCCTGGCCATCGGGCAGAACCTTCTGCGCGGAAGAGGGCAGGAGGAGGCGGAGGACGTCGAAGCACTGCTCGCCGATCAGGCGGGTCTGCAGGAGAAGGCGCTTCGCGATGAATTCGAGAGAGCCCGTGAGACCGGCGAGAAGAGCGATGCCCGTCTGCGAGAAGAGATGAGCAAGCGCCTGGACTCGGTGAGCGAGACGCTGACCAAGACCCTGACCCTTCAACTCAAGGGGATGCGCGAAGAACAGGCCAAGCAGGCCGTCGATCTGCGCACCGGTAACGAGAAGAAGCTCGAGGAGATGCGCAAGACCGTCGACGAGAAGCTGCAAGGCACGCTCGAAAAACGACTGGGTGAGGCGTTCAAGCAGGTCGGTGAGCGACTCGAATCGGTCCAGAAGGGNCTCGGCGAGATGAAGCAGCTCGCGGAAGACGTCGGCGACTTCAAGAAGGTCCTCACCAACGTCAAGAGCCGNGGCACCTGGGGCGAAGTCCAGNTGCGNGCGATNCTCGAGGAGATGCTCACCCCCACCCAGTGGGNGNCGAACGTCAAGCCGATNCCCGGNTCGAACGCCATCGTCGAGTTCGCGATNCGCCTGCCNGGCACCGACTCGCAGGANCAGGTCTGGCTNCCGATCGACTCGAAATTTCCGCAGGAGGACTACGCCCGACTNCAGGATGCGCAGGACCGNGCGGACATNCCNGCGATCGACGCCGCCTCGAAGGCNCTCGCGAACGCGATCGTCACCGCGGCCAAGGACATTCGTCAGAAGTACGTGNCGCCACCGCACACCACGGAGTTCGCGATTCTCTTTCTGCCCACCGAAGGCCTCTACGCGGAAGCGCTTCGCCAGCAGAAGGTCGTCGACACCCTGAACGACCTGCGTATCACGTTGGCGGGTCCGACCACGCTCAGTGCGATTCTGAACGCCTTGCGCATGGGNTTCCACACGCTGGCGATCGAGAAACGTTCCAGCGAAGTCTGGGAGGTGCTCGGTGCGGTCAAGACCGAGTTCGGCAAGTTCGGCGACGTGCTCGACAAGCTCGGCAATCAGCTGAAGACNGCNCAGAACACGATCAACGCGACCGGNCAGCGCACCAGAGCGATGGAGCGNAAGCTTCGAAGCGTCGAGGAACTTCCGGNGGAGGAGAGCAGNANCATNCTGNANCTGCCNNCNGNCGAAGATGANCNCNCACGCTCNGACTGAGTCAGTCGACCTGCGACCATTTCAGATCGATCACCACCGCACCGTGGTCCGACGGGAAGATCCGTTTCTCGGTCGGAATCGAATCGTCCTCCCAGCGTTCGGGAAGGACTTCGGCGGCGACCGGCGTCAGCCTCCACGCACCGGGCACTCGTTTGGCGGGATTCTTCAGNTAGAGACGATCGATGCGTTCGAAGCCCTGNTCCCCGCCATCCTGTGCCACGCGAAAGAGCGGTGACCAGGTGATGCCGGGATGCTGCACGGGATTCGGATGCACCACGCGAAACGTGTCGATGAACCCGACCTTCGCCATCGCGAGGCTGACCGGAAGCGGCAGCGCACGACGATGTCGGTAGACACGGGCGGTGTCGACGGTCCAGTCGAGATGCGACGGATTGTTGAAATCACCCCCGACCAGGAGCGGAACGTCCAGGTCCAACTGACCGTCCTCTTCGAGATGCGCAAGCAAGGCCTTCGCCTGGGGGAGTCGTGAAGAGCGAACGTCCTCGGCGGCGAGAAGTTCCTCATCGGTCTGCTCGGGACGATCACGCAGTTCCCAGGTGATGTACGCGGCGGAGTCGAACCAGATCGACCAGGCGACGAAGCTTCGTTTCTTCGAATCGGTCAC
>NYVB01000124.1 GCA_002684315.1 Planctomycetaceae bacterium | reverse complement strand
GCCTGCTGGTACAAGACCACCGCACCCGACGATCTGCACTGGTGGTACTGGGTCCTGGTGGCGGTCTCGCCGTTCCTTCTGGTGCCGCTTGAAAACCGTCTGCTCGCCAAACTGCCAGATGCCGCCGCCTTCTGGCTTCGCATGGTGGTGGTCGCGATTCCAGTGGTCTACGTCATCATCAAGGTGCTTCCGATGATCACCGGTGACGGCGGTTCCGATTCCACCGATGAGATGGATCAGATGATGCAGATGTATCAGTAAGGTTCGAGGACGATCCATTCAGTCCTGATCGTCGTCCGACTTTCCGAGGACCGAGGCCGCCATCGAGCCGAGCAGTGTCCCCGAGACACCTTCCTCCACCACGACATGATCGGCACCCGCGTTTTCAAACTGGTCGTTGAACTTCTTGAATCGTGCTCTGGCACAGATCAGGATGTCGGGTGCGATGATGCGGGCCTGTTCGATCGTCGCCACCGCCGCATGCGGATCAGGAACCGTCACGATCAAGGCACGCGCGGAGCCGAGGTGCGCGTGTTCGAGAATCTCACGCTGGGCGCTGTTTCCAAGGTCGGCTCGTGAGCCAAGCTGCCTCGCATTCTCGACCAGAGTTCGATTCAGATCGATCACATAGGTCTGGATGCCCACGAGATGCATCATCCTGGCGGCTTCCTCGCCCGAAGGGCCGAATCCCGCGATCACGACGTGGTCGCAGGGCGTGTCGAGTTCCTCGGGGTCGACCTTCATGCGACTTCGCAGCACTCCGATCTTCTTGAGCGCGTCCTCGAAGTGAATCCCGAATCGACCGGCCACCGCGATCAAGCCGGGCGTGAACACCAGACTCAGGACTGTGGCGGAGACCAGTGCCTGAAATCCCTCGTAGTTCAGCAGTCCCCGGGCGAATGCGATCGATCCGATCACGAAGGAGAACTCCCCGATCTGCGCGATGCACAGCCCCGAGCGCACGCCCTGTCGGACCCTGCCTCCGCTCAGGACCACGATCGATGACACGATGATCGATTTTCCGAGGATTCCGACCAACGTGAAGAGCAGGACTTCCGACCAGTTGCCATCGCTCAGGAGCCATTCGACGTCGACCAGAAGTCCGACGGACGCGAAAAAGAGCGTGAGGAACACCGCCTTGAGTGCCTGAACGTCCGCCCGCAACTGACGGGCGAAGTCGGTTCGAGCGAGAATGATGCCTGCGACGAACGCGCCCAGCTCAGCGGAGAGTCCTATGGTGTGGCTTGCCCACGCCGCGGTCAGCGCGGTGGTGAGTGCGATGATCACCGGAAAGTCCCGGTTCCTTCGAAAGATCTCGGAGCCGAGAATCTTCGGAAGAAGAAAGACCGTGAGAACCACGAGCCCCAGCATGCCGAAGAGCATGGTGGCACTTGGGAGTTCAGATCCACCGGTCTCCGTGATCGTGGTGTCGAGGGAGGATTCTCCCAGCATGCTGACGATGAGCAGCATCGGCACCACCGCGAAGTCCTGAAGCAGAAGAATCGAAAGCGCATCGCGCCCGTGGGGAGCATCGAGTTCATTCCGATCCGAAAGCACTCGCACCACGACGGCGGTGCTGCTCATCGTGACCATGCAGGAGGCCGCGAAAGCGGTTCCCAGAGACACGCCGGTGAAGGTCAGGATCATGACCAGGCCGATTCCGGTGGTCAGAAGCACCTGAGCCAGTCCGATCACGCCGCCCCTGATTCCAAACAACTTGAGTTTTCCCGGAGTGATCTCAAGACCGATGGTGAAGAGCAGAAGCGAGACGCCCAGTTCGGTCATCACCGCGTAGCTGTCTTCCGAGTTGGTGCTTCCGACGAACCCCAGGACGCCGGGTCCGACCAGCATGCCTCCCAGCAGATAGCCGACGATCGAGCTCACACCGAATCGCTCGAGAATCGCCGCGACAGCCACCGCACTGGAAAGAAGGAAGAGAAATTCTCCGAGGAGTTGCCAGTCCATCATTGAAGCCTACCGCGAACGAATGGGGTACGAATGACTCTGGATTCACTTTTTCAGGTTCCTCAGGTGATTCATTGACCGTACCATCAGGCCATGACCACCCACACGAATACAGTTCTCGGATCCACGCACCTCTCCTCCACGGCACTCCTCCTGGGGCTCTTTCTCGGGCTCGGTACCGGCTGTGTCTCACCGGATCAGGTCTCGAANACTCAAGACGAATTCATTCCCGCCCACCCGTTCGCGAGCCGAGTGATACCACCTTCGGGCGTGCCCCTTTCCGAGCTGCCGCCTCCGATTCAAATTTCCGGAATCGGTGGCTGTGCCACGGGTTCCGCCGATCCGGTGGTGATCGACTCCAGGACCTTCCAACCGCAGGTCGCGGAACATGGTCTCTGGCGAGGCGAGGAGATTCGACCGGGTTCGATTCTTCCCAAGCATTCCAGAGACAAGACCTTGAAAGCGGGCGCGGTCAACGAGCTCGAGTGTGGTCGTCTGACCGAGGTCCCGCGCATCGATCCGAAATCGGTCGCACTCTTTCCCGGCATCGGAGCCACGCCCTGGACGCCCCCGGATCCCACCATCGCGGTCGGCCCGAATCACATCGTCGAGACGGTGAACATGGAGATCGCCTGGTATCTCAAGGATGGCACCCTGCAGTTCCAGCAACGACTGGATTCCAGCGGGGATCCCGGTTTCCTCGAAGACATCGGTGCGGGCGCCTTCACCTTCGACCCCAAGTGTTTCTATGACGCGCTTCGAGAACGATTCGTCGTTCTCGCACTCGAACATTACGACGGTGAATCCTGGATCACCCTCGCCATCAGTGATGACGACGACCCCAACGGTGTCTGGTTCAAGTATCGCACCGAGGCCTTGATCGAGATCGATGAGACGACCTACTGGGTCGACTATCCCGGTTTCGGCTTCGATGACACGGCCTGGTGCACGACGAACAACCTCTTCAAGGAGGAGGGTGAGGGCTCTGGATTCGCCGGAACACTTGTCCGTTCCTACGACCCGTCGGGCGCGCTCGACGGTCAGCCGATCACCTGGACCGACACCCTCACCCCATCGGGATCTCATCAGGTCGCGCAGGTTCTCGACTACGACGCGCCCGCACTTCTCGTCCGAAGTGGAAGTTCGACCTCGATCGAACTGGTGCACGTCGCCGACCCGCTGGGAACCCCACAGTTGATCACCCGCTCGGTCGCCGTTCCCGAATACAGTTCCGCGAATGAACGTCCGCCGACGCCGGGGGGCGCCAATCTGAACCCGATCGATCGCCGGGTCCTCAACGTCATGATCAGAAACGGCACCTTGTGGGTCGGTCACTCGATCAGCACCCCGGAGGATTCCAGAACCACCGCACGCTGGTATGAAATCGATCTCGATGGCTGGCCCTCGGCCGAACTTGGGGAGCCTTACCTTCTGCAAGCTGGCGAGATCAGGCCGGACTCCGACACGCACACCTTCTTCCCGGCGATCGCCGTGAACGGCGAGGGTCGTGCGGCCGTGGTCTACAGTCGAAGTTCCAGCACCGAGTTTCCGACTCTGGAAGTGGCGGGTCGTTTTCCGGATGATGCGCCCGGGACACTGGGTGCGCCTCTGACGCTCGCGGTCTCGGACGCGGTGCCCGGATCGCCGGGTGACGTCTATCGCTGGGGTGATTACTTCGATGCCACGATGGATCCGCTGGACGATCAGTTGTTCTGGTTCATCGGCGAGTTGTACGGCCCCAACGGTTGGCAGACCGAGATCGGGTCCTTCAGAGTCGCGCTGGTCGGTGACATCAATGGTGATGGCCTGATCGACGGACAGGACCTCGCGAAACTTCTCTCCGACTGGGGAACGGACGATCCCGACAGTGACCTCGATGGCTCGGGAACCGTCGCCGGCGGTGATCTGTCCCTGCTTCTTTCAAACTGGAGCTGATCAAGACCAAGGGGGACGACGCGTCGCCCTCCCATGTGAGCTGAGTCAGTGTCGGGATCAGAGACGTCTCCCACGTCTGGCTCAAGACCGTGCTGGGCCTCGCCGCCGTTTGAGTGTTCACTCCTGAGCGGGTGCTGCATCCCAGAGGACGAAGTCCTTTTCCGGGTCGCCGTCCTCGTCGAGGCCATCGCGTCCGACCGAGTAGATGAGAGGGCCTTCACTTCTTGCGAGGTAGCGAAGATCGAGTCCGTCGAACTGGTCACTTGGGACCGCTTCGAGGTGCTTCGGAACGAGCTGCTCGAGATGTTCCGGCCATCGACCGTGTTCCCTGCGCCACTGTTCGATCGCGATCGCGACGAGGGTTGCGTCCCGTTTCATTCTCAGCTCGTGGACGTGATTGGGAACGTTGTCGATCGCCGGCATGAATTCGTTCAGTGGAAAGGCGGAGGCGTATTTCTGGTAGCGCTCGAGGATCGAGTTGCTTCCTTGCTTCGAATAATCGGTGTGGATCACGGCTTCGTATCGACGTGCCGTTTCCAGCGGAAGCATCGGTGCCTCCCAGAAATTGGGCGTTGTCATTCTGGCTTCCTGATGGTCGAGATAGCCGTCCCAGATCTCCAGCGCTTCCGAACGAGAGGGTGTCATGGCCAGGGCGAAGGGTGCGATGGCGAAGCTGTCGATGCCCTCGGGCACCTGGGCGAATCCCAGTTCGCGGACGAGGGTGAACGCTTCCGGAAGGAGTTGCCCGTTGCTGCCGTAGACCCGCTGGGCGATGTCCTCGAAGGAGCGACGTTCATCCTCCAGGTCGACCGACTGACAGACTTCCTGCGCCGTCAACATCCGCGATAGTTCGATCAGCTGCTCGTTCCCGAAGAACTCCGGCCGGTGGATCAGGATGTCCCGGGTCGCCTTGAAGGTGACGGCCTCGACGTGCAATGCCACCAGTCGGCAGATCAGGAAACTGTGGGCCCGGGTGAGTCTTGCCAGTCCCAGAAGGGCTCTGAGATCGTCCACCGCGCGATCTGGTTGGTCCTGACGCACCGCGAGCATCAGGTCGCCCATGAGAAGCGCTTGCAGGTCGCCCCGCATGAGGGAGAGGTAGGCAAGTTCGACGGAGATGAGACTTCGGTCGTCGGCTGCCTCGAGTTCGATCCCAAGCGCCGGTCGTCCTGCGAGCTCGCGCACCCGTTCAATGATCGGCGTGGCTTGTCCATAGAACGCGGTCAGGTCGGCACGCTGCACCAGTTCGGATCCGAGCGCCCAGCTTGAGTTCCCGCTCATCGCTTCGGTCACCTTCGGCAGCAGGGTGGCTCGGTCTCCGCCCTCGGTGAGGGCCAGGCGGTCGAGTTCCGCCGGCACCGTCGAGAGGCCGGGCCAGGCCCGGTCTTTCGCGGGAATGCTGATGTTCCTGTTGTTCAACCGTTGAAGATGGTCGACGGTGATCGTCGGGGAGTCGAACCAGACGCGGCTGCCCAGGACGACCCACGCAAGCAGGCAGATCGAGACGACGGAACCGCTGAGAAGCACGGAACCCTTCATCACGTAGCGGGGGGTGCGCGCCAGATGCGAACGCTTGCGGATCATCGAGCGGCGGATGAGTCGCGCCGCACCGGCTTCATCACCGAAGTCCCCCAGCAGTGTCTCGGGCGAGCGCCCGTCGTCGAGCCCCTCCCGCAGGTGTTCCGCAAGGTCCTCGGCGACCGTGACTCGTTCGATCCGATGGAGACGGGTGCGTCGCGCGACCCGGAGGGTCAGGCGTTCGAGTTCGGCGGGCAGTTCGAAGGCGGCGATCGCGGCGCGTGCATCGAGTCGCCCCGTTTCCCGCCGAAAGAGAAGGTCGATGAGTGGTGTCTGAAAGAGAATGCGACGGGTGTAGCCGTTTCGTGAGTCGGTCATGTGAGAACTCCCGGAAGTCAACCCAGGGCGGGTTGGATGCATGGTTCGGAGGCCAGGACGCCAAGCGCATTCATCGCGGTGGTCACGGCGGCCCACTGCTTCGCTTCCTTCGCGAGGCGGGTTTTTCCACGCCCGGTGAGTCGGTAGTACTTCCGGGTGCGGCCGTTGGGGCCTTCACGCCGGGTGCTCGAGACAAGTTTCTGGGACTCGAGGTTGTAGAGCAGCGGATAGAGCGTCGACTGGCCCATCGCCAGGACGCCTTCGGAGCGCTTGGCGAGGGCATCCACCAGTTCGTAGCCGTACATCTCGCCGCCTTCAAGCAGCTTGAGGACGGCCACGGGGCCGGCGCCTCGCATCAGTTCACGTTCAATTCGCATCGGTCGGCTCCC
>NYVB01000018.1 GCA_002684315.1 Planctomycetaceae bacterium | reverse complement strand
CTTCAAGAAGAACAAGAAGAAGTAGCCAGTCGATCTCAAAGAACACCACAGCCGTACCCGTCTCGGGTGCGGCTGTTCTCTTGGTCTCCCCTGCTTTCATTGATGACTCCGACGAGATGTTTCGATGATCGAACAGATACCCGACAACCTGGCAAACCGGCTCGAGACGATGGACGAGCAAATGGTGGCGATCGCGGAGGAACTCCTCGATCCCGCCGTGCTGTCGGACCACAACAAGGTGCGCGAGCTCTCAGTGAAGAAGGCCGCACTCGAAGGACCGGTCTCGCGTTGGCGGGAGATCGTCGCACTCGAAAATGAGCGCGTCGAACTCGAAGACGTCGTCAAGACCGAGTCCGATCAAGAACTGCTCACGATGGCCCGCGAGGAGCTTCCCGAGCTCGCCCGACGCAGAACGGAACTCGTCGAGGCCCTGAAGACCGAACTCGTCACCTCGGACGACAAGGCGATCGGCGCGATGATCCTCGAGATCAGGGCAGGGGTCGGCGGCGATGAAGCCGCGCTCTTCGCGGGCGACCTGCTCGAGATGTACGAACGCTACGCGAACACACGACGCTGGCGCTTCGAAGTGCTTGAATCGCAGCCGGGAGAGATGGGCGGCATCAAGACCGCGGTCATCGAGCTCGAAGGCCAGGGCGCCTGGAGCGAGCTCGGCTATGAAGGCGGAACTCATCAGGTGAAACGGGTCCCCGCGACCGAGGCCCAGGGGCGCATCCACACCTCAACCGCGACCGTGGCGGTCCTCGCGCAGCCGGAAGAGGTCGAAGTCCAGCTCGAGAAGAGCGACGTCAAGGAGTCGATCACCACCGCACAGGGACCGGGCGGCCAGAACGTCAACAAGGTCGCGACCGCGGTCCATCTGATCCACGAACCGACCGGCATCGAAGTGCGCATGCAGGAAACCAAGAGCCAGGCTCAGAATCGCGAGAAGGCGTGGCGTCTGCTGCGGGCGAGACTCTACGAGCGTCAACGCCTCGAGACCGAGGCACGTCGGGCCGAGGAGCGTGCCTCCATGATCGGATCGGGAAACAGAGCCGAGAAGATTCGCACCTATCGATACAAGGACAACCTTGCGGTCGACCATCGCTTGAGCGCCAACTTCAATCTCGGCGAACTGATGCAGGGCAATCTGACGCCGATGATCGAATCGTTGATCGAACTCGATGTGGCGAGACGGCTCGCCGCGCTCTGAGTCGGCCGCTGATCACACTCAGGAACACGGTCCCCAGTCCTTCAGCA
The DNA here is from genome assembly GCA_002684315.1 of Planctomycetaceae bacterium. The sequence continues at coordinate 20,844 of NYVB01000018.1, read as the reverse complement.
GGATCTGCAGATCGGCCCCGTCCACGATGTCGTTCCCATCGAGGTCGGCGGGAGACTGCTTCGAAGTCACCTTGCCCCAGTAGGCCAGCAGGATACCGAGATCCGCACCGTTCACGATGCCATTGTCGTCGAGGTCACCGGGACAGGTGTCGATGGGATCGATGATCACGCGAAAGAGATAGTTCGAGGCGTAGGTGTCGACCGATTCAAGCACGGCCTGACCGGCGGCCAGAATGCCACCGTAGATCCAGGCGACGGTGGTCGGTTCGGTGATCGAATCAAGATCGTAAAGTCCCTCGGCGGTCGTCTCGACTCTGGGAATCGTGAGTGCTTCCGTGCCGTGGTAATACAGCAGGCCCTGGTCGGTGTAGATCGCGGGGTAGGCGGCATCGAGCAGGTGCTGTGACCATTCGTTGGTCTCGGGCTGATAGCGAACTGCCAGCACCTCGTTGGAATAGGGAATGGTCGGGTCGGGACGAAGCTCGCCGTTGTAGAGGACCTGATACCCGAGACCACCGAAGGATAGGAACCAGTTCTCCTGCCTTGCCTCCGACCACAAGGTCAGCCGACCGGAGTTGTAGGCGTTGAAGCCCTGGCGAAGCGCTCCGGGCTCGGAAGGGTCGTCCATCGTCATCGTTCCGTCGCTGTTGATGACGATCGGCACCGTCCAGATTCCAGGAAATCCACCCTCGTAATCGGTGAAGACGCCGGCGAGGGCGACGCCGCCGACACCACCCCCCGGCACGCGTGCGGGGAAGACGTTCAGATCACGGCGGCGAGCCCATTCGGGGCGCGCCGTGGTTGCACCGAGGTATTCAAGCGTGGCTTCGGGGTTCTCGACATCGAGGCGAAAGCGCCGAATGCTCTTCGTGTACACCTGGTCGTAGGACACGGGACACGCGCTTTCCTCGACGTATCCACCCTGGAAGCTCTGCCCCAGACACAACCAGAGTTCATCATTGTTCTTGAGCATGATGCCACCGGTGATGGTGAAGAAGTCATCCGCCAGAGCGGCCGGCGTGTTCTTCGGTGGATCGAGGAAGNNCACGTGNTCGGAGAGAAGCGTGCCGTCACCCGAGATCCAACCGATCGTTCCGGGAACGTCGATGACCCGAAGCGTGTCGAACGTCACGTAGTCNCCGTCGGGATCGATGCCGTAGCCACCNACGACCAGCANGCTGTCACCGANCTCCTCGTAGAGCGTGTTGATCGAAGCCATCGCCGCGATCTGAGCCGGCGTCATGCCGGTGCTGGCGNCNTCCATNACNCGTGCGTCGCTGGTCTCGTCNTCGACGTCGACCNTGTAGAGCGTGTGGTTGAAGATNGNGCTGGGAAAGTTCTGNCCNGCATCNCAGGTGAAGTCATGCATGCCGGCGGACATNCCNCCGACGACGAGGACCTTCTCNCCGGAGANGCTCACTGCCGCGGANTGCACCGTGGCCAGGGGATCACTCTTCCAGTCGACCTTTTCGANCGTGACTCGAAACGGAGTCNGGCCNTNGATCATCTCGGANAGTTCNAGCGTCTGGTTCTGGGCGTNCGCCGAGGACCAGNACAAGGANACGANCGAAGCACTCANCAGACAAAGGACACCACGCGCNGAGGTCATCATCATTCTCGATCTCACAGANAGGGNAACNNGTGAAGNNGNTGATTGATCATCGGCATTCAANGNCCAAAAGACCAGATCTTTCANGTGAGAACGTCGGCCAACCCCTCTGNAGACNANNTCAGTGNNANAAANANNGCCCACTCGAGANGAGANCCTCGAGTGCAGNNGCTTTTCAGTGNTCCCGATCCGTTCAGACGGCGGCGACCGACTCGAGCCANTCTTCNAGATAATGACGTTCGAAATGATCTGCGGCGGCCTCGGTCCCGGAAGGACCTGCACCCCAGAGNCAGGCGACCTGNTCGATGCCNTCGGNGTCGAGCAGAATCTGATGTGACCCGTCCACNACGAANGCCTTNGGCANNCTNGCACCCCAATGNGCNCTGGCCGCNTTCACNCCGGGNTCNCCGATGACGATNGCNGGCTGCATGAGNAGNTCGGTGTCGTTGAGGTACCAGATGTCGGTCAGGACCACGGGAATCAATCCCTCACCGAGTGACGCATCCTCCCGGCGACGGATCGCACGGATCCGACGAGCCACTCGATCCGCCAGCGCACGGTCGGCCAGCTCGGCCCTCAGGTGCGCACCGGTCACGATGGGAAGAAGCTGACCCACCTCATGCTCCACGCCCAGCGGCATTTCAAGCCGGGCATTGATGAAGATGGGATCGTCGGCTGATTCCGGGGAATCGTGCGTGTCGTCCTGCGGTGTCATCATCGGTCTGGTCCTTTGCGGATGAAGACGAGAGAAAGCGGCCTATAGGTCGGGGGGTGACATTCAGTGCGGCAGCGGGAAGTCGGCGCAGAAGCTGCGAATTTCCTCCGCGACCGCGGAACACACCGCATCATCCCCACCACTCACCATCACTCGATCGAGCCAGTCGGCCACACGAACCATTTCTGATTCCTTCAGCCCACGGGTGGTGAGCGCCGGCGTGCCCAGNCGAAGTCCACTGGTCACCATGGGAGATCGTGGGTCATTGGGGATTCCGTTCTTGTTCACGATGATGCCCGACTTTTCAAGCCAGGCTTCCGCGTCGGCACCGGTCAGCTCCGCATCACGAGGACGAAGATCGACCAGCATCAGATGGTTGTCGGTGCCGCCCGAGCAGAGTCGGTAGCCCTTCTCGACCAGAGCAGCGGCCAATGCCCGTGCGTTGGCCACGACCTGGGCCTGATAGGTCTTGAAATCAGGTCGCAGCGCCTCACCGAAGGCGACCGCCTTCGCGCCGATGACGTGCATCAAAGGCCCGCCCTGAGAACCGGGAAAGACCTTGCGATCGATCTTCTTCGCGATGTCCTCGTCGTTCGAAAGGACCAACCCGCCACGTGGGCCGCGGAGCGTCTTGTGGGTGGTGGTGGTCACGACATGAGCATGAGGGAATGGTGAAGGATGAACGCCCGCGGCGACCAGTCCCGCGATGTGGGCGATGTCGGCCATGAGATACGCACCGACTTCATCGGCGATCTCCCGAAAGGCGGCGAAATCGATCACGCGTGAATACGCGGAGAAACCACAGATGATCAGCTGCGGCTTGCATTCGTGTGCGATGCGACGAATCTCATCGAAGTCCAGCAGCTCGGTGTCGGGATCGAGGTCGTAGTCCACGATGTTGTAGAAGGTGCCGGAGAAGTTCGGCTTGAGTCCGTGACTCAGATGCCCACCTGACTTGATGGGGAGACTCAGCACGGTCTCGCCCGGCTTCAGCAACGCCATGAAGGCCGCGATGTTCGCATTGGCACCACAGTGCGGCTGAACGTTCGCGTACTGGCATCCGAAGAGTTCCTTCGCTCTGTCACGGGCGAGATTCTCGATCCGGTCATGGACGGCGCATCCACCGTAATAGCGCTTGCCGGGGTAGCCCTCGGCGTACTTGTTGGTCAACCAGGTGCCGGCCGCGTGCATCACCGTGGGTGAGACATGGTTCTCGCTGGCGATCAACTCGAGCGTGTGTTCCTGGCGATCGGCTTCGAGGGCCAGAAGTCGCGCCGCTTCGGGATCTGACGCAGCCAGAAGATCCAGAACATCCTTGGAGATGCCGTCGAGGGATTCAGGAACCGAATCAAGGTGGCCGTCTGGGGAGGTGGTTGTATTCATAGTGGAATCCTAACGCTACCCTTGGGTCATGTCACAAATCATTTCAAGCCTCTTCGTGATCGCCCTCACAGGTGCGATTTCCCCCGCTTCCGCCTCCGACCACGTTCTCGACGGTCGATTCGATGAATGGACCATCGCCCCTGTGGCGGAGGACGACAGGAAAGGCCTGATCCGCGAGGTCCGGATCTCGGACGAACCTGAATTCGTCCATCTCCAGATCGATTTCGACCGGGAATGCACGCTCCAGGGCCTGGATGCGGAACTGCAGATCGCCTTTGATTTCGATGGCTCGTTGAAGACCGGCCCTCAGGGCTGGGACGGAATGGTCGTCTTCAGTCCCATGGACGAGAAGAAAGGACGAGCCCGAGCGGGCTCCGAGTACCGTTACTGGGACCAGAACGGGCAGATGAAGACCCGACGCACCCTCTCCGATCTCGGAGTGGTCGCGCTCCCGACCCACTCGAATGATCGCTTCGAGTTCAGATTCGAGAGACCGGAAGCCTTCACCGGCAAGAGTTGCCGCGTCAGAATCCTCTCGATGGGCGCNCGGGGCGAGGAGGATTCGACCGCGATTCTGGAACATGAATTCAGGACCAAGGTCGCACGTGACACGACCCGTGCGAAGATCATGTTCGATCCCGCCGAGAAGGAGGCACCCAACAGTTTTCGGACGATGAGCTGGAACGGAGAATTCGGTGCGTTGTTCAAGACCCCCATGCCCTTCATCAAGACCTTCGAGATGCTCAAGCCTGATGTGGTCTTTCTTCAGGAACTTCCCGACGAAACGCCAGCGAAGAAACTGACGGANTGGTTCGATCGTCTCGATGGCGACCTGACCTGGCGTGCCTCGGTGGGCGGTGATTTTCTCTGCGTGGCGGTGGTCACTCGCCATCCGTACGAACCCGCCCCTGAACTCGCCAGAGTGATGCGCCAGAACGGCAATGGTAGAGAAAGCCTCATGCGCGCCGCCGGTGGACTGATTCAAATCGAAGGAAGAACCGTTCTCGCGGCTTCGATTCACCTCAAATGCTGTGGCCGACTGGGATCCTCGGAGGACGACAAGAGGCTGCGTGAGGCTGAAGCGGTGAACAAGGCGATGCGGGCCGTGATCGCCCGTGCCAGACCTGACGCCGTGGTCATCGGCGGGGATCTCAATCTCGTCGGCACACCGGATGTGCTCGCCGTCCTCGCGGCAGGACTCGGCAGGAACGGCACGGACCTCGTGATCGCGGAACCGATGCGCCCCCGAGGCGATGCCAACACCACCTGGGAGAAGGACGGCCAGGCGTTCGTGCCCGGAAGACTCGACTTCATCCTGTACGGTGGCTCGGTCGAGATGGGACGTGCCGTGGTGACCGATCCGGGCCAGATGGATGATCGCTGGCGAAGACGCCATGGCATTCCGGAAGCCGCGCCCAGTGACCATCTTCCGATCGACATCGACCTGAAATTCATGACTCCCAAAGGTTCATGATCAAGGGCGCCCTCGAATCGATTGAATTCGAGACCCCCACCGGACCGTTCATTCTGACTTTCGATGGACCAAGGCTCATCGGTTCGGGCTGGACTGCCTTGGGCGCCAGATTCGAGGGCTCGTCCTCCAGCCATGCTCGTGTCAGACAGGCCGTCCGCCGAGGATTCGAGATCTACTTCGAATGCGGACGAGCCGGCCTCGATTTCTCGGAGTTCGAGACGCCCATCGGAACGCCGTTTCAAAGCGCATGCTGGAAGCAAGCCCGGCAGATCGAGGCGGGCACATCGAGGAGTTATGGGTGGCTTGCAGAATGCCTCGGTCGACCGAAAGCGGCTCGAGCCGTTGGTCAGGCGATGCGCGCCAACCCACTGCCGATCGTGGTTCCGTGCCATCGAGTGGTGGGGCTTGCGCCGGGTTCAGGAGGTTTTTCCGGATCCACGGGCCGTTCGCTCGGAATGCGAATCAAGAGAAAACTGCTTGAACTCGAACAACCCACATGAGTTGACGACACAAGTCACCGATGAGAGGTCTTGTTTGGCTACTATGTAGGCATACTGAGGAGTGTCCCAGGGCTCACGTGAGAAGCCGGACGGAACTCGCTCGAAAGGATGATCAGATGCGCCTCACCATGGTCGGAACCGGATATGTCGGATTAGTCACAGGATCCTGTTTCGCTGAAACAGGCAATGATGTGACCTGCCTCGATGTTGATGAGTCCAAGATCGAAATGCTCAATCAGGGAAAGAGCCCGATCTACGAGCCTGGTCTCTCGGAGATGATCACACGAAATGCAACGGCCGATCGCCTGCACTTCACCACCGACAAGGCTGCGGCCTATGCGGATGCCGAGGCCATCTTCATCTGCGTGGGAACGCCCAGTGACAAGGACGGCTCCGCCGACCTTCAATACGTGCTCAGGGTGGCGGCGGACATCGCGGAGGCGATCGACGCGCTCGGCCCGGACCAGACTCCCAAGATGGTGGTCGTCAAGAGCACCGTTCCGGTGGGAACCAGTCACAAGGTTCGCGATCTCATCAAGCAGAAGACGGACGCTCCGTTCTGGATCGCGGACAATCCCGAGTTTCTCAAGGAAGGCGCCGCGATCGACGACTTCATGAAGCCGGACAGAGTGGTGTGCGGCATCGAAGACGAAGGCGCCTCGGAACTGATGATGGCGCTCTATGAACCATTCGTTCGTCAGGGAAATCCGATCCACCTCATGGACGTGCGAAGCGCCGAGATGGTCAAGTACGCGTCCAACGCCATGCTGGCCTGCAAGATCTCCTTCGTGAACGAGCTGGCCACCCTGTGCGAACACTACGACGCGGACGTCAAACGCGTGCGCGAAGGCATGTGCGCGGACAAGCGAATCGGAAACCAATTCCTCTATCCGGGCCTTGGTTATGGCGGAAGCTGTTTCCCCAAGGACACGCTTGCCGTCTGCGGCATGGGCAAGGCGGTGGGCTTCGAATGCGAATTGAACGAGGCCGTTCACCGGGTCAACTCCGCCCATCGACTTCGTTTCTGGGACAAGATCGAAAACCACTTCGAAGGCAGCCTCGCCGGACGCAAGATCGCCTTCTGGGGCGTGGCCTTCAAACCCAATACCGACGACATACGTGAAGCACCCTCGATGACCCTCATGCGACTGGCACTCGAGGCCGGAGCCACCTGCCGAGCGTTCGATCCGGTGGCCATGGAGAACCTCGCAAGCGAGATGCCGGAAGTGGAACAGGCGACTTCGCAGTACGAGTGCCTCGACGGCTGCGATGCACTGGTCATCGCCACGGAATGGAATGAATTCAGAACGCCCGATTTCAAAGAGATCACCAGTCGTCTGAACACTCCTCTGATCTTCGACGGGCGAAACCTCTATCGCGCGACCACGATGCAGGAGCTCGGATTCACGTACTACTCGGTGGGCCGGCCGGTGGTGCAAGCCACCGCCGACTCGAAGACCAGCTGAAAGACGACGAAAGGCAGGGGTTGATCCATGTCGAAGATCGTGATCGAAAAAACTGGCGAAAGCGCTGAGAGTTCCGAACTGATCCTCGATTTCGAACTCGACACGGCACGCAGTTACACGATAGGACGCCACCCCAGCAATGACGTGCAGATCGACCATGCTTCGATCAGCCGCATCCACGCGCTGATCTTCCATCATTCGCAGAAATGGATGATTGCCGACCTCGATTCCACCAAGGGACTTTCCCTGAACGGGGAACGCATTCGATGCGCGACGTTCTCCGACGAGATGTGCGTGACGATGGGACCGGCCAGATTGTGGTTCGCTCAAGGCCCGGAGCACACCAGCGCTCCCCCCCGTGGAACTCGAAGCCACGTCGACGTGCTTCAACTCGAGACGCTTTCGAAGGATCGATCGACGTCTCGAAAACAGGCATTCTGCCTGGCGGGTTTTCGCAATGTCAGCGTGGGATCCGACTCCCAATGCGATGTTCGGCTGGAGAATTCCGAAGTGAGACCACTTCATGCCATCGTCTTTCGGCGCAACGATCAATGGTTCGTGACCTCCACGGACAACAGCATCATCGAGTCCCGGGGCACGGACGGGCACGCGGGTGCGACGTTCATGGAACTGGGAGATGACCGGGTCGGGACTTGCGGATCCCTTGTTTTCTCGCTCATTCGTGCGATGCCGATCACCTGAAGGATCGGTTTGAAGCGAAAAAGACTCGCTTCAAGAAGGCAGACGCACCGCCTCCAGAGCCTGAAAATGCACCGAAAACACCTTGAAATCCATGTGTTTCAAGATCTTTAAAAATTGTCATGTTTTTGCCACGTTGATGAAAAGTACGAAAAGCACTGTTTTTTATGACTGATCGGCTTGTCCTTCTCGTCAGGAGGAGATACTTTCCGCGCACCTGCCTGATGTCAAGGAAGGGCCAATCGCGAAAGGATTCAGCACCATGGCGAAGAAGACCACGAAGAAGAAGACCACCAAGAAGAAGACCACTGTTCGCAAGGCGGCTCGCCGCCCAGCCAAGAAGGCAGCAAAGCGAACCACGACTGCAGCCAAGAAGAAGACCACACGTCGCACGACTGCCAAGCCCAAGGCGAAGGCAGCGACCGGTCCCAAGAAGATCACCGCTTCGGCAACGCCTCGAACGCGAAGCCAGCAGCTGACCGCGATCGCGGACTCCTGCGAGATGACCAGAAAGCAGGTCACGCACGTGTTCGACGCGCTCGAACAGATGTGCGTCGCCGATCTCAAGAAGAGCGGCATCGTGAAGTTCATGGGCATGAAGCTCACCGTGAAGAAGGCTCCTGCGAAGCCCCGTCGCAAGGGCATCAACCCATTCACCGGTGAAGAGCAGTGGTTCGCTGCGAAGCCAGCTTCCAAGAAGGTCCGCGCACGCGCCCTCAAGAAGCTCAACGACCAGATCTGAGTTGGTTCGCGCTCGCCGCGAAACATCACGGAACAAGAACAGCCCCGTGCATCGCACGGGGCTGTTTCTTTTTTCGGTCTCGTTCCCGTCTCGCTCAGTCCTCGATCGGTCGGGTGACCCGTCCCATGAACAGGATCGAACCAAGCGTGTTCTCCCTGACCAGGAACATGAAGGGACGGTCGGCTTTGAAGACGACGGGCGGAGACGCGGGTTCCTGAGCGATGCCTCGAGTGCGCATCGTGACCACGGTGACCACCGCGGCTTCGGTCCCCCCCTCATCGAAATCGATCCTGGCATCCTGAAGAACTTCGCCGATGTTCAGTTGGTCGGCGGAGGTGATTCCGGAGAAATCAGCATCGAGTTGGAAGGGAAGTGACATCCCGAGACTCTGAAGGGCCCCACTGAGAGAGAGATTCGATGTGATCGAGAAACGTGGCAGGAAGACGCTCAGCTTCTTCGGTGACAACGCCCTCAATCGATCGTCGAGCTCTTCCACGGTCAACGTGGCCTCGAGATTCTCAAGGGCACTGACCTCTTCGGCGGAATCGTCAGTCTTGGAGGTGGAGTCCGACGTCGCCGGGAGAAGAATGAAGGCCGATGCGCCCCCCCCCGCGTACGGCATTTCAAGAATCTCGAGATCATCCCATGCGCCGTGTCGAAACACCCCTTCCTGCCGCATGGTGGGNACATCGGTGGACGTCCCATCCATCAGCTCGAAAGGCTTGTCCGAGGTGAAATCCGAATCGAACTGCTTCGCCCAGGACGCCTTGAAGAGAAGCGTGTTGATGACCAGCAACCGAAGAAGTGGATCGGAAAGACTCTCGGCGGGAAGTTCGGCGGCGCCATCCGTCTGCGTGCGAACCCACTGGCGGACCGCCTCGCGAGCGTCGGCCGATCCGAAGTCGACCTCGAAGACTTCGGCATCGAAACCGTCTCGCACATCGCTCTCGAAAGCGCTTTTCAAGGGGACCTGACTCCAGAGACCGTTGGCGGACTTGAAGGTCACGGCGTCCGTGTTCAAGTTCACACCCGCCTGACGCAAACGCTGAAATCGCTCACCAAGCCTCGAACCGTCCTCCGGAAATCCAAGCACCTCGACCATCCGGGATGCGGTGGCTCCGCGCGCCCCTTCGAAACAGATCGCAAGTGCCTCGGAGACTCCAAGTGGCGAGAAGAAGAGGTTGCCCTCCCCCTTNAGCCGTCGGTAGAGATCGAGTGCGAATCCAGTGTTGCCTCGAACCAGAGCCTCGGTCGATTTCATGTCGGATGGGAGCTTCGATTTCGGAATGTTGGGCTGGACCGGTGGATCATCCGCCGGAGAAGGCTGGGCCGTCACGCCGAGAGACACGAGACTCAGTACAAGAACGCTTGGAATCCGCCGGAAGATCGTCATGTTGAAGCTCCTTCGTTTTACGAAGAACGCTCCAGCCGCTCGATTGTTGCACGAAGGTCCGAATTCGATTCCTGCAGACTTCTGGCGGCCTTCTCACGAGAAAGCTCGGGAAACAAGCGAAGAAGAATTCTGATCGCACGATCGTAGAGCTTGTCATTCGTGGCGCGCATGTCGATCATGAGGCCGCCACGGACCTTGCCGAGCTGGGAAAAGGCCACCGTNGTGATCGTGTTGAGTGCGAGTTTCGTCACCGAACCGGCCTTCAGCCGGGTCGATCCGGCGAGGAGTTCGGGGCCGGTTTCGAGAACGATCAGATGTCGACACCCGAGTGGAGGATCGCGTGGCGCACAGGTGATCATCGCCGCCATGGCACCGCGACGATGCGCCTCCTCGATCGCACCCAGGACATAGGGCGTGGTCCCCCCCGCGGCGATGCCGACGAGCACGTCATCAGGCCCCACCGAGAGCCGCTGCATCGCTTCGTGGGCACCCAGTGCGTCGTCCTCCAGACCTTCACTCGAGGTTCGCAGTGCCGTGTCGCCACCGGCGATGAGCCCGATGACGCTGGATGGGTCGATGTTGAAGGTTGGAGGACATTCCGAGGCATCGAGGACTCCCAGGCGTCCGCTGGTGCCCGCTCCGACGTAGATCAGTCGCCCACCGATGCGAAGCGCCTTCACCACGTCCTCGATCAGAGGCGCCAGCTGAGGGCCTGCTCGGCGCAATGATTCAACGACCTGCTCGTGATCCTCCGCAAACCACTCGATCGATTCCTCGATCGATGCCGAGCCGAGATCACGCCCACTCAGGTGTTCGGCCTCGGTGAGAACGTGAGATCGATCGGGAGGAAGCTCGCTCACGGCGCATCCTGCTCGGAACCGACCAGGTGGTCCACGAGGAACGACCATTTCGCGGAACGAAAGGCCGGGGAGTAGATGCCGTGCGCGCTGTCGGGAAAGAACTGCATCTCAAAGGGGATGTCGAGACTCTGAAGCGCACTGGCGAGCTGCCAGGCGTTCGAGGGATGGACGTTGTCATCCACCATGCCATGCAGAAGCAGGAACTCCCCTTCGAGATTTCGAGCGAGCTTCACGCAACTTCCGGCATCGTAGTTCTCGGCGTTTTCATCGGGCGTGCGCATGTACCGCTCGGTGTAGATGGTGTCGTAGTTCCGCCAGTCGGTGACGGGCGCCCCTGCGACCGAGACCGAGAAGACGTCGGGGTGCCGGAGGACGGCGAGCGCACTCATGTAGCCGCCGTAGGAATGACCGGTGATGCCGACGCGCTCGGGGTCGAGATGATCGTGGCGTTCGAGCAGCGTCCTCACGCCGTGGGNCTGATCATCGAGGTCGGTCAGGCCGAGCTTGAGGTAGGTCGCGCCTTCGAAAGCCTTGCCTCGACCCTCCGTGCCACGATTGTCGATCTGGACCATGACGAAACCGAACTCGGTCATCGGATTGGAGACCGAAAAACGATTGGTGATCGCACTGGATTCNGGNCCACCGTAGACNTCNACCAGAANNGGCCATGACTTCGAGGTGTCGAAATCACGTGGGTAGTGAATCCGGCCGAAACAGGTCTCGGTTCCATCCTCGGTGATGAATTCGAAGAGTTCCGAAGGACGTCTTCCGGAGTCGGTGAGTCTGGAGGTGTCGGTCTTCGCCAGGACCAGCGGCTCGGTGGCTTCGGCGCAATAGACCATGAGTGCGGGCGGGGCATCCCAGGCCTGGCCGAGCGCCACGGTCGCGGAGAGGTCGGGCGCGACGGAGAAGTTTGAATGAGTGAGTCCGTCACCGGTGAGACGCATGTGCCCCCCGCCATCGAAGTCGACGGCATGGAGATGGACGTTGAGTGGATGAGCTCCACCGTTGCCGCTGAAGATCAGACGGCCACCACCAGGCAGTTCGGGATCCTCGCGAACCTCGACGATCGAACTGGATGGAAAATCGCCCGGGCCGAGCACGGCAAGCAGGCCATCCTCGATGTCCCAGAGCTCGTAGGTCTTGAAGCCGGAACGTTCGGAGGACCAGATGAATCGTCGGCCGTCCTCGAGCCATCTCATTTCCGGGTCGTGCGCCACCCAGGTGGGCTGGGTCTCGGAGATCAGCGTGCGAGAGGCACCGCTGGTGGGATCGATCACCAGAAGCTCCAACTGATTCTGCAGCCGATTCATCCGGAGAGAGGTGAGAAATCGCGAATCAGGCGAGAAGGCGACGCGATACAGGTACTGATCCGACTCCTCGCCGACTTGCGCCGTGATCGTCTTTCCGGACTCGATGTCGTAGACACGCAGTCCCGCGATGGGGTTGGCATCGCCGGGCTTGGGATAGGCCTCGTCCATGATCGTGGTTCGAAGCTTGGTCAATCCGGAGAGCAGGAAGTAGTCGGGCACCTCGGAGACATCGAATGCGTAGAACGCAAGGGACTTCTCGTCCGGTGAAAACCACATGGCACTCGACTGATCGAGTTCCTCGCCGTAGACCCAGCTGGCGGTGCCGTAACGCATCCGGTCGGTGCCTTCGGTGGTGATGGCACGCGTGACGTCGGTATCGTCGATGAGAAGAACGTTGTTGTCCTCGTGAACCGCGGTCCACGTCTCGTTCGGGGAGACGACCCGAGTCGCCTGACGACCACGTGCGGGGCCGTTCCACCGTCTTCTTCGACCATCCTCGCCGTCTGACTTCTTCGTGGCTCGGGGGACGTCGAGGTCCGAAGCATCCTCTCGAATCTCACAGGTCTGGAGATCCACCACGGTCCACTCGCCGTCGAGTCGTACGAACGCAAGCCCGGCATCGAGATCCCATCTGACGTTGCGGGTCCCGACCGGGGTCATCAGACGTCGCGACTCCATGTTCGCGGCATTGACTTCCCTGGCGCGGGGAATGTCATTGAAACGATCCCAGTTCGAGGNGGTCTCGGAGACCGATGCCTCGACGATGAAGGACGACAGAAGACAGGGAAGCATGAGACGAAACAGGACCATCGGTCTCTCCTTGGGGTCGTTGGCATGTCGGAGACGGATCATTCGAAGTGCGTCGCCGATCGAAACACCTCGAGTCGTTTCTCGAGCGAGGCCATGTCGAGTCCGCGCAGCCCCTCGAGCCCGAAGGCTTCGATGGTGCAGCTTGCGGTGACGGTGCCCCAGGCGAGCGCGGACTTCAGGGCCTCGAGATCACAGCGATCGACACGATTGAGATAGGCCATGAAACCACCGGCGAAACTGTCGCCAGCTCCGGTGGGATCGACCACGCCTTCGAGTGCGACCGGAAATGCCGGCATCGTGGCGACACCATCTTCATGGACCAGGATCGCCCCGTGCTCGCCCTTCTTGACGATGACGAAGGATGGTCCCATCTCGAGGATGCGCCGACCCGCCGAGTAGGGATTGCCGATGCCGGTGAGTTGCTGGACTTCCGAATCATTGAGCATCACACCGTCGACGCGAGCGATGAGCGCGTGAAGATCGGCATTGGCGATGTCTATCCAGAGGTCCATCGAGTCGAGGACCGTGAGCACACGGTCGGGCAGTTGGTCGAGAAAGGAGTTCTGCACGCCCGGGTGGGAATTCGCGAGAAAGACGTAGCGACTGTCCCGAAAGGATTCCGGCACCGCGGGCGGTGCCTCCTCGAGCACCCCGAGCTCGGTGAAGAGGGTGTCGCGAACGTTCATGTTGTCGTGGTAGCGGCCACCCCAGGCGAAGGTCTGAGACCCGTCACGCTGCTCGAGTCCGGCCAGATCGACCTCACTGAAGGATGCAAGCACCGAGCGATGCGCCTCCGGCCAGTCTTCGCCGACGGCGCCCACCAGACGGACGGGCCCCTGCGCACTTGCGGCTGCGCTGAAGTAGGCGGCTGAGCCCCCCGGAACACGCTGGGCGTTTCCAGTGGGCGTTTCGATCGAATCAATTCCAAGCGTTCCGGTGACTATGAGTGACATGACTGAAGTCTACACGGACGCAGGCTGACGGGGCTGACCGGGGAGGAAGTTCTTCCGGTGAATCGAGACTCACGCGCGAACGGTCGCCTGGGGTCTGGCCGCCAGCTCGAGGGTCTCGCCGAAGAACATGCGGGCAACGCCGAGGCCGAAGGCGCTGCCGCCCAGTGTGCCACCCACCCAGTCCAGAGGCATCACCCACAGAAGCCGTGGCGCGGTGCCGGCCACGAGGGCGTCCGACATCGTTCCTGAAAACCCGCTTGCCAGCACGATCTGTGCGAGACCACCGACGAGAATCGGGCCGACGAACAGAAGAACTGGTTGGGTCCGGGGAAGAGCGAGTCGTCCGATCACACCACCGACCACCGCCCCTGCGAAGACCGCTCCCAGCACCTGCCCGTTGCTCCAATTGGCCAGCAACGCCCAGGTCACCCCCACTGCGGGGATTCCGCAGAGCAGCATCGCAAGCCCATCGCGACCGCGCAGGGACTCGATGCTTCCCGCCGGCGGCGTGCTGTAGTCGCTGTAGACGTCGCGAAGCCCTTTCGAAAATCGAAAGACCACGATCGTGATCACGGCGACGATCGGAATCCAGAGAATGGTCTCCACCCCGAGTGCCCAGATGGAGGCTTCGGACCACGCGAAGGTCTCGACCGTGTCGCAGCGAAAGGCGATCAGACACACGCCGAAGCCGATGACGAACAGACCCACCGCGGTGTTGAGACCACGGGACACGACGCCTCCCAGAGCGAGCAGAATCACCAGGGCCAGAAGAAGTCCGAGATCAGCCATGAACGGAGATTGCGCCCCGTGAGTGAGTGGCGAGGGACCGCCCCAGTCGGACAATCGCCAGGCGATCGCGGGCATGACGATAAATGGCGTGAGCAGAAGTGCGCCGAAGAGAATCATGTATCGCTGGATTGCGTTGATCATGATCTCAAGTCTACCCGCTCCCGAAGCTCGAAGTGCCTAGGATGCTTCCAGGAGTCACTGAAGCACGATGCAGACGACAACCAGAACATCAGACGCCACCATGACCATCGCCATCGCGGGAGCGGGAGGATTCGTCGGTCGGGCGCTTCGTCGGGAACTGGGACGTCGCTTCAAGATCGTCGCACTCACCAGAAGCCTCTCGCGAAGTCCGATCGAAGGCGAGGACGAGGACGGCGTCACCTGGCGCCGATGCGACCTCTTCGATCCCGAAGCCCTGGCCGAGGTGCTCGAGGACGTGGACATCCTGATCTATCTGGTGCATTCGATGTCACCTCAGTCGCGATTGACTCAGGCACGCTTCGAAAACCTGGACCTCCTCCTGGCGGACAACGTGCGGATCGCCACGGAGAAAGCCGGGGTCGGACGAATCGTCTACCTGGGCGGACTGGGCAAGGCCGAAGAGGGTGAACGACTCTCGCAACACCTCGAATCACGACGGGAAGTCGGCAACACCCTGGGAGCGGGAGACGCCAACCTGACGCGATTGCGAGCCGGCCTCGTCATCGGCGCCGGTGGATCCTCGCTGCGGATGATGGTCCGGCTCATTCAACGACTGCCCGCGATGGTCCTGCCACGTTGGACCACCACACCCACGCAACCGATCGCCCTTGTGGATGTGATTCGAGCCTTTGAAATCGTGCTCAAGGAGGATGACTGGTCGGGAACGTTCGACCTCGGCATCGACGAGAAGATGACCTATGGGGAGATGGTTCTGCGCACGGCNCATCAACTGGGACGAAGACCATTCACGGTGTCGGTNCCGATCTCATCACCCAAGATCTCGACGCTCTGGGTGATGCTCTTCAGCGGCGAACCCAAGAGCCTCGTTCTGCCGCTCGTCGCCAGCCTGAAATCACCGACCCTTGCCGAACCCAATCGCCTGCTCGAGCGGCTTCGCGAAGACCAACCGCTGGTCGACTTCAACACCGCTCTGGATGATGCCACCAGAAACGATGCCGCCGAGGAGGACCCCCGCCGCACCGTTCGCCGCCAGGATCGCGTGGTCATCAACAACAGACGCCTGGTGCGGTCGATCCAGAGGATGAAAGCGCCGCAAGGCTGGTCGATGGAAAAGACCTGCGGCGAATACTGGCGTTGGCTGGGCCGCTGGAGCCGCCCTCTGCTCAAGGTCACCTGCACACCAACCGAAGATGGTGGTGTGGCTCGCGTGATGATCCGACTCTTCGGACTGATCCCCCTGCTTCACCTCGAACGAGACGAGACCGCGTCGGCTCTCGACCGTGAGATCATGTCGATTCGAGATGGTCTTCTTGTTCGCAAGAACGGCTCGGACACCGGACGTTTCGAATTCAGATTCGTCCGGGAAGGTGGTGTCACGCTTGCCGCTCTTCAGGACTACGCTCCGAATCTGCCCTGGTATTTCTACGGTGCGACGCAGGCACGTCTGCATCTTCTGGTCATGGGCGCGTTTCGTCGGTGGCTGCGAAGACGAGGGTGAATGACCGTTTGAGACACTGGATGGAGTCGAGGCACCACTTGCGGATGGTTTGGGTTGGCCTCACGGCCCTCGAGAACCTAGGCTGGCGACCCGATGCCAGAACACACCCCCACTACCGTGACGCTCGACGGAAGCCCGCTCACCATCGATGAGGTCGAAGCGGTCGCTCGTTTCGGAGCGTCGGTCTCGATCGCACCCTCGGCCAGGGAGAACGTGGCCCGCGCACGCGCGGTGGTCGCCAAAGCGGCGGAACACGTCGATCCGGTCTACGGCCTGAACACCGGCTTCGGCTCGCTCTCGAAGGTTCGCATCGAGCCCGAGCAGGTCCATGAGATTCAGAGACACATCGTGCGCAGCCATGCCGCGGCTGTGGGTGAACCCCTTCCGGATGACGTCGTTCGCGCCATGATGCTGCTTCTNGCCGGAAGTCTCTCGCGTGGTCATTCGGGCGTTCGGATCGAGACGATCGAACGACTGGTGTGGCATCTTGAACACGACTTCCTTCCCGTGGTGCCATCTCGAGGCTCCGTGGGCGCCTCAGGTGACCTCGCGCCGTTGGCACACGTCGCCCTCGCCCTGATCGGCGAAGGCACCTGCCGGGTGTCGGGCGAGGTGGTGGAGACCGCGACCACACTCAAGGCCGCGAACATGGAAGGCCTGGTCCTGGAAGCCAAGGAAGGGCTCGCCCTTCTCAACGGAACACACATGATGGCGGCGACCGGGGCACTGTGCTGTGCGGATGCCGCCCGACTGATCGAATGCGCGATGATCGGAACGGCGATGTCGGTCGATGCCTGCCGAGGTTCGCATGGCCCCTTCGATCCTCGGATTCACTCCGTGAGAAGACAACCGGGGCAGATCGAAGTGGCGCGTCGCGTGCTGGAACTTCTGGAAGGCTCGAAGATCGTCGACGATCATGCCCTGGGGGATCCCAGGGTTCAGGACCCCTACTGCCTGCGGGCCGCCCCTCAGATCCTCGGTGCGGCCATCGATGCCATGACCTACGTCAGAGAGACGATCGAACGTGAACTCGGTGCGGTCACGGACAATCCCGTGGTCTTCAGTGACGACGACACGATTCTTTCCGGCGGCAACTTCCACGGGATGCCGCTTGCGATCGCCCTGGACACCCTGCGCATCGCACTGGTGCACGTCGCGGGAATCGCCGAACGACGAGTTTTCTGGGTGCTCTCGGGCCAAGACGTGGAGAACTCGGTCACCGCCTATCTCGCTCCCAAGCCGGGGCTTCATTCCGGCTACATGATCGCCCAGTACACCGCGGCGGCCTGCTGCAACGAACTGCAGACGATCGCGAACCCCGCCAGTGTGGGCAACATCTCCACCTCCGCGGGCATCGAGGACTACAACTCGATGGGGGCCACCTCCGCGAATCTGGCCCGCCAATCGATCATTCTGACGAGAGACGTGCTGGCGATCGAGCTCCTCGTGATGGCGGAAGCCATGGAGCACCAGAGGCCCCTTCGCTCCGGCATCGGAGTCGAATCGGCCTTCGATCGGATCCGGGCCCTGGTGACCCCCCTCACCGATGATCGTCCCCCGGCTCCAGATATCGCACGGATTGCTGAATCCATTGCCTCGGGAGGGCTGTGATGCAGGCTAGAATGCCNGCATGACGACCACCACAGAACAACGGACCATTCGCGCNCCACACGGCCTCGAGATGACCTGCAAGACCTGGCAGGCCGAAGGCGCGATGCGCATGCTCATGAACAACCTCGACCCNGAAGTGGCCGAACGCCCCGAAGCNCTGGTGGTCTACGGNGGTCGCGGGCAGGCGGCCCGCAGCTGGGAGGCGTTCGATGCGATCGTCGCCTCGTTGCGTTCGCTCGAAGCCGACGAGACCCTGCTGGTTCAATCCGGCAAACCGGTGGGCATCATCAAGACCCACGAAGACGCACCGCGCGTGATGATCGCGAACTCGAACCTCGTGCCCCATTGGGCGACGCAGGAACATTTCGACGACCTCTGTGCGGAAGGCCTCATGATGTACGGCCAGATGACCGCGGGGTCGTGGATCTACATCGGAACCCAGGGCATTCTCCAGGGAACCTACGAGACCTACGCCGAATGCGCGCGACAACACTTCGGGGGCACGCTCGCGGGAACCCTGAACGTCACCGGCGGCTGCGGAGGCATGGGAGGCGCCCAGCCACTTGCCGTCACCATGAACGAAGGAACCTGCCTGATCGCGGACACCTGTCGGGAACGCCTGGAGAAACGCGTCCATGATCGCTATCTCGATGAGATCGAGACCGACCTCGATGTCGCGATCGATCGCGCTCTCGCCTACAAGGCGGAGAAGAAGGCGCTCTCGATCGGATACCTCGGCAACTCCGTCGACCTGCTTCGCCGTCTCGAAGAACGCGACATCGTGCCGGACACCCTGACCGATCAGACATCGGCCCATGACCCGCTGGTCGGGTACTACCCGGTCGACATGAGCCGCGAGGAAGCGGACGCTCTTCGAGAGTCCGATCCGGACGATTACGTCATGCGTTCGATGGACACCATGGAGGAACACGTCCGCATCATGGTCCGCCTTCAGGCCGCCGGTGCGAAGACGTTCGACTACGGAAACAACATCAGACAACGCGCGCTCGACAACGGTTTCGCGGACGCCTTCGCGTTCCCGGGATTCGTTCCGGCCTACATCAGACCTCAGTTCTGCACAGGTCGCGGGCCCTTCCGATGGTGCGCGCTTTCGGGCGACCCCAAGGACATCGAAGTGACCGACAAGGCCTTGATGGAACTCTTCCCCGAAGACACCTCGCTTCATCGCTGGCTCACCATGGCCGCGGATCGAGTCGCCTATCAGGGACTGCCCTGCAGAATCTGCTGGCTTGGCCTGGGTGAACGAGACAAGGCCGGCCTGCTGTTCAACGAGCTGGTGGCCAGTGGAAAGGTCTCGGCCCCGATCGTGATCGGGCGCGACCACCTCGACTGTGGCAGCGTCGCCAGCCCGAACCGAGAGACGGAATCGATGCTGGACGGCACCGATGCCGTGAGCGACTGGCCCATCCTGAACTTCGCGACCAACATCGCCTCGGGTGCCAGCTGGGTCAGCTTCCACCACGGTGGTGGCGTCGGCATCGGGTTCTCGCAGCACGCGGGTCAGGTGATCGTCGCCGACGGCACCGATGCCAGTGCCAAGCGCCTCGCGCGAGTCCTTTCGAACGACCCCATGATGGGCGTCTTCCGCCATGCGGATTCGGGCTACGGCATCGCGCAGGAGTGCGCGCGGGACCTGGACGTCAAGATTCCGATGAACAACCCGCTCAGGGATTGAGCGGCGGGACGCAGGCTCTCTGAAGACGATCGTTGATGGCACGCCAGAGGCCACCGCTCCACGGTGGGATCTCCACGACGATCAATCCGCACTCGGACTCGTCGGCTTCTCGCAGACCTGCGTACAGTCGACGAGCGTACTCATCCGGATCCTCGGGCATCTCGACCAGCACATGCTGTGATCCAAGCCGTCGGTGACCGATCGAGATCACGGCGACACCCTCATCGAGTTCATCGAGACGTTCGTCGAAGCGTGCGGATTCGACCAGAACGGTCGGCGTTCGAGGCGCGTAGTGCCTCAGCGCCGTTCCAGGCGCGTTGGTCTGTTCTCCGATCACGGGGACCTCGACGTTTGGAATGATGTTTCTCAATGCCCGCACGGTGACGGCACCGGGTCGCAACACCAGCGGCGTCTCACCGGCCAGGTCGAGGACGGTCGATTCGATTCCAAGTGCGCAGGCGCCTCCGTCGAGCACGGGAAAATCCTCGAGCGGAAATTCGGTGATGACGTGCCGTGCGTCGGTCGCGGAGACCTGCCCGCTCTGATTGGCACTCGGAGCGACCAACGCCCGGTCGGCGCTTTCGATCAGACGGCGAGCGACATCATGGGCTGGCGAACGAACCGCGACCGTGTCGTGACCGGCGGTGACCAGATCGCTGACTTCGGAACTGCGGGCGAGGACGAGGGTCAATGGTCCGGGCCAGAACGCCTCCGCGAGACGCTTGCAGTCGTCGTTCCAATCCTGCACGAAAGGCTTGGCCTGTTCGGTGTTGGCGACATGCACGATCAGGGGATTGGTGGTCGGTCGTGACTTCGCCGAGTAGATCGCGGCGACGGCGGCATCATCCGCGGCATTGGCGGCCAGGCCATAGACGGTCTCGGTGGGGATGCCCACCAGGCCGCCCGCGACGACGTGCCGGGCGCAACGCTCGATGTTCTCGTCGGTGGGTTGAAGAATTCTCTTGGTCATCTGGCGCGGCTCTCTCCTGAATCGACTTCCACGAGCTCGATCTGATTCATTCGCAGACCGATTCCCATCGTTTCGAACAGTCGTGCGATGGAGACGTTGTAGTCGACCAGCGCCTGGACTTCACGAACCTGCGCCGCGGCGAGACCGTCCTGGCGCTGGAACTTCAACGACAGGAACTCGGGAGTCAGCTGGCCCATGGTC
>NYVB01000123.1 GCA_002684315.1 Planctomycetaceae bacterium | reverse complement strand
TCGAGTTCGACGAGATCCGTTTTCACACGAAGACCGGCAGCGGCATCACGTGCCTCGATCAGTTCGAGCACGGTCGGAAATTCCTCCCGAGCCGCCATGCGCTTTCGGCCCGCGATTGCTGACCGATCCCAGCCCTCTTCGACCCCCTGCACCATCGTCAGAATGGATTCCAGCCTTCGCACCTCCCTGTTGGCCAGAAGAAGACCGTCTCTCAGTGCACGAATCATGTCACGATCGAAGGAGCACTCCTGATCGAGCAACCAGGCGGCGAGCCCGTCGATGGGATCACGCACCACCGAAGCCAGTCCNGCCAGNGATGGTCGGCCNCCGGTCGGCNGNNGGGACGTCCCNAGCACCGCGACATCGANGCCGAAGGANTCAAGAAGNCGGACCGCTCGCTCTCTGGTCGGATGNGCGAGCATNCGTCGAAGCTCGCCGCCCACACGTTCACGACTCACGCCGNNAAGCGTGGGATCNGNCTGNANTGCGGCAGCGGTNNCCGCNTCGATTTCAANNTCGAAACGAGCGGCGAATCTGACGGCTCGNAGNACNCGCAGGCGATCNTCGGNNAGACGTTCNNNCGGCACNCCCACCGCNCGNAGAAGTNGTCCTTCAAGATCCGATCGNCCNTTGAAGTGATCGATCAATCGNCCANTGANGGGNTCCTCGAACATCGCGTTCACGGTGAAATCCCNNCGAGCCGCGTCTTCNANCTCGCTTCCGAATCGAATGGANTCCGGNTGGCGNCCGTCGAGATAGCGCCCGTCGCTGCGGAAGGTCGCGACTTCCAGAGTGTGNCCNCCNCGCCTGACGAGCATNACACCGAAGGATTCCCCCACGCTCATCGCATGNGGAAAGAGCGCCTTCACTCGATCGGGCGTNGCATCGGTGGCGATGTCGTAGTCGGCCGGNTCGAGNCCGAGCAGACGATCACGAACGCATCCGCCTGCGAAATACGCGACGTGNCCGTGCTCCTGCAGATGNCGTGCGACATCNGTGGCNTTCTNTCGTGGATCGACTGGTTTCATGATCTCAGGATCGTGTCTGGAGTTTCGGCGAAGGGNCGTCCAACGGCCCTGCAGCGGGCCATCGCCCNCCACTGCGTTCGCGCAAGATCCTACGCGCCTCGAGNCGAAGCGTGTCGATTTCCAGATGCAGTCGCTCCAGAGCGNCCTGAGGCCCTTCCTTGAACAGGGNGGCACCNTCGATGGGTTNGCCNCAGACCGTCGCGATGCGNCCACGNCCCCANAGTCTGGGCAGAACNCGNGATCTGGGCCAGACNTCGAANGCCCCGTCNATTCCNATGGGGTAGACNGTCGCNNCGGANCGNTTCAACANCAGAAGNATGCCNTTTTCNAAGNCCTCGACGAATCCNTCGCTGCAGCGGCTTCCNTCNGGATAGATCAGAACNCAGGAGCCCTGCTTGAGTTCGGACAAGGCCGCCTTGAGCGCTCCCTTGTCCCCCGCGCTNGCCGCGACGAAGACTGTTCCATACGAACTGAGAAGCCANCCCAGNGGCTTGAANCGTGCGAGGTGACTGCTTGCGATCGCACTGTACTGCCTGCGATTCACNGCACAGCCGTTGATCAACGGGTCGTAGTAGGACTGGTGATTGGAGACGAAGATCACGGGACCTTCTTCCGGTATTCGCTCGAAACCGACCGAAATCATCCGATGGAAGACCTTGAGCCACACCAGACAGAGAAACGAGCATGCGTCCCACCAGAAGAGCTTGTACCAGGGGCGGGAGGGTGCACGACGGCCGACACGAAATCGGCCACCGAACGTCATCACGAGTCGCCTTCGAAGTCTGAGCCGCACTGCTCGCGGACGTGATCGATGAGAATCGAGACGACCTCATCCACGCTCAGTTCACCGGTGTCGATGCGAATCGCTCCGTTTGGAATCGTGAGCGGTGCATCCTTGCGTCCACGGTCGCTTTGATCACGGGCCTCGATCGCACGGCGAATCTCCTCGACATCGCAGTTCTCGCCGCGGGCACGCATCTCAAGGGCTCGACGTGTGGCACGCACCCCTGAATCCGCATCGAGATAGAAGCGCACTTCAGCGTCTGGAAACACGNCGGATCCTTGATCACGACCTTCGGTGACCAGCCGGGGATGCCGAGCGGCGATGGCTCTCTGTGCGTCGACCATGGTGGTTCGCAATTCAGGGATGCCCGCGATGCGCGAGACGATCTCACTCACATCCGTCTGCCGCAGCCTCGCGTCGACATCACGGTCGTCGAGGAGGATGCGAGGAGGCGTGCAGTTCCAGTCGAAGTCGATTCGATGCTGTCGGGCCAGTGCCACGACAGTTTCGTGTTGTTCCGGGGACACCCCGGCCTCGATGGCCAGCAGAGCGACCGAGCGATACATCGCACCGGTATCCAGACTGTCGAGTCCGAGATGACGTGCGAGTGAATGGGCGACCGTGGTCTTGCCGCTTCCGGCAGGGCCGTCGATCGTCACGATCATGTTCGGGGACCGAAGCTCTTTGATGGCGGCGCCACCCTTCAGGGATTCAATCATCGTCCTTCGATTCATCGCTGGGTTCCTTGGGGTCATCCGAGGAGTCATCCGCTCCGAGTGCTTCACTCAGCGCTCGCGCAAGTGGATCCATTTCCGCAGCCGGCTGGGGCTTCGATTCCGCGGGAGCCTCTCCACCATTCTGCGCGGCCTCGGCGATCGCCTCGGCCTCGAGTGCCTGCAGCATCTCCTCGAGTTCCTCGTCGACTTCGACCTGTCCGAGTGCCTCGGCGATCTGTCGGCGGCCGGAACGAATCATCTCGATGGGATCGCCTTTGCCGGCGAAACGAATGGCGAGGGTGTTCTGGTAGCCGACGTTCAAGACGGATTCGATCGCCTCGTAGGCGGCGACCTGAGCGATGCCACCTTTTCCACTGGTCACGACGGCTTCCATGCCCCCCGCATACGGGGCGAGCTTTCGCATCGTGTCGGAGGGATCCGGAGTCTTTTCGGCGTGATCGAAGCGAGGAAAGGAGCCGATCTTGAAGCCCCCGACCTTCTTGATGAGCGCGGTCAGTCGATCAGGATCACTGGTGAGACCATCGGTCGGGGCGACCAGCAGGTTCAGATCGAAATTCTCGATGCGTTGAATCACCTTCTTGATGGACATGGCCATCCGTTCGAAGACTTCATCGGTGTCCTTGGGCGCTTCACAGCTGATGGTCAGGGCATTGCAGCCGAGCCGGTTGGCGGCGGTCGCCAGTCGACTCACTCGATCGAAGGTCTTGTTGAGGTCTCCGGGAGACGCATCGGAGAATCGCAGTGGCGTCTCTTCGGTGAGCGTCAGAACGGGACAACCGGCCTTGTCGGCCTTGTCTCGGAGACGGTCGAACACATCGAGAGAACACCCGGCGAACATCGAAGCGGGCATGTTCAATCCTCGAAGATCGAATTCACGCATCGCGAAGGCGGGAATGTCTTCAAGCGCGAGTTCGCCAGAATCGACAAATGATTTAAGTGAGCCACCGGCGAGGGTGAGTAGGATCTGAGCCTGCAAGAGCGACTCCTTGCTGAGGGGTGGTATGCCTTGAGGCGAAACG
The DNA here is from genome assembly GCA_002684315.1 of Planctomycetaceae bacterium. The sequence goes on along the minus strand of NYVB01000123.1, from coordinate 7,705 downwards.
TTGAACTGAAAGTCTAACAGCGGCTGCGGAAAGACGGCAGTGCGCCATGGATATGATTGAAAGTCGGCATCCCGGGAGGTCTGGCACCAGAGGAAACCCCCCGATTGGTCTGGAATCGATCTGGAGGGGCCCGGCAAGGGCGCTCATACCGGATGACAATCGCTTCGGGAAGATCCTGAAGCCGTGTTCTGGCTACTATGGTGACNCAGGAACGTCCCCCATCTCCGAACTTCGAACCAGCTCCCCTTCCAAAGGATTCATCAATGTCCAGCCCAGGTGATTGCCGTTACTCAGAATCACACGAATGGTTTCGTCTCGAGGGTGACATGGTCACCATCGGGATCACCCAGCACGCCGCCGACGAACTGACGGACATCACCTACGTCGAGATGGCCCCCGCCGGGTCCTCGATCGATGCCGGTGGCTCACTTGGCGAAGTCGAATCCGTGAAGACGACCGCCGAAGTCATTTCAGCGGTCGGGGGTGAAGTCAAGGAAGTCAATGAAGCCCTCGCGTCGGACCCCTCGATTCTCAACAACGACCCCTATCAGGCCGGGTGGTTGGTGAAAATTACGGTCACTGATTCCTCCCCTCTTGATGGACTGATGGATTCAGCGACCTACGATGAACGGAATGGCTGAGTCCTCGACCCCAAACATGCAGCGCATCGAAGTTCGTGATCTGGCCAAGAGCTACAAGGTCGGGGGACGTCGCGTGGATGCCTTGAGAGGCGTCGACCTCACCATCGATGCACCGGGCTTCTACGGAGTGATGGGTGCCTCGGGAAGTGGCAAGAGCACGCTCCTCCATCTGCTTTCCGGCCTCGACAACGCGGACAGAGGCACGATGGTCGTGGGCGAGACGTCGGTGAACGAACTCGACGAACAGGCACTCACGATGTACCGCAGACGCAGCGTGGGGGTCATCTTTCAGAAATTCAATCTTCTTCCCACGCTGACCGCGTTGGAGAACGTGATGCTTCCCGGAGTGCTCGAGAAGATGCCTCCAGCGGAACTGGATGCCAGAGGACGCTCGCTTCTGGAGGACATGGGTCTCTCGGATCGAACCGACCACCGCCCGGACGCACTCAGCGGCGGAGAGCAACAGAGAGTCGCGATCGCACGCGCACTGTTCTTCTCTCCCCCCATCCTCTTCGCCGACGAACCCACGGGAAACCTTGACATGGTTTCGAGCGATCGGTTGTGGTCGGTCCTGGAGCGGCTTGCCGGGGAACGAAAAATGATCGTGCTCATGGTCACTCACGAAGCGGAGGCCGCGGCACGTTGTCGCCAGGTCTTCGTTCTGCGAGATGGTCGAAATGCCGGAGTGATCGATGCCCAAGAACTCGACCCATCCGAGCTGGCAGCTCGCGCTGCGTCAGTTGCGGGGCCGGTCTAGCCGGTCACTGCTCCTGACAGGTTCAGTCGCCCTCGCCGCCGCACTCGTCTGCGCGATAGGGACCGGTATGAATTCGATGCGCGCCAGCGTCGAATCACGCATCGACAACATCGTGGGTGCGGCCGATCTGAGGGTCATCGACGAAAACGCGTCACGATTCCCGGAAGAGGACGTCAGTCACCTCAACGACCTGCCGGGCGTCAAACAGACCGGAGCACGACTGGGCGGTTCACTCACGCTGACTCTCAAGGACGGTGAAAAGGATGAATTCGGTCGAGACCGAAGGCTGACGGTCGGAGCACGCGGGGCGAAGATCGACCCCGACAACAATTTCATGCAGACCGAATTGAGCGCGGGCCGTCCGGTCGCCGCTACCGACGAAGTGGTCATCGATCCACTCACCTCGAAGAAGTTGTCCGCGACGATCGGTGACACGTTGATCGTCCAGAGATTCGGCCCGCCGATCGAACTCGAAGTCGTCGGAATCCAGGAACGTCCGCTTCTGGGGGCTTTTCAGAAACCGAAGGTCGAACTCGCGCTGAAGACCTTGATGGATGCGGTGGGTGGCACTCGGAAGATCGACGTGTTCAGTCTCATTCTCGAGGACGACGTCGATTCCGAACTCTGGCTGGAACAATACGGCGATGAGGTCGAACTCCCTCTCGTGCTCGAACCCACGGAAAGAATCCGCTCGGGATTCGACCGCCAGGTCGCGGGCGCGCACATCGCATTCGTTCTCGCGGCCGTCATCGGATTCCTGGCATGCTCCGTGATCGTGGCCACCGGAATGACGACCGCTCTCGCGGAACAACTGCGTGAGCTGGCAATAGCCCGACTCATCGGAGCCGAACGACGACAACTGTTTCTGTCACAGATCATTCTCGGATTCATGATCTCGATCAGCGGTGCGTTGATCGGCATCCCGTTGGGAATGGCGATGGCCTGGGCACTGATCTTCTGGTTCTCAGATTTTCTTCCTGCTGGCATTCATCCCTCATGGATCGCGATCGGCCTTTCCCTGGTGGGTTCGATCGGTGCGGGAATCCTGGGTTCGATGCTGCCGGCGTTTCTCGCCTCACGGGTCAGTCCGATGACCGCCCTGGTCACGGAATCCAGACCACCTCGATTTCGCGGTGTGGTGAAATGCGCGCTGGCCGGCCTGGGCATGATCACGGTGCAGATTCTCCTCATGTTGGTACCGGACACGCAGACCAGATTCTGGCTCTACAGCATCATCGGCATGCCGCTGCTGGTCGGTGGTTTCTTCCTCGTGATGCCGATGCTCTGCTGGATTCTCGTTCCAGTTCTGGGCCCTCTGGGCGAGAAGATCCTGCGAATCCCCCACGGACTTCTGAAGGGCGCCATCAAGACCGCTCCCTACCGACTTGGACTGACCGCCGGTGCCTTGATGGTNGGCATGGCCATNCTCACCAGCACCTGGAGTCACGGACTTTCGATTCTNGATTCGATCGTCGANCGCGTGCGNTTCGCGGATGGATTCATCTTCAAGACCACGGGCCTGACCGACGANGAGTTGCAGCGACTCTCAGGACTTCCNGGAGTCGTCGCCGCCTCACCNGTCGGCTATCTGCCACTGAGACTNGGTGAGGACGCNCAGCTCGGAGTCTCCACATTCGCNCCGAAGAACGTGATCTGCGTCGGTTTCGAACCCGAGTCNTTTCTNGAGTTGAACCGNATCGATTGGATCCAGGGGACACCCGAAGAAGCNATNCCCANACTNCNGGATGGNGANGCGATNCTNGTNGCGGANCANTTTCTCACCGCCCGAGGNCTNGGNGTGGGCGAGCGGATCGANCTCGGACCGGAAGGNNGNGAGACCTCGTTCGAGATCGTGGGNGTGGTCGGAGCGGCAGGGCTCGANGTGGCGACTCAGATCTTCGGCATCCGNTCTCTCTACATGGAACATGCCGTGAGCTGCGTCTTCATGGACTACGNGGCGGTCGGCAGGCACTTCAACANCCAGGAGGCGTACATCCTCCAACTGGTGCTGGACGAGGANTTCGATCANAGCCGNGANCTCGAACTCGCAGAGCAGGTGTCGACNCTNGCNCCNGGCGCNGCGTTCAACAGCGGACGAGCGATCAAGAGAATCGTGATGCAGGTCGGAACGACCGTTCTCGGGGTCAGCAGCACCGTCGCACTGGGCTCGCTTCTGCTGGCGTGTTTCGCCGTGGGCAACATCGTGGCGGCCGGTATCTCCGCGAAGAAATACGAATACGGCGTGCTGCGAGCGATCGGAGGATCACGCTGGCTGGTCGCACGCACGATCTTCGGCGAGGTCATCGTGATGGGCATACTCGCATCGATCGCCGGAATCGTCCTGGGGATCTACCTCGCGGAGATCGGCATGTCGCTGCACCGGGATCTGGCGGGTGACGAACTCGTCTTCAGACTGCCGCTACCGGCGATGGTGCTCGGGACGATCGTGGTGATCGTTCTCGCGCTGCTTGCATCCACACCACCGGTGGTCTCACTGCTCAAGAGAAGCACCCGGGAACTGATCTCCACAGGTCGTTGAGGAACGCATCGTGACGGATTCCAAATTCAAACTGAAGAGCCCCTACCAGCCGGCCGGTGACCAACCGGCGGCGATCGNCCAGCTGTGCAAGGGGGTTCAGGAGCAGCGCGCCTATCAGACTCTGCTGGGNGCGACCGGAACGGGCAAGACCTTCACCATGGCCAACGTGATCGAGCGGACGGGAAAACCGACGCTGATCGTGAGCCACAACAAGACGCTCGCCGCCCAGTTGTTCGAGGAGATGCGCGAACTCTTCCCCGAGAACGCGGTGTCCTACTTCGTCAGCTACTACGACTACTACCAGCCGGAAGCCTACATCCCCCAGCGCGACATCTACATCGAGAAGGATGCCTCGAGAAATCCCGATCTCGANCGACTGCGTCTNGCCGCGACGAGCAATCTGCTCAGTCGCGAGGACGTGATCGTGATCGCAAGCGTGTCCTGNCTCTACGGGCTCGGCTCGCCGGNGGAATANGCGAAGAGAGTCATNCATCTCAACAGNGGCGCCANCATCGACAGACGNGCCTTTCTGATGGGGCTTTCCGAGATGCAGTACAAACGCAAGGATCTCGATCCCGAGCGTGGCTGCTTCCGGGTCAGAGGCGACTGCATCGAGGTCTATCCCGCCTATGAGGAATACGGAATTCGCGTGGACCTCTTCGGCGACGAGGTCGAGTCGCTTCAGCTCTTCGATCCGGTGAGTGGGGAACTTCTCGCGGACGAGACCACGGTTCACATCTTCCCCGCGGTCCATTACGTGATGCCCGAGGATCAGCGTGATCATGCCATCGTCGAGATTCGCGAAGAGCTCGAGGCCGCCGTTCTCGACCTGCGCTCGAAGGGCAAGTTGCTCGAGGCCCAGCGCCTGCAGGGCAGAACGAACTACGACCTCGAGATGATNCAGGAAGTCGGCTACTGCTCGGGCATCGAGAACTACGCCCGATTCTTCGATGGGCGAAAACCAGGCAGTCGCGCCTTCTGCCTGCTGGACTACTTCCGATCGATGCAGGATCGAACCGAGGATGACTGGCTGGTGATCATCGATGAGTCACATGTGACCCTCCCCCAGATCAAGGGGATGTTCTTCGGTGACCGCGCTCGAAAGAAGACCCTCGTCGACCACGGCTTCAGGCTTCCAAGCGCTCTGGACAACCGTCCGATCAAGCTCGATGAATTTGAGACCATCACGCCTCAGGTGATTCACGTCTCGGCGACTCCCGGACAGTATGAACTCGAGAAATCGGAGGGCGAGATCGTGGAGCAGGTGATTCGACCGACCGGCCTGGTCGATCCCCCCATCGAGTTGCGCCCCGCTCGCGGCCAGGTTCCCGATCTGGTGAAGGAATGCCATGCCCGCGCGGCCAAGGGAGAGCGGGTGCTGGTCACGGCACTCACGAAACGTCTCTGCGAGGAACTCGCCGGATATCTCGAAAAGGAAGGCTTGAAGGTTCGATACCTGCACAGTGAGATCGACACGCTCGATCGACTCGACATCCTCGCGGACCTGCGCAGTGGCGCATTCGAGGTTCTGGTCGGAGTCAATCTGCTTCGTGAAGGGCTCGATCTTCCTGAAGTCTCCCTGGTCTGCATCCTCGATGCGGACAAGCAGGGATTCCTCCGATCGCAGTCCAGCCTGATCCAGACGATGGGACGTGCGGCACGAAACGCGAACTCCATCGCGATTCTCTACGCCGACAAGGTCACCGAACAGATGCAGGCCGCCATGGACGAGGTCGAGCGACGANGNGAACTNCAGTTGGCCTACAACAAGGAGCACGGNNTCACGCCCACCACGATCAAGAAGGCCATCCGTCGNGGAATCGAGCGNGAACTCTCCGCTCATCGCACGGCGAAGGAAGCGGTCGGACGTCGTGATGAAGTCACCGTCGATGCCGAAGAGCGCATCAATGCACTCGAAACGGAGATGCTGGCCGCCGCCGACGAGCTCGACTTCGAAAAGGCGGCACAGCTGCGTGATCGAATCGAGGAACTCGAATCACCCGAGACGGACGGCGAGACCAAGACGACGACCAAGGCAGGCATTCCCGGCTCACGAGCGGGANGAACCGGTCGAAAGCGACGTGGATGACCGACAGGTATTGAGGTCATGAACCGATGAGTGTCGACTGCTGGCGCGGGCTCAACGCAACCGACGAGCGGGACGCAATATGATGCGATCGACGCTCAGGCCTGCGAGCGGATTCACCGACGGGACCGTGCACGATTCGGGATCGACCTTGGTTCCATCAAACGAAGTCTGATCGACGGTCACGACGATGTCGTGGTGTTCGATCAATTCGGGAGGATTGATGGTGAGAGGTGTCATGATCGTGGAGAGGGGGGATTTTCTCGAAAGGAAGGTACTCGGATACCTTCTTCGTTCAATGTTCCTTTCAGGGGCCACCTTTTCAATCAAAAGTCTCGCTTTTTACAAACTTTGATCAGATCGCTTCACCTCCCTTGGTTTGGCTAACATCTTGTGAGATGGGAATCAGCATGCCGAGAAAGTCCGTGAAAACGAGCGCCATCCGGGTCACCGGAGCCAGAGAACACAACCTCAAAGGGATTGATGTGGTGCTTCCCAGAGACGAACTCATCGTCATCACAGGAGTCTCGGGGTCCGGAAAAAGCTCACTCGCCTTCGACACGATCTTCGCCGAAGGCCAACGTAAGTACATGGAATCGCTGAGCGCGTACGCAAGGCAGTTCCTGGACCAGATGCAGAAGCCCGATCTGGAATCGATCGAGGGCCTGCCCCCCACCATCGCGATCCACCAACGGGCCAGTGGCCACAACCCACGATCCACCGTGGCCACCACGACTGAGATATGGGACTACCTGAGACTTCTCTATGCTCGGTGCGGCACCCCGACCTGTTGGCACGTCAAAGGCGGCAAGACCTGCGGCAGGCCGATCTCAGCCAGTACCGCGACACAGATCATCGAGGCCGTCCTGGAGCAATTCGAGGGACGCAGGATCCAGCTGTGCGCACCGGTCATCAGATCGAAGAAGGGTTTTCACAAGGAGATTCTCGAGTCACTGCAACAGCAAGGCTTCGTTCGAGCACGCGTGAACGGCACCATCGTGGATCTCAGGGACGTGATGAAGGAAGGCGGAGACAACCCGCTCGGACTCGGGCGATACGAGATGCACGACATCGAAGCGGTGGTCGATCGNATCAAGGTGTCCGACAAGGATCGTCAACGTCTGGCTGANAGCATCGAAACCGCGCTCGTCACCGGAGAGAGTTCACTGCTCATTCTGGTCGAGACCCCCGAAGGCTCCTGGGAGGAGCATCGGTTCAGCAGTCGCTTCTCCTGTCCTGATCACCCTTCGTGCAGCCTCGAATCTCTCGAACCGAGACTCTTCTCGTTCAACTCACCGCATGGCGCCTGCAAGGAATGCTCCGGTCTGGGCACGATCCTCGAATTCGATGAAAGCCTGGTCGTTCCGGACCCCACCCGTGCCGTCGCGGAGGCGATCGAACCGTGGCGCAAGAACGGAAAACGAATGAACATCTGGTACGGACGCCAGATGCGCCGCTTCCTCGACAACATCGAGGTCGAGCGAACCACCCCGTACTCCGAACTCAGCCCGGCCCAGAGAAAGGTGCTGCTCTACGGCACCACCGATGCAGACAAGAAGAAGCTGGGATTCACATTCGTGGGCGTGCTGCCCAATCTGCGCAGACGCATCGAAGAGACGGAAAGCGACAACGTGCGCGAACGTCTCCATGCCTACACGGCTTCGATTCCCTGTCCGGCCTGC
>NYVB01000122.1 GCA_002684315.1 Planctomycetaceae bacterium | reverse complement strand
CGACGGCGACCGCATCCGTCCCGCCGCGGAGGCCTTGGAGGATGTTCTTGATGCCATGGCTGATCGCGGCCACGGTTTCGCCCATCGCGGCAAGTCTTGAATTCATAAGCACTTGCTCGACGAGTATGCGTTGTTCCAGTGCCATTCCCGCCTGGCCTGCCAGGACGTGAAGCAGCTCGAGATCGATGTGTGTGGTGCCTTCAGCCAGGGTCACCAGGACGACCCCCCGGACCTGCTCTCGGGAGCGCAGGGGTGCTGCCACACACCGACGGCTTGGTTCTTCAGAGGTCGGTGTCGATTCCGCAAGGACCGAAGTGGCTTCGCATCTGACGTCATCCACGAGGGCCTGGTCCAGCTGAATGGGTGCCAGTGACTTGGGGTCTCGGTGCCGAGCGATCATCAGATCCGCCTTGGAGTGATGGGTGGCATTGACGATCACCACCGCACTTTCTCCCGTGGTCGCGGTGAGAATCAGATCCAGATACCTCTCGAGATACGTATTCTGGTCCGAGTCGCTCATCGCAAGCTCGGTTCCCGCGATCACGTGGTTCAACTGGCTTCGTGTATCTCCACCCTGCCCCTGGTTGCCTTCGGCTTGCGTGTGGCGGCGGGTGATCTGGAGCTCCGACGACCCGTTTTCCAGACTCTGGATGGGAATCCTGTCCTCGGGGGTCTGGTCGAACAGGAACAGGCTCGAACCACATCGAATCCGATCTCCCGGGTGCAGCAAGGTCCGACCCTCGATCGCTTCATTGTTGACCAGCGTTCCGTTGGTGGATTCGAGATCCCTGATGAACCAATTGGTGCCATCCGGTGTCATCTCGGCATGTCTGCGGCTCACCGAGGGATCCGTGATCGGCAGCGCCTCGGTCGATCGACCGATGAGCTGAGGCTCGAGATCCGGCAACGAGAATGCCGTCTTCGAATCCGGCCCCTCGATCACGTGGAGAAAACGCATGAAACGGCAACCTCCTCTGCGGTGTCCACATCGCATGCACCGCATTCTCCCATGATGCTAGCACTCTTCCATCACCGAGCACTCTGCGCATAGGATCTCTCCATGGCCCGCAAGCCCTCAACCCCCGCAAAGGCGCCTTCAGCCGAGATGCCGATCGTGATCATTCACGGTCCCGAGCTGTTTCTCCATGCGGAGTACTCCAGAAGGCTGATCGATTCCCTCAAGGAAACACACGGAGAGATCGAGCAGTTCACCTTCGACGGATCGACCACCTCCCTGTCCGTCGTACTGGACGAACTGCGCAGTTACGGACTGATGCAATCCCACAAACTGGTCGTGATCGACAATGCCTCTGAATTCATGAAAGCTGCTGGGAATCGCCCCGCGATGGAGCGCTACGCCGCTGATCCGATGTCCGAAGCGACGTTGTTGATGCGTTCTCGCGAATGGCGTCCCGGTAATTTCGACAAGGCGGTCAAGAAGACCGGCACCGTGATCAAGTGTGAGGCTCCCGGAGATGCCGCCGCTGAAAAATGGTGTGTCGCACGTGTCGAAAAAGTCCATCAGGTCCGCCTTGACCCTTCGGCAGCTCGGCTTCTGGTCGAACGGATAGGGACTTCTCTTTCTCGATTGGATGCTGAACTTTCGAAACTGGCCTCCTCGTGCGGAAACGAGGCCGAGCCGGTCATCACGCGTGAAGCCGTGATCGAGCTCGTGGGCCTCGGACGTGAAGAGCAGGCTTGGCTGATCCAGGAACCGATTCTGGCCGGCGATCGAGCCGAAGCGATCAAAACGTTGCAATCCCTGTACGACGTCAGTCGAGCACCCAGCGTGCTGCTGATGTGGGCGTGCATCGATCTCACCCGAAAACTGAATGAAGCGGCCCTGATGCTCGAGCAAGGGATGCCAACGGCCGCGCTTTCACGTCCTCTGCAGTTGTGGGGACCATCCGCCCGTACCTTGCCTTTGGCGGCAAAACGCCTTGGTTCTCGAAAAACCGGTCCCATGCTGGAGTCTCTTCTGGAACTGGATCGGCGGACCAAGACCGGGCGAATGCCTGGCTTGTCCGATGCACCGGCCTCTCGCGAGGCAACTCGTCGAACTCTTGAATGTGTGGCGGCCCAATTGGCCGATAAACTAAGTTGAAAGATTCAGGTTTGAAATGACTTGTCGATTGGCACGGTGGATCAGGATGATCCCATGGTCGCAGGAGCGCACCGCATGTCTTCGCCCCAGTATCCAGCTCGTCTTCTNTNCGTGATCACCNCGCTGTCCTGCACNCTCACCGGGTGTGTGTCAAAGCAGGCCTCCAGCCCNGNAATGGCTGATTCGTCCNCTTCAGACNCGACTCGGGACAGNTTTCTCGCNGCGACCNACGACGTCGCGCTCGANCCNTCCGAGACGCTTGCGNTCAATGGCGAGCTGCTNGAGCCCGGGGNNGCTCCCGACGNNGAAAGCATCAATGNCATNCTTGATGAGATGCTCGCCGGGCATNANGCNCTCAAGGTCCGCAAGGCNCTCGAGGTCGACCCGGNNCTGTCGTCGTCCGAATCGNTCCAGCCNNCNTCNAACGACNTNGCCCTCGTCTCCGACACNCTCTCCGCGCAGTCAGAGNTGCTTGCCCGAACAGTGGCNTCAGCTGCCGAGACNTCAGCGCCCGATGAGGCNCCCGNTCTGATCGAGACGCTGCCTCGAATCGAACCGACCACCGAGATGATTCGTTCCTTGATGTCGTCCGCGGCGCGCAGTGATGCGCCTCTGAAGCAACACCTCGCGCTGGCGATGCTGATGGCATGGGTATCTCCGGAAAAGCCTTTCGAGCCAGCGGGTCTCGCTGAATTGACCGAAGAGGAACGGGCCATCGTTTCAATCGTCTACGACCACTTCAAGTCGTTGGGGAACGATCTCGACGAAGGCGGTGGAGAGGCCGATCTTCTCACGGCACTCACGGGCATCATCGATGCCGTCGAGGATCAGTCGCCTTTTCAGATCTCCCGCATGGAACTCTGCAGCTGGGTCCGCGACTTCGGTGACGTCGATGTGATCGAGCCATTGACGTTCTCTCCCAAGGAACGCCCTCGCTTCATCTGGTACGTGGAGCTTGATGGGGTGTCACCGATCCAGAGCGCGACCACTGGAGAATGGGCGCATGAGTTCGACGTCAAGGTCGAGGTTCTGACGAAGGACACCGGTATTCCAGTCATCAGTCCTGTCGAGGATCGGGTTCGTTACGCCTCCAGCTCACGATTGAGAGACCTGTTTCTCAGGAACATTCTGGAAATCCCCGAGGATCTCCAGTTCGATTGGTACACGACCAAGGTCACGATCACCGAAGTCGCTTCAGGAATCCGGTCTCAAAAGAGTCTTGATCTCCTCTGGGTCCCCAATCTGGCTGCCGGCGAAGCCCATTTCCTCAGGCAGGCCGCTGTGGACGAATGAATCCCGGGGTCGTCCGGCCATCCTCGGGGTGGTAGCATCTCGAATCATGACCTGGAACACCGATCAGAATGAGAATCTCTTGAGACTCGAAGGCATGTCCGCCTTCGAGATTCAGTTGATTCTCGACGATGCTCGTGCTCTTCGCGATCAGGCCAGGGGAGACGAACTCAATGGCTGTGTGGTTGCCAATCTCTTCTTCGAGAACTCCACCCGAACTCGCTGCTCNTTCGAAACGGCTGCGATTCGACTTGGCGGTCACCCNATCAACCTGACCTCGTCGGGTTCAAGTGTGTCGAAAGGTGAGACGCTCATCGATACCGCGCTTCAGTTCGATGCGATGGGCGCTGATGTGATCGTGGTGCGCACTGGCCTCAACGGGGGTGCGGAATTGGTGGCGGAGGCGTGTGACGCTGCAGTCATCAATGCCGGTGATGGCCGACATGAACATCCCACGCAGGCACTTCTTGACATCTTCGTCATGCAGGATCACCTGGGGGATCTTTCTGGAAANAAGGTCCTGATCGTCGGCGACATCATGAACAGTCGAGTCGCCCGTTCTCATCTTCATGGATTGCGAGCACTCGGTGCGCACGTGACATTCGTCGGTCCCCCGGGGCTGGTGGATGATTCCTTCGCGTCGATTCTGCCGTGCGATGGTGTCACGGTCTCTCATGATTTTGATGAAGTGCTTCCCGACGCGGATGCGATCATCATGCTGAGAATTCAGCGCGAAAGAAGTTCAAGTTCATTCATACCAACCGATTACAGGTCGGGGTATGGCATGACCACCGAGCGAGCGTCACGGCTCACTCCTCAGCAGATCATTCTGCATCCGGGTCCCGTCAACAGAGGTGTCGAGTTGGATTCGATGGTCCTGGACGAGCATCCAGGTTCTGTGGTTCTGGAGCAGGTTGCAGCGGGCGTTCTCGTCCGTGCGGCGGTGCTGAAAAGAGCGGTCGGTGGTGAATTCTCGCCTCAAGAGCGTCAATCCGAGTCGATCTCCTGATTCATTGGTCCGGGAATCACTCTTTACTCAACCCATTGACCCCAAAATGCCGATTCTTGGCTCACGGGTTCACCTCATTAATGGTGATTCCCTCCGATTAGGTTGGTACTCTTGATGACATCAGAAGCATCCGTTTCTGTTCTTCCGCTTGTCGGAAACAAAAGATCGCTCTGGGAGCAGACAGTTGATCATGCGCTTGAAGAATGAGATCCGTTACCTCCAGCATCTTTTCATGGTGATGTTCTTTCTGGTGTTTTCCATCGGATGTGAAGTCGACAACTACATGGACCCGAGTAAGACCGGGTACTTTGAATTTGCTCCGACGACCATGCCGATTCTGGAACGCATCGATGTGATTCAGATCGCCGAAAAGCCCTTTGCGGAAATCACCCAGCCCGTACCCGAGGATCTCTTCCCCGGAAGTCTCGAATATCGCTTGCGTGCCGGTGATGTCGTTCAATGNCAGATCTACGATCTCGTGGCCGCCGATCAGATGGATGTTTCGATCTGTCTCGTCGACCAGGCGGGAAACATCCGACTGCCAACACTTGGTGACGTCTCAGCCGCCGGCTTCACATTGTCCGGTCTTGAATCCGAAATCGCCGATCGTCTCAAGGGTTCGATCACAGATCCGCTGATCACAGTGACACTTCAAAGTGGTCAGAGTTTTGAATTCACGATCTATGGTGTGGTCAACGGCACCGGTGTCTATTCGATCCCTCGTCCCGATTATCGAGTCATGGACGGACTTGCAATGGCCGGTGGCACGCTCGGGACAACCGAAAACATCTATGTGATCCGAGAAATCCCGTTGAACGAGCGAGTGAATTCGGATTTCAAGAATCGCAAGCAGGGTACCGGGACTTCAACCCCGGCACGGCCCGATTCGACGACCTCGAAGGACACGTCCTCTTCGGACGACATCAACAGNCTGATCGATCAGCTCGACAACTCCGGTTCCTCCAATCGATCCGGAACCCCCGGAATGGTTCGACAGGATGATGATTCGCTTCTCAACCTCGATGGTCTCGATCAGCCGACCAATTCCTCTGCCGCTCAAAAGGACACGAACGGCGATCAGGGCTACCGAATGCCTGCCGAGTTCAAGGGTGGCTCCACCTCTGGGTACCGTTTCGATCAGAAGCGTGAAGTGTGGGTGCCGGTTGGTGGTGGACAGCAGGATGTGGAGATGATGCTTCCCGTNGATGACGCCACATCTCGNTCACGGTCCTACGCAACCAGAGTGATTCAGATCGACTACCAGCGCCTCGCTCGCGGAGACAGTGAGCTCAATGTGGTGATTCGCCCCGAAGANCGAATCTTCGTCGAGCCTCCCACGGAGGGGAATGTGTACATCGGTGGCGAAATCAATCGTCCTGGTGTCTTCACTCTGCCCAGAGCCGGTCGCTTGACCTTGAGTCGTCTGATCTCAGCGGCCGGTGGCTTCGGTCCGATCGCGATTCCTTCGCGCGTGGACTTGATCCGAAAGATCGGGCCCAATCGCGAAACCGCGATCCGCGTGAACCTCTCGGCAATCCGTAACCGTAGTGAGCCCGACCTCTACATGCAGCCTGATGACCATGTGATCATCGGCACGAATTTCTGGGCTCAGCCTCTTGCCGTGGTCAGAAATGGTTTCAGAGCNAGTTATGGATTCGGGTTCCTTCTCGACCGCAACTTCGGTAACGACGTTTTCGGACCTCCTCCCACCAANATCGGAAACTTCAACTAAGTCATTCGCGAACTTAGACCCAAGGTTCTGGCCCACAATGATTTGCAGTGATCAGGCCTCGATGGCGGCGTCCAACTCGTGAGATCTCACGCGAAAATTCCAAGTCGTACGAACTTCCGGTGGGGGTGTGCTCGTATTGATCGAATAGGTCTTTGGAGATCATCACGCGGGTTTTTCTCCAAGATCAAAGCCATCTTCATGATGGCTTGAACGTCATTGGACAGGATGTCCAAGTTGTCACTGTCAATCCTCTTCTCGTTGTGGATGCGAGAGGAGAACAGGTCGATGAGTAGATCATGAGCACGCTCACAGGTCAGAGCCATGTGCCTCCGGGGGATCAGCTTCAACCCGGAGAGTACGTCCCAAGTCCAACCATCCTTTGGATGTGTGCACTCTCTATCGCATTGACTCTGGCGCTGAGTTTCTGGACCTTCTTCAANATGCAGTTCCGGCTCGCGGTCGCCGAGCCCTCCGACTGGGGNCACATCTTCGTGGTCCCGTTGATCGCGATCTGGTTCATCTGGCTGAGCAAGGATGAGATCACATCCAAGGCGTTCTCCCCATCCTGGGCAGGTCTGGCGTTCATCGCTTTCGGCATTTTGATCTTCACCATTGGTTCGATCGGCCCGAAGCAACTGATTCATCATCTCGTTCGAGCGGGTGGTGTGTTCTGGACGGTCTTCGGTCTTCTNTTGCTCTTCACTGGATGGAGGGGATTGAGGCAGATGTCCTTCCCTCTCTTCTACACCTTCGCTTTCGGTGTGGTGATCAGCAAGCGCATCATGACCCCCATCACGAACGATCTGCAGGACATCTCCGCCCGCGGAGCGTGGTTCTGCCTGCGGTTGATGGGATTCGATGTCGATCTCGCGGGTAACACGTTGACCCTGTATCAAGGGCTTGAATCCTTCCCCTTGAATGTCGCCGAGGCGTGTTCCGGCATGAGAATGCTGGTGGCGTTTCTCGCTCTGGGAACGGCAATGGCCTACGTGGGACTCTCCAGAAGCTGGCAGAGGATCCTGCTGGTGATGCTTGGCATCCCGGTGGCGATCTTCGTCAACGTGCTCAGGGTGCTGACCCTGGGNCTGCTCTCTCAATACGACTCGGATTTCGTCTCCGGCGATTTTCACACCTTCGTCGGCCTGGTCTGGCTGATCCCGGCATTCCTGATCTTCATCTTCCTGATGTGGATCGTCCGCAAGCTCGTCGTCGAGGTGCCGGTGGAACATTCGACCTCACAGGAAGTGAGCAGGCTGAGATTCACGGCTCCCATCGTTCCGCGAACCATGGCTGCNATCCTCGTCTTCATCCTTGGAGCCGCGACGCTTCGGGCTGCAGTGGTCCAGTACGGTGTCTTCCTCGAGAAGAAGACCGTTCCCCTGCGAGCATCCCTGGACACCATCCCTCCCGGACTTGGTGAATGGACGCAGCTCGGCAAGGAAGCCGATTACAGCGATGCCGTTCAGGAGTCGCTTGGTACCAACCTCTTCATCGACCGCAATTACGTCAACGAGAATGATGACGTCGTCGGGATGTCTTTGCACATCGCCTACTACACCGGCGCGATCGACGATGTCCCACATATTCCAGAGCGCTGTTGGTACGCGTCCGGTCTCAATCAGATGACGGATGGAGAGGTCTTCCCTNTCGAACTCGATCAGGGAACATGGGTGCCCACGGAGCAGACCAACCGAGCGACCGGGGAGGCCTATCGGGCCACGCAGGTCGAGCATCCGATCACAGGCCGGATTCAAACCGTGAACATGCCGGTCGGCGACATGGAGATTCGGGTGATCGTGTTTGAAAACGCGAAGAATCCATCGATTCGAACCGTCGGCGGTTATTTCTTCATCGCCAATGGAAGACTCACGCCCAGTTCGTTCGGAGTTCGAAACCTCGCGTTCGACTGGACAGAGGAATACGCTTACTATTGCAAGGTCCAGTTCTCCGCGTCCTATCGCGTGAAGAACGATGAGGAATCCTACCTTGTCGAATACAGAAATTCTGTTGAAGAGCTCTCGAAGGAACTGCTTCCGCAGTTGATGAGATGCCTTCCCGATTGGTCAGAAATTGAAAACCCACCGACTGAGAGTACGAACTGATGGCAAGTAAACTCAACAAGAAATTCATCGCAATACTTGCCGGCGCACTTCTTTTCGCGTGCATCGGCATCGCCGCTATTGCTTTCTACATCATCTCCGGTGATGCGAATCGCGCATATGAGAATGCGATGGCGGAGGAGAAACAGGGCAATCTCGACGACGCATTGAGTTACATCGGGCGTGCGATCGGCAAGGATCCCAGCAATCAGTCCTACTACGACGACTATGAACGAATTCTACTCAAGGTGGTGCCTGAAACCGGAGCCGAGGCCCTCGAGCGGTATCAGCGTCAGTACATCCCGTTGAAGGAACAGCGCATCGGTTTCTTCCAGGGAGACGCGGCGGCGTGGCAGAATCTGGTCCAGATCTATCTCGATCGTGCCCTGGTGTTCCAGACACCCGGAAGCTGGGAACCCGTGGTGGAGGTTTCCGGCCGGATGCTCGAAGAGTTTCCCGAAGAAGGAACAGCCAACAGCTTCGCACGTGATGTGCGTCTCTTTGCGATGTACAAGACGTACGACATTCTCAAGCTCAACGAGCAGGACGAATTCAACTCGATGCTTGATGACGCGCTGGCATCGGACAGCCCTTCGAGCATCGCCTGGGAGATCGGACTGAAGCGGCGCATTGATGATGCGATCACTCACAAGAACACCAACGACAAGATCAGACTGTCGCGGGCACTTCAAGGTGAGAAGAATGGATTCGATGCACTCTTCGAGGGATTCTCGCAGAGTGGTCTCGAGTACGCGCCCGGTATCAGGCAGGCTCAGGTTCAACGTCTGCTTCTCATGGATACGCCGCCCCTCGATGAGATCGGTAATGAAAAGAAACTGGCTCTCGAATATTTCAACGAGGTCGCCGATCGGTTGCTTGAAGCAGGTTCCGATGACATCGATCTTGAGAACATCCGTGAACTCAGATCGATCTACACCACGGGGATCATTGATATTCTCGAGGCGCGGCCCAAGACCTTCGAACTCTTCAAGGCCGGAATCCTTCCACTCGATCTGCAATTGATGTACGCAACCAAATACATCGCCGATGATCCTGAGGGAGCCGCCGAGGTCTCACGTGCGATCATCGCGGCACCCCGAGAATCCGTCGGCTTGATGTCGATGGTCCAGGCCGTGGCTCGTCGGGACGCGTCGATCGTGCTCTTCGACAGTGCTTTCAACAAGTTCTCGATCGATGAGAAGAACTCGGACTCTGAAAATCNGGTCACACTTTCAGACATCGAAGCCATCGCTCAGATCGTGAAGACTCAGTTCGCAGGTACTCCCGCCGAGGATGATGTCAATCTGTACATCGACGGCAGTCTTGCGATGATCGAAGGTGACATGTCGCTTNCGCGCGCCAAGCTTTCCGAGCTCAAGGGATCTCAGTTCGTCAAGAAGACCGGTATCGCCAGCAGGTACCTTCCTCGTCTGATCCTTGCGTTGCAACAAACGGGTGAACGTGGTGCCGCCACCGAAGTCCTTGCCGATTTTCTCAGTGGAGTTCCAATCGACAAGCTTGGACCGCTTCGAATCAGCTACGCGATCGAACTCCTCAATCAGGGCCGCAAAAGTGCTGGAATCGCCCAGTTGAATGGAGTGCTCAGTGGCGATCCCGGCAACCAGACGGCATTGTCGATACTTGAACGGGCGAACGAAGACAGCGCCCAGCTCGGGAGTCTCGTCGAGAGCTCCTCGACCGTCGCCGACCGCTCCTATCAGCGAATTCAGAATGCCGTNTCCGAAGGTCGTCTTGATGATGCCCTTGAGATGGCACGCGCGTTGAGCGAGCTGTCAGCCGACGACAACACGAAGAATCTCGTTGCATTGCTCTACTTNAGATTGAACCGCTTCGAAGAGGCCCAGCGCACGCTCGATGAAATCGAGGATTCGGAACGGAATCTCGCCGCACAACAGCTCAGGCTTCTGATGTCTTCCGATGATCCGATCGAGCGACTTCGACTCTCGTCCTCCGTCGTCCACGAAGATCAGGCAAGTCAGAAGGCTCTGTTCTTCTCAGACCTCAGCCGTTACGTGCGCAATAACGAAGTGCCCGACGACGCCGAGCGNGAATTGCTNGCCACCGCGTTCGACGAGGCGATCAGCGACATGTCACTCAATCGTGAGGTGAGACGGAACCTCTTCGGGACGACCCTGATGGTCGATTCGATGAATCTTGGTATCGGCCAGCCCGGAGAAATGNCCCGCCGTGCGCTTGAAGCGATTCGATCCGTTGAAAACGATGAAGTGGAACTGATCAACACGGAAGCCGTCTACGCTTCCCGAAACGGTGACTATCTCGGCGCCATCAAGTTGCTGCAGCCGCTCATCGATCGTGGCATCGCTTCTGAAGAGACGTACATGATGCACGCCATGGGATTGGACAGTCTCGGTCGCAACACCGAGGCGGTCGAGTCGATGCGTCTGGCGTTCAACAAAGCGCCGGGAAACGTCTACCTCATCAAGCGCTATGCAAGCCTCCTGGATGCGTCCGGAGAGCGTGAACGTGCACTGGCGGTTTTGAGAAACGCAGTTCTGGCACCGGTCACACGTGGACTGATCCTCGAGCAGTGGCTCGCGATCGAATCGGAAGTGGGCAATCCGGATGTCGCTCTCGCGGAACGTCAGGCAATCTACGAAAGTGACATCTCCGACTCGATCGGGATGGCCGAACCGATCATCAACATCTACAACGCGATCAAATACGCCCAGCTGCTGATGTCCGTTTCGCCGAATAGAATCTACATCCTCAATCGCCAGGGCGAACCTCGCTTCACGCCAAACGGCTGGAGCGCTCTGGGAGCGAAACAGCGCAGGGAACTCCTCTCCGATTGTCGCGAGACGCTTCGTAAAAAGGGTTTCGATACTCTGGACACNCTCGAGAAGAACGCCCGAAACCAGGACGAAGTCCGTCAAATCCGGCTTTCCCGAGCCGAGTCCTACAGACTGGTGAACGATCAAGAGAACATGGAGAACGAGCTGGAACGCCTCATCGAATGTTGCGAAGCCGATCTTTCGCCGACCGAACGTCTCCGGGTCATTTCGCTTGCCAGTGGCATGGACGATGANGCGCTNGTGTTCAAACAGCTTGAAAGAGTCGGCGATTCCGACGACGTCGCCACGCTGCGAATCGCCCTTGAAGCCGGTCTTGCCACAGGTTGGAGTGGTACGGAGGCACTGAGCGAGCTCATTGCCGAGAAATCGAACCGAACCCTCGACAGACTTGCGACACTCAGACTCAAGTTGACCAAGGAGACCCTCGAGTCCATTCGAAACGAGTTGTCGGAAATACGATCATCTCCCGAGTTCGCTGATTCGGTGAATCTTCGCTTCGAGCTCCTCCTGTTCGAGTCCGAAATCGAATTGAACTCCGGACTCGCTCTCATGAAGGCTTACAACGACGCCGTCGAATCCGTCGGCCTCGCTTCGATGAACGGAGACACGGAGGAGCTTGCCCGGCGCCGTGATCAAGTGAACTCACTCCGAGCTCAGATCCTGAACTTCTTCAGAAAGGGGANCTCCATCTCCGACAAGGCGATGGCGATCAGTGCATCAGACGCAAGGCCGTACCTCAGAAAGCACACGATGCTTCAGGCCCTGAATGAACTGCAGCATTCGGAGACCGTCCAGGCCGACATGATCGAAAATGCGAAGCGCGGTCGCGACATCAGCCCCATGAACTGGGCGACCAACTCGAATCTCGTTCGAGCCTACATGACCTCCGGGCAAGGCACGAATGCAATGCAGGCCATCGATCAATATCTCAGGCGCGGCGGTTCCGATCCTCGTTCGCGTTCNGCGATGTCACAGATCGCTCGTTCGGAAAGAAAGCCAGGTCTTGCCATACCACCCATGGAGGTCGCCATGAAAGCGAATCCCATGGACCCGGAATGGCCCCGTGACATCGCCTTGCTCCTTCTCATGGCGGGTGATACCAAGGGCGCCGCTGAGATGTGGTGGAACGTCATCGAGCTGGACAAGTCACCCGAAGCCATCGAAGCCTTCATCGATCTGGAATTCCGCCAGGACAAGCCGAACATCGACCGTTTGAACGAGCTCTTCCAACTCGCTCCCGTCGTCATCGAGAGTCGTCCGGTTCTCAAGGCTGCCAGGGCGCTGACACTTTCCATGCAACCCCGCCAGGCACGTCAGGCCCAGCGCCAGATGTCCGAGGCCTACTTCGATGCGACCGCGGCGGTCGATGCCGGCGATCCATCAATCATCATCGACCGAGTGCTCGCATATTTCTTCAGGATGAACATCGATGCCACCACTCTGAAAGAACTGGCCGAACGTCTGCAGGTGCTCATCGGAGGTCCGCTTGGAGCACATGAATACGCAGGCCTTGCCGCGGTCGCCTTCGACCGCACCATGCTTGGTGGTTCCGATCTCGCGGCTGGCGCCGACTATCTGGGGCGGGCGATCGCTGCCGTGAAATCTGACACGACCTACAAGAAGGCTCTCATGCAGCAGCTCTCGACCGTGCTGTACAGCAGTGAGCGGTGTGGTGAAGCAATCGAAGTTCTCACCGAGCTGATCGCCATGGGTGATGAGCAACCCAGCACCCTGAACAACCTTGCCTACATGGTCATCGAGTGTGAAAACAACCCCGAGAAGGCTCTCGGATATTCGACGCGAGCGATCAGAAACAACCGTAATGTCGCGTCCTATCTCGATACGCACGGCTACATTCTCTTCAAGGTCGGTGATCTCGAAGAAGCATTCAGAAATCTCAATCGCTCGGTGATTCTTCAGTCATCGTCCTCCAATCTTCTGAACCTCGCAGAAGTTCTCGAGGCAATGGGCGATAAAGGCGAGTCCATGGCCACCCTGCAGCGACTTGAACGAGAGTTTCCTCAGATGAGCCCTGCCAAACAGACACGCGCTAAAGCATTGATTTCAAGACTCAAATAGGATTCGCATGCGGTAGATTCCGCGGCACCACCCCCCCCACACATTTACGGACAGACCCATGACAGCAGTACCAAAGACAAGGAACAGATCCACCAAGCAGGTACCCAAGGGTCCCTCGGGCTCTCTCGGTGGTACCAAGTCCATAGATCCGGTTCGATTGCTCCGGCAGAACTTCTGGATCCTTGGTNCGACTTTCGTGGCGAGCATCTTCGTCGGATTCGTCGTGTTCTTCGCACTCAGCTTTCTCATGCCCAGGTATCAGGGCCGGGTCGTCTTCGAATTGAATTCAGAGCTCAGTACCGCTGATGACGTCGTCAGTTCCGACTCGAGGAATGCAGACACCGTGACTCGTCTGGCCAAGACCGAAATGAGTCGAATCCTCAGTCCCGGCGTCATGACGGGCGCACTGCAGAACCGTGACCTGAGATCGACCGAGTGGGCTTCTCAGTTCTTCATCGATGGCGCCTTCAACATGACTGATGCNTTGGTCGAACTTGAAGACACTCTGGCCGTCTCGCATCCGAGAGATACGAATACCTTTCAAGCGCTCTGGGCTGGTCGATCCAAGTCCGATGTCCCCGTGGTTCTGACAGCCGTGACGGATTCCTACGTGAACGCCTTGAACACGATCGAGGACAATCGATTTCAGGGCAACCTNAAGATGTTCACCAGAGAGCGTGATGATCTTGACGGTCAGATCCAGTCCATCGAGACAGCTCGTCAGAATTTCGTTCGCGAGAACAACATCACGTCGTTGAACGAAGCCGTCAACGAGCGNAACAAGCGCAGTGAGAGTCTCAACGAGGAGATCACTGACACGCGAACTCAGGCGAAACTGATCTCTTCGCGAATCAACCAGCTTCAGGCGAAACTGGCCGGCCAGCTCGACCCATCAAACGATGAGATCCGAATGGCGGAGCAGGAGTCATCTCTCCGAATCCTCAAGCAGGGGATNCAGGAAATCNGAATCGCACTCAGCACCCAGCGATCCCGCCTTTCNGACTCCCACCCTGCGGTGAGCAGATTGCAGAAACGACTTGAATCCGCGGAAGAGGAATATGCCGTCTCGCTGAACGAGATCATCCAGCGAAACCTCAATGCGGACTACAAGGAGGCCATGGATCAGCAGTCCAGCCTTCAAGGCCTTCTGACCTCTCTGGAGAGCGACTACACGGAGGTCACCCAGAGCCTTCGTGACTATGCCTCCGCACTTGGTGAACTGACTTCGCTCGAGCGTCGACTCGACAACACCATGCAGGAACGCGACGACCTCAATCGCACGATCGCCGACCTCAATCAGTTGAGAGTTCGATCCGATGCCTCGAAGGTTCGCGTCATGCAGCCCGCGAAGCTTCCGAATGAACGTTCGTTTCCAAGGATGGAGACCATCATTCCCGCGACCATAATCGTCATGGTGGGGTTCGTGGCGGGTCTCATCTTCCTCATCGCAGTTCTCGACAACAGACTGAGATCGCCAAGTGATTTCGCATCGATCCCTGATGGTCGTCTCCTCGGGATCCTCCCGGATGCACAGGACGATCCGACCGGAATCGAGTCGGTCGACATGGTCGTTCGTGATGAACCGGATTCGATCCTCTCGGAGACCTATCGCCAATGTGCCGCTCGTATCACACGTGAGATGGATTCAGCGGGGCACAAGTCGCTGCTCGTCATGAGTGGCATGCCCGAGTCCGGCACCACCACCGTCATCGTCAACGTCGCAAGCTCCATTCATGCGACCGGTCGCAGCGTGGTGTTGGTCGACACCAACTTCAGACGCCCGCGCCTCGAGTCGGCTGCGGGTGTGGACCCATCCCGCCAAGGACTTGGTGATGTTCTCGCAGGCGAGGCGCCCATCGAATCCGTCATCCTCGAGCATGACGATAGTTTCGATCTGATCGGACCTGGCAGTGAGCTGAATCGTGTCTTCGAACGGCTCAACACTCATAAATTCGATGATTCCCTCAAACGTCTCACCGAGCTTTACGACGTGGTGATTCTCGATGGACCTCCCGGAGTCGTTTCAGGGGATGCTCTGATGCTTGCTTCCAAGTGTGATGCGACGATTCTCGTCGTCAGATCCGGAGGTGAGGAGCGAGGTCTTGTCGGTCGATTGATCGGCCAGTTGCGGCAGCTTGATGCTTCGTTCATCGGGATCATCTTCAATCGTCCTCGAAACACTGCAGGTGGATATTTCAAGAAGAACTTCAAGACGATGGCCAGTTACACGGCAAAGGATTGATGGTCTTCACGATGACTGCAAGTGAATCACAACACGTGCTCGTCACTGGTGGATCCGGATTCATAGGTTCGCATCTGGTTGATCACCTTCTGAAAATCGGCCATCGTGTCGATGTCGTCGACGATCTGTCCACAGGAAGACTCTCGAATCTCGAGCCGCTTCTCGGCAAGCATCCAGATCGTCTGGCTTTCGTTCATTCGGATCTTTCGGAGTGGCTGTCCGGTGCAGGTGCTGATTCCCGGTTTGATGCGATCTACCACCTTGCGGCTGCGGTGGGGGTGAAGCTGGTCGTGGACGACCCCATCAGCACCATCGAGACGAACATCATGCAGACCTCCGCGGTGCTCGGTCACGTGACATCTCACGGAACGCCGCTCTTCATCGCCTCCACCAGCGAAGTCTACGGCAAGAGTGAATCGATCCCCTTCCACGAAGAGAGCGACATCACCTTCGGTCCGACCAGTCGTTCCCGTTGGTCGTATGCCTGTTCGAAGGCGATCGACGAGTATCTCGGTCTGGCCCACGCGAAAAGACACGGAACACCCATCGTCATCGCACGGTTCTTCAACACCGTCGGACCCAGGCAGGTCGGAACCTACGGAATGGTCCTGCCGTCATTCGTGAATGCCGCGCTTTCCGGTCGGCCCTTGCAGGTCTACGGTGACGGCGAGCAGTCACGCTGCTTCTGCGATGTCCGTGACATCGTTCCGATTCTCCCCAGAATGCTCGCAGAGACGACATGTCACGGCCGTGTGTTCAATCTCGGAAACGACCAGCCCATCACCATCAATGAACTCGCACGTCTGGTCTGCGACACGCTCGATTCGAATTCGGAAATTGAAAAGATCCCCTACGACGAGGCCTATGCACCCGGATTTGAAGATCTCGTCGCTCGTGCCCCTGATCTTGGACGGATCAGAGAGGTGCTGGAGTTCGCTCCATCCGTCTCATTGGTGCAGACCATTGAGGACCTCGCTTCGATCGCCGATGTTCAAGGGGGCACAAGATGAATGATCTCGACCTCGATGACGACATGATCCTGGATTCGACATTCCTTGATTTCATGGGCGGTTCGATCGATTCTGTGGACCAGGTCACCGCCAGCTCGCTTCTGAACGCCTATGTTCCGGTCTTCTTCGTGTCATTCATCGTGACCATACTTCTGACACCCGTGATTCGTCACATCGCGGTGAAATGCGGGATCATCGATCATCCCGACGGCAGTCGGAAGGTCCACAAGTTCCCGATCGCCTATCTCGGCGGCATCGCCGTTCTCGGCGGCTTGTGTTCCGGCCTCCTCTTCAGTTACATCTTCACCGCCGATGTTCCGATCAACTACGAAATGTTGCCGATCGGTGTCCTGCTGGGCATGTTTGCAATCTCGCTGACCGGTTTCATGGACGATGTCTGGCAATGGGATCCACGACTCAAGATCGCCGGTCAACTCGTCGCTGCCGCGGGTCTCACCCTCTCGGGAATCGGTACCAACGTCGCTTCCGGGCTCCTGGTTCCATTCTTTGGCATTCCGGAGACGGTCCTTTTCAGCATCGGTGATTTCGGCCTCAGGTCCGCTGACCTCTATTACTGGGCCGGGACCTTTCTGACGGCTTTCTTCGTCATCGGTGGATGCAACTCGGCCAACCTCATCGACGGCCTCGATGGTCTGCTCACCGGCACCGCGGCGGTCATGGCAATCGGTTTCCTCGTGATCTCACTGTTCATCGCGATCGGAATTCCCGATCCCGACGGTCTGAGACAATTCGATGGCGCACGAATCATTCTCTGCTTCTCGCTTCTGGGCGTCCTGCTCGGATTCCTTCCCTACAACTTCAACCCGGCGGTCATCTTCCTCGGGGACTGCGGAAGTCTCCTGATCGGATACATGTGCGTCGTGATCATCCTGATGCTCGGTGAAATGGGGTACACCCACCTGGTCATCGCCGGCCTCTTCGTCTTTTCTCTGCCGATCATGGACACCTTGCTGGCGATCATCCGGCGCAAGCTTGCGGGTCTTCCGATGTCGGCGGCCGATTCAGGCCACATCCACCACATGCTTCTGCGCTACTTCAAGGGCAACGTCAGGAGATCGGTGCTCTCGCTCTACTTTCTGACTTCGTTGTTCGCCCTTTTCGGCATCGTCCTGTCCTACCTGTTCATCTTCCAGGTGGTTCAAGGACGCTTCATCTACGCCGCATTCGTGGTCGTGTTCAGTTTCATCTGTGTGATCGCGATCAAATCCGCTCTCAGAAAGCAGTGGGAAACCGCTTGAGAACTCTGAGTCTTCTCCAGATCTCTCGGTGCCTCGTGTTCCGCACGTGCCCTGGGACCACGGAATCAATTGCGCGCTTCTCCACCACCAGCGGCCAGTTTCGCCGGTCCTGAACTCGTCTCGCTCTTCAGGTCGGGCACCACGCCCTCGTACTTGAGGATCATGTCGACCAGATCCTTGACCACGGGTCCCGCCACCGTGCCGCCGTAGTGCCCGATCGACTTGTCAGGGTCGTCTATCACGCAGATGACGAGCACTCGTGGATCTTCAAAGGGTGCCGCGGCAATCACATTGGACGTATGTCGGTCCTTGAAATATCCGCCACCGGGTTTGGGGAGATCCGCGGTTCCCGACTTTCCGAACATGGTGTAGTGCATCGACTTCGCGTGTCGGCTCAGGGTTCCCTCCGTGACGACTTTTCCAAGAGCCTTCTTCGTTCGATCAGCGATGTCCCCGGGGATCGCTCTCTTCATCAGCAGGGGTGCCGAATCGAGAAGAGGTCCATCCTTCGTCTTCAATGTCGGTTTCACCAGTCGAAGCTGGGGCATCAGACCTCTGTTGCAGAAAGCGCTGAACGCTCTGCTCATCTGAAGTGTGGTCACGGAGACCTCATGGCCGAACGAGACCGAAACCGATGTGTTGGCAAACGTCCATTTCTTGAGGCTGGTGATCTGCCCTGCATGCTCGGCAGAGCCCCCCAGGCCACAGTTCGTCCGACTGCCGAAGCCGAAGCGCACCAGGATGTCACGGGTTTCATTCTCAGAGAGCGGTCTGACCATCTCGACCATTCCGGTATTCAGACTTCTGATGAGGATCGTCTCGATGTCCTCGAGTGGACCGTGATACGGATTGATTCCCGCATCCTTCACGGTGTTTCTTCTTCCTGAAATCGGAATGGGGCCGAGATTGACCTTGATTCGTCCTCGGGCATCCGTGGGAACAGGCCGAGTACTTCCAACCCCCGCCTGAACCGCGCCCGACCATACGAAGGGCTTGAAGGTCGAACCGGGTTCGAATGCATCGACCAGATTCCTGTTCCTCCCCAGGCTCGGTTCGATACGGCGCATCGGGTCATCAAGAATGGCTTCGTCCCAGTCAGGTCGGCGTCGTAGGAGATCGACCATCGCCAGGATGTCACCGTTCCTTGGATCGATCACCAGGCATCTTCCGCCACCCGCATTGAACTCCTCGAGTTGTCGGCCAAGTCTCTCTTCCGCCAATTCCTGAATGTGCAGATCGATGGTCAGCTGAAAATCATCGCCGTGGTTCCCTTCTTCATAGGAGCCTCGGGGTACCGAGATCACGGTCCCCCCGGCGGTTCTTCGCGAGAGAAGCATTCCGTTCTTCGCCATGAGGTTCTCATCGAGAAGCTGCTCGATGCCCGAACCACCTCGGCCGTTGTTTCGAACCTTGCCGACGATCATCTTGAGACTGTCCGGGCCATAGTTCTTTCTGGTCGTACGTCGATCCAGTCGCAGGCCCAGGTTTCTGCCATCGATCCAGTTTCGAACCCGGTCGACCTCCCAGTCCTCAAGGAGTTTCTTGAGGACGAGATAACGTTTCGAGCCGGGGCTCTCGATCAACGCCTTTTCGACGCCATCGGGATCGATTTCGATCTGCTCTGAGAGTTCTCTGCCGAGATGTGCCGCTCTCTCCAGCTTCAGGTGCTGACGCATCAAAGCCATGGGCCCGACGAATCGGCACAGGGCATCGTCGAGACCGGGGGTCTGCAGCGCCGTGTTCTGATCGATGATCCTGCGGTGACCATGTTTGAAATAGAAGTCCGGATCGACCGCCAGAAGCCATGCCGGCTTGTCGATGGAAAGGGTACGACCTTTCCGGTCGTAGACGGTGCCTCTGAAACGAGGTTGAGGTGAACTCGCGCTCCGCGCGCCCTGGGTGCCATCAAGCTGGTCGGATGGTGCGATCTTCAGCTGTGCGACTCTGCCCAGGACGACGATGAGCACCATCAGAATGGCGGCCATCGTGAGACGCGACAACCATTTGATTCTTCTTGTCGACAGGCGTGGCGCAGGATCGGGTGTCATCGTCCGATCACGTCCTTGTTCCACGTGTCCGCCATGGTGACCGGCCTGTGAATCACTTGAATCGCTTTCCAGTCGTCCTTGTTCTCCGAGATCATGTCGTTGATCTCGGCCGGTTCGGTCGCTTCAGCGACTCTCACCTTGAGCTCCTGCATTCTTCGTTTCAGCCTCTCGACCTCATCATGAAGTCGCACTCTTTCACCGACGGTTTCGTACATCCGCTGGCGATTGACCAGAAGAAGACCGGCCATCAGACCGAGCGCAAGGAGCATCGTGAGGAGCTTGGCGAACATACAGCTCGAAACCTTCAGGTGGTTGGAAGTTGAAGAACGGTTCCGGGACTCAGTCGATCGGGGTTTGGAACGACGTTCTTGTTCGCCAACCACAGCGCCCGCCACTTGTTTCCATCACCCAGTTCCCGCTTGGCGATGTCACTCAACGTCTCGCCTTCACGAACTTCGACGGTCTTGTTTCTCTTCGTGATCATGATCGGGCTCGATTGCGCTTCGGGTCTGGTCGATGGCGCCGTCTTTCCGGCGAACTTCCTCGGTAGAACCAGCCGTGTGCCGAGTTTGACCCGATCGGGATCGCTGAGATTGTTGAACTGTGCGATTTCGTCCGCATAGTTGGGTGTTCCGTAGTACCTCTTCGAGATGATGCCGAGCGATTCGCCCTTGTCCACGATATGGACATCGAGGTCAGTCGAAGTCTGTTCACCGGGTTGCGTTTTCTCTCGCGGAGCCCCCATGCGGATCTCGCGAAGCGGTTCGGATTTCGGGTCCTGGGCGGTCCGTGGTCGCTGCGCCGAGCGCTTCGACGGCACTTGGTTGGCTGGTTTCAGTATTTCCGAATCCGGAATATGACTGGGATTGGTTGCGATCAGCGGATCTTCGTGCACCCGGTTTCCGGCCGACAGATAGTCAGACACCAGGATCCCTGCAAGAAGGAGAAGTCCGAAGCCAAGAACCAATGCAAGCTTGTTTTCACGGGTCATTCGTCTGCTTCCCTGCATACGTGCCCAAATGGGCTTCTAGCTGACCTGTGCGCCCACCGTGGCGCACCTTAATTTTGCCGATCTTGAACGGGCGTTCCGTCCGATTTCGGGATCACTCGGTCCGATCGGCTTGCGGGTTCTTCGATCCAGCAAGCCTTCTCGGTCCATCTCGACGAATCTCTGCTTGATCATCCGGTCCTCAAGGCTGTGAAAACCTATGAGAGCCAGTCGAGCTCCCGGAGCCAGCCAGCCAGCCTGACCTTTCTTCGCGCGTCGTGCTCCATGACTGAGTTCATTGAGCAACGCTTCAAGCGCTCCCAACTCATCATTGACCGCAATCCGCAGCGCCTGAAAGGTTCTGGTCGCTGGGTGCACCCGGGAGTCTCGCGCCCGTGAGCCGTAGCTTTCACGGATGATGCGAGCGAGATGCGCCGTAGTT
>NYVB01000121.1 GCA_002684315.1 Planctomycetaceae bacterium | reverse complement strand
ATCCTCCCTGTGTCGCCACCGGCATGGAACAGGTCGTCGGCAAGCACAGCGGCATGGGCATCAAGGCGATCCGAGGTGGCGAAGTCACCTACGCCGACAGTGAACGGATCATCATCGACAACTCGGACGAGTACGAACTTCGCAAGTTCGTGGGACTCAACGAGCGAACCTGCCAGAACCAGAAGCCGATCGTCAAGGTCGGGGAGAAGGTGAAGGCCGACCAGACCATCGCCGACGGCGCGTCGACCCAGCTGGGCCAGCTCGCCATCGGCAAGAACGCTCTGGTCGCGTTCAACACCTTCGACGGCTACAACTTCGAGGATGCGATCGTCATCAACGAGCGNCTCGTGAAGGACGACGTGTTCACGTCGATCCACATCGAGAGCTTCGACGTCGAGATCCGCGAGACNAAGCTCGGCAAGGANGAGTTCACCGCGGACATNCCCAANGTCAGCGAAAAGATGCTGAGCAGCCTNGANGAAAACGGCGTNGTCTCNATCGGNACCAGGGTCCGACCCGGCGACATCCTCGTCGGCAAGGTCAGCCCCAAGTCNAAGAGCGAACTCAGNCCNGAAGAGAAACTGCTTCANGCCATCTTCGGCCGNGCCGGNGAAGACGTGAAGAACGANTCNCTNGAGGTCCCCGCGGGCACNGANGGCATCGTGATCGGNGCNAAGCGCTTCAGCAAGCGCATGCACCTTTCNGATGANCAGAAGAAGGNNCTNAAGGACAACATGGNNGANTACGAGGTCGAGATGAACGACCGCGCNATCGCCCTGTTCCGTCAGATGATCGANCGNATCAACGAGCTCAGCGGCTCNGAGATGGTCGACCCCTCGACNCGTCAGAAGGTCGGNGCNAGTGACATCAANGAAGTCATCCTCGAGCAGATCGAGAACTTCAANGACAAATGGGTCAAGGGNTCCAAGGAGTCNCGNGAACAGGCNCTGATCGTCAAGGGACAGTTCTGGCCCAGGATCATCGCCATCGANGAAGAGAAGGANCGACGTCTCGCNCACATGAAGCGNGGCGACGAACTGCCTTCAGGCGTNCTTGAAATGGTGAAGNTCTANCTCGCCACCAAGCGNCAGCTCTCNGTCGGTGACAAGATGGCCGGNCGNCACGGNAACAAGGGCGTCATCGCCCGAATCGTNCCNGAAGAGGACATGCCGTTCCTCGAGGACGGNACCTCGGTCGANGTCCTNCTNAACCCGCTNGGCGTGCCCAGNCGCATGAACGTCGGNCAGATCCTCGAAGTCCATCTCGGATGGGCCGCTCAGGTGCTCGGCTTCCAGGCGGTCACCCCCGTCTTCGACGGTGCCACCGAGAAGGAGATCTTCGAGGCCATCGACGAAGCCAACACCATGGTGAAGAACGTCATCACCGACTTCGAAGCAGGCAAGGGCGACCCGGGCGACCCCCGACAGCTCCTTGCGCACATGCAGCAGACCGGAAAGATCCAGCTGTACGACGGCCGCACGGGCGAGCCGTTCCATCAGCGCACCACGGTCGGCTTCATGTACCTGCTCAAGCTCCATCACCTCGTGGATGACAAGATCCACGCGCGTGCCACGGGTCCCTACAGCCTCATCACCCAGCAGCCGCTGGGAGGCAAGGCCAGGACCGGCGGTCAGCGATTCGGGGAAATGGAAGTCTGGGGCCTCGAAGCCTATGGCGCCGCCTACATCCTGCAGGAACTCCTCACCGTCAAGAGTGACGATGTGGAAGGCCGAACCAAGATCTACGATTCCATGGTCAAGGGAACGAACACCCTCGAAGCCGGCATGCCCGTCGTCTTCGACGTCCTCTGCCACGAAATCAAGGGCCTCGGAATGAACATCACGCTGGAGAAGGAACAACTCAACGACACCGTGCTGCTCTAAAGCACGGCAAGAAGAGCCTTCTCCGACCATCGAGTTTGTCTTAAGACACCAGCACCCGTTTGGGAGCTTTGAAGAACATGGCTGAAACCGTCTACGATCGCGTCAATGACTTCGGTTCGGTGAAAATCACCCTCGCAAGTCCCAATGACATCCGCAGTTGGTCCTTTGGTGAAGTAAAGAAACCAGAGACCATCAACTACCGCACCTACCGCCCCGAGAGGGACGGGCTGTTCTGTGAACGGATCTTCGGTCCGGAACGGGACTACGAGTGCGCGTGCGGCAAGTACAAAGGCACGAAGTACAAGGGCATCATCTGCGACCGCTGCGGCGTCAAGGTGACCCACTCTCGCGTCCGACGCAAGAGAATGGGCCACATCAACCTGGCGGCCCCCATCGTGCACATCTGGTTCTTCAAGGCGATGCCCAGCCGTCTCGGCAATCTGCTCGCGATGAAGACCGGTGATCTCGAGAAGGTCATCTACTTCCAGGACTACGTGGTCACCGACCCCGGTACCACCGACCTGACCTACAAGCAGGTGCTGACCGANGACGAGTACCGTCAGGCCTACGAGAAGTACGGTTCGGCCTTCATCGCCATGATGGGCGCGGAAGCCGTGCGCGAGCTGCTCANCCAGCTCGACCTCGTCGAACTCGCCTTCGAACTCCGCGACGAGCTCGACACCACGAAGAGCAAGCAGCGCGAGAAGGATCTCTCCAAGCGACTCAAGATCGTCGAGCAGATCCGAAACAGTGAGAACGATCCCGCGTGGATGGTCCTCGACGTCGTCCCCGTGATCCCTCCCGACCTGCGCCCCCTGGTGCTCCTCGAGAGCGGCAACTTCGCGACCAGCGATCTCAACGATCTCTATCGACGAATCATCAACCGNAACAACCGTCTCAAGAAGCTGATGGACCTCAACGCCCCCGAGGTCATCATCCGCAACGAGAAGCGCATGCTTCAGCAGGCGGTCGACGCACTCTTCGACAACGGCCGCTGCCGTCGTCCGGTGCTNGGCTCNTCCAACCGCCCNCTCAAGTCGATCACCGACATGATCAAGGGCAAGCAGGGTCGCTTCCGNGAGAANCTGCTCGGCAAGCGAGTCGACTACAGCGCACGTTCNGTCATCGTGGTCGGCCCCGANCTCAAGCTCTANCAATGCGGNCTNCCGAAGAAGATCGCNCTGGAACTCTTCCAGCCGTTCATCATCCGTCGNCTCAAGGAACAGGGACTCGCNGACACGATCAAGAGCGCCAAGCGCATGCTCGANCGTCGCGACCCCGAAGTGTGGGACATCCTCGANCAGGTCATCCGGAACCATCCGGTNCTGCTCAACCGCGCNCCGACCCTTCACCGCATGGGCATCCAGGCNTTCGAGCCGGTNCTGGTCGAAGGCAANGCGATCAAGATCCATCCNCTCGTCTGCGCCGGCTACAACGCCGACTTCGACGGTGACCAGATGGCGGTCCACCTTCCCCTTTCGGTCGAAGCTCAGACCGAGGCGCACGTGTTGATGCTCTCCACGCACAACATCTTCAGCCCCTCGAACGGCAGCCCGATCGTCTCACCCTCACAGGACATCGTGATGGGCGTCTACTTCCTGACCACCTCGAACTCCGAGGACACGACCCCGGTCGAGAAGCTTCCGACGTTCCGAAACATCGCGGCCGCACTCCATGCCTACGAAGAACAGCGCATCGATCTCCACGAGCGAATCGTGGTCCGACTCGCCGCCTTCACGCGCATGGTCAGTGACCAGGGCGGTCCCGTCGAGATGATGCCGGAAAACCGTCGCATCGAAACCACGGTCGGACGTGTGATCTTCAACGAGATCCTCATCGAAGACGAGACCTACGTCGGCGACAGCGAAACCAAGATGCCGTTCTACAACTGCGCACTTGGCAAGAAGGGCTGCGCCCGAGTCATCGATGACACCTACGAGACGCTCGGTCGACCCAGCACCATCACCCTGCTCGACCGCATGAAGGCCGTCGGATTCGTCAACTCGACGAAGTCCGGTCTCAGTCTTGCGATCACCGACCTTCGAATCCCCGAAGCCAAGGAAGAGCTCCTCACCGAAGCTCAGAAGAAGGCCGACCGGGTCGAAAAGGCGTATCAGGGCGGTGCCATCACCGAACGCGAACGCCACAACAACCTGCTCGACCTCTGGGCCCAGTGTCGTAACGACCTGACCAAGAAGCTGCAGGAGACGTTGAAGAACGACCGTCGAAAGGCGGACGGTTCGGAAGCCTCGATCGATGAGAAGGAAGGTGCCATCTACCTGAACCCGGTCCACCTCTTCAGTGACTCGGGTGCTCGAGGCAACACCAGCCAGATGCAGCAGCTCGCAGGCATGCGTGGTCTGATGGCCAAGCCCAACGGCGAGATCATCGAGACCCCGATCCGAGCGAACTTCCGCGAAGGTCTGAACGTCCTCGAATACTTCTCCTCGACCCACGGCGCCCGCAAGGGTCTCGCGGACACCGCGCTCAAGACCGCCGACTCCGGCTATCTGACCCGCAAGCTCTGCGACGTGGCCCAGTCCGTGACCGTCCTCGANGACGATTGCGGCACCAACCAGGGCATGCCGAAGCGCGCCATCTTCAAGGGCGAGGAAGTCGACGTGCCTCTGAGCGAATCGATCATCGGCCGCACCGCGGTCGACGCGATCATCAACCCGCTCACGGATGAGACCATCGTCAAGAAGAACCAGATCATCACCTACGAGATCGCCAGCAAGATCGAAAGCCTCGGCATCAACCAGGTCTACGTGCGAAGCCCGTTGACCTGCAAGACGGCCCGTGGNGTCTGCGCNCGNTGTTACGGCATGGACATGTCCACCGGCCAGCNGGTCGAAGANGGCATGGCAGTCGGCATCATCGCGGCNCAGTCGATCGGCGANCCCGGNACNCAGCTCACCATGCGTACGTTCCATACGGGCGGCGTCGCGGTGCAGGGCATGATCGATCGAAGNTGGAAGGCACCTCAGGGCGGCATCGTCGAACTGCGNGACTGCAACGAAGTCGAAGTCGAAAACGAGAACGGNGGNNCCGANTTCAAGGCGCTCAAGCGNAACGGTGAAGCNGCGATCCTCGACGACAAGGGTCGCGAGATCGACAAGTTCAAGGTNCCNTACGGCGCCACGATCCACACCCCTGCCGGCACCAAGGTNCGCAAGGGCCAGGTCATCGTGGAATGGGATCCGCAGCGAGACGTCATTCTCGCGGAAAAGGGCGGTACGCTCCGCTTCAAGGATCTCATCCTCGACCAGACCTTCCGCATGGAAGAAGGCAAGGGCGGCGGCGACGAGCTGATCGTCATCGAACACACCGGCGAACGAAACCCGCAGGTGACCATCGAAGACGCCGAAGGCAACATCCTCGACTTCCACCACCTTCCTGCGAAGGCACGCATCGACGTCAAGGACGGCGACACGGTCAAGATCGGTCAGATCCTGGCCCGCAAGCCGAAGGAAGCGTCCAAGAGCGCCGACATCGTCGGTGGTCTGCCGCGAGTGACCGAGATCTTCGAAGCACGCATGCCCAAGGACCCCACCTCGCTCAGCGAGATCAGCGGTCGGGTCGAGCTTCACTCGGACAAGCGCAAGGGCAAGATGACCATCCGCGTCGTCAGCGATGCCGGTCTCGAACACGACCACCACGTCCCTCAGGGCAAGCCACTGCTCGTCCATACCGGAGACAGAGTGGACGCAGGCGAGCCCCTCACCGAAGGACCTCAGATCCCGGCGGACATTCTTCGCATCAAGGGTGTCGAGCCACTGTGCCTCTACATGCTCGATGAGATCCAGAACGTGTATCGCGCCCAGGGCGTGCCGATCTCGGACAAGCACATCGAAGTCGTTCTTCGCCAGATGCTCAGCAAGGTCCATGTCATCGACATCGGTGACACCGCCCTGCTGCCCAACGAGATCGTGGACCGCCACATTCTCGAAGAGATGAACGTCGAGATCTCAAGCATGGTCAAGGTCGACAACCCCGGTGAGACCAACCTTCCCAAGCGACTTGTTCCCAAGGAAGAAGTCAAGGAAGCCAACGCCATCGCGGAAGCCGAAGGCAAGGATCAGGCCAAGAGCAAGCGTGCCAAGCCCGCTGCCTACCGAACCCTGCTCCTCGGCATCACCAAGGCCTCGCTTCAGGCGGAATCGTTCCTCTCGGGCGCGAGTTTCCAGGAGACCACCAAGGTGCTCACCGAAGCCGCACTCAAGGGTGCGGTCGACGAACTCCGCGGTCTCAAGGAGAACGTGCTTCTCGGCCACCTCATCCCCGCAGGTACCGGCTTCAGCCGATACAGCAACCTCAAGATCGCGAAGCTCGTCGACGAGCCGACCATCGAAGAGGAAGCGGATGCGGCCATGCTTGCGGAAGCCGCCGAACAGGCGGAGGCCATGGGCGCAGAGCGTGCGGAACCAGTCCTCGAAGTCATCGGTGGCGGTGGCATGGAAGACGCGTCCCCGGACACCCCGCTCGGCACGATGACTCCTCTCGGTGAATCCACCGGCGAAGAGACACCTCCCGCCGAATGATCGAGTGACCATCCGACTCAAGACACACCGCCCCGATTTCAACTGAAATCGGGGCGGTTTTTCATGTCTTGAATTCGCGGAGTCGCACTCCCGCAGGATCACCATTCAGGATCGGCGGAGCGATCGTCGGCGGCCTGCGATTCGGCAAGCTGCTCGAGGATGCGTTCGACGGGCACGAAGGCATTCGCCTCACGCGAGTCCATGCCGGGGCATGGNGTGCGTTGTCGAGCCTCGTCCCAGGCATCCTTGCTTTCAAGGTTTTCAGACCAGAACGGCCAGGTTCGACACTGACTGGGGCGGGTTTCATAAAGGCTGCAGAACGCCTTGCCCGGCTTCGATTCACGGTCGAGGAAGACACAGTCGTAGCCGAAGCGGGTGTGACGCTCACGAAGGCTGAGCTTGCCGTTGATGCGTCGAGCGAACGTCTTGAGAAAGGACGGGTAGTCCATGGACAGCTTGGCCGCCATGGTCTTGCCCTCATCCTCCTCGAACCAGACCGCTCCCGGCGGTCCGGTGCAACAGTTGCCGCACATGCTGCAGGAGAAGGACAGACCATCCTTGTACCAGAGGTCCTTGCCCGGTTCTTCAGTCGAGTCGTCGTGCACGGAAACGTCCTTCGTCATTCATCTTCATTCGTGGGAGGCCTGACCGTCCCGAAACTGTCGGGCGGTGGTGGTTCACCACCATCACCCCAGACGTCGAGACCGACCTGGTGGACCGCCACGGTGGCACGTCTTGGAGGAAGATCGGAAAGCTCCTCGGGTCGTTCGTCGAAGGCGACTCGGTCGGTGGAGTAGATCGATTGGAAACTCCATTCGGGCATCCCAGCCAACGTGTCCGCGATCAACTCCTCGACCTGACCGAGCGAGATCGCCGTGGACCAGATGGAGATGTAGGCGCCGTGGTGCTCCGAGCCGTCCGCCGGTTCCACCACGATGATCGAATGCCAGAGGGTGTAGCCCAGAGCGCGTCCACCTTCATCGATGTTCTCATCTCGATCGACGTCGAGAGAGAGTCCCCAGCTTTCACGCATCTGAAGGAGCAGTTCATCCAGATCGGGTGAGTGCTCGTCGACGATCTGCAGCACGTCCCGAACACGGGAATTGGAGAGGACGCTGCGTTCGATGTCGATGGGCCAGGTCTCGGGCACCTCGCGCAGGCCGAGTCCGATCAACATCGTCTCGATCCTGTCTCGCTGAGACACGGGGACATGAATCGCGACACCCTTCCACGCGTCGAGGAAGACCTCGATGGGCGGATCATCGCCACTGGCGCCGGCGCCGATGGTGGCGTCTTCCAGAAGAAAGGGTTCGTAGGCCGCCCAGATTTCGAGGAAGTCACGCTTGTTGACCATCTCGGGCGTCGCAAAGACATCGATCGAGCGATAGGCATCCCGCGAGCCCACTTCGATGACGGGAAAGACCTCGTCGGGAAGCAGGGAGAAGGCGGCATGAAGAACGGCCCGGACCAGCTCATGACTGACCACCACATGGAAGGAATAGGCGTCTTCCGAGAGATCATCCTCTGAGGGGGTGTATTCGAGGGTGTACCCCTGTGCCGGGCAGGGCAGCGTGCTCGCTTCAACCCCNAGAGGCAGGGCGAAACCCTCTGCATCACACCGGGTCAGGTTGGTTCGAATCGTGTAGGAGCGCATGGGTACGTAGTTTACCTTTCCCACAGGCTTGGGTGGCGCTCGATATGGGAGACCGTCATCCCCTCATCAGGGCCTTCATGGGGTATCATCGGCATCTCAGGACGGATCGCCATGAGAAACATGGTATTCAAACTCGTCCATGCCCCCCCGGAGCCGTCGCGCATGCCCGNCAGAGAGATCCCAGAAACGCAGAATGCAGTTTCTCACGCTCTCCGCCGTTTCGGCTGGATGTCCACGCGCCCCGCACCAGACCACGATAGACCACTGTCTCTCTCACCATGAGTGGGCGGTCATTGACCTCAGGATAGAGCCTAGAGCCCTGATGGGCCGATATGAACAGACCCAAGAGAACGGAGCTTCTTCGATGCAAGTAGACCAAGGCGGATCATTNTTCGACACATTGATGGGCGTGATCNATTCGATCAATGNCGTCATCTGGGCCGACTGGGTCCTCTACACCGTGCTCGGTGTGGGCGTCCTCTTCACCCTNTGGACCGGATTCTGTCAGTTCAGAGCGTTGTTCCACGGCACGGCAGTGACCGCTGGCAAGTACGACGACAAGGACGACCCCGGTGCGATCAACCACTTCCAGGCACTCTCCGCCGCCCTCTCGGCGACGGTCGGCCTCGGCAACATCGGTGGCGTCGCGGTCGCGATCGCGCTCGGTGGTCCCGGCGCGGTCTTCTGGATGTGGATGGTCGGNCTCGCCGGCATGGCCTTGAAGACGACCTCGGTCACGCTCTCGATGCTCTANCGAAACGTCGATGATCCGGACAACCCTCGCGGTGGTCCGATGTACGTCGCACAAAAAGGCTTCGAAGCCTGGGGCCTGAAAGGCCTCGGTACTTTGATCGGTGGCCTCTTCTGCATCACGCTCTTCATCTCCGCGATCACCGGCGGCAACATGTTCCAGGCCTGGAACGTGGGCGTGCAGACTGAAGAAGCACTCGGCATGCCATCACTGGCGGTCGGCATCATCCTCGCGATCGTCGTGGGCATGGTCATCATCGGTGGCATCAAGCGCATCGGCCATGTCGCGGGCATCCTCGTGCCTGCGATGTGCGTGCTCTACCTGCTTGCCGGTGGAGCCGTTCTCATCATGAACATCGGCGAGATCCCCGGGATCTTCGCCATGATCTTCAAGAGCGCGTTCAGTCCTCAGGATGCGACCGGCGCCTTCATCGGTGGTACTGCAGGCTACGCCTTCCTCTGGGGCATGAAGCGTGCGCTCTTCTCGAGCGAAGCGGGTCAGGGCTCCTCCCCCATCGCCCACGCCGCGGCCAAGACCAAGGAACCCGTGCGCGAAGCCGTCGTCGCGGGTCTCGAACCCTTCATCGACACCATCGTGGTCTGCACCCTCACCGCCCTGGTCATTCTTTCGACCGGTGCCTGGGACCGTGATGGCGAGGGCGAAGCCGTGCTCGCCCAGACGCCGGCGTTCACCCAGAGCACCGAGGCTCCGGGTTCCTGGCATTGCGGTGCCACCGGAATGCTTCCGGGCGATGACCAGCCGACCTGGTTCGTCCCGCTTCCGGGCAAGAACGACACTGCCAAGAAGACCACCGGCAAGGACTGGGTGGATGGTGACAATGCGTTCATGGTCGCCAAGGTCAGCGCCACCAGCGAGCAGACCGGCACCAATCAGAAACGCATCTACGGCGAGGTCGCCGAACACGAGGGCGCCTTCTATCTGGTCTTCGGGGACTCGCTCATCGAATCGGAGACCGCTCCGGTCCTGGTCTCAAGCGATGTCTTCAAGGACTACCCGGGGGCGACACTGACCGCACATGCGTTCGACCGTTCGATCCCGGGCCTCGGGACCTGGCTGGTCCTCATCGCCGCGTGGCTCTTCGCGATCTCGACCATGATCAGTTGGAGCTACTACGGTGAACAGGGCGTGGTCTTCGTGCTCGGCACCTGGGCGGTCATCCCCTACAAGATCCTCTACTGCCTGATGATCGTGGTCTCCACGATGGGCATCATCACCACCGACGCGGAACTCGATTCACTCACCGCGCTCGGTACGGGTGTGATGCTCTGGGCGAACATCCCCATCATGGTGATCTTCGGTGCGATCGCGATGAAGGCCTATCACAAGTACGGCAAACAGCTCAAGGCCGGCGAATTCAAATCGCACGCCGCGCGCAACATCGACACGATGGCCAAGGAATAGCGCCGAGTCAGGCGTCGGTGAGGTAGGCGTCGAGCGCCTGCCCCGCTTCGGCGCCCGGATCATGCGATCCGAACGTCTCGATCACCGCACCGAGCGCCTCGCCCATCCGGGCGAGGCGTTCTTTCGATCCGAGTATTTCGGCGGCGATCTGAAGAATGGGTTCGTGACTTCCTCGATAGGGCACGAACTCGGGCACGATGCGCCGGGTGGCGATGATGTTCGGAAGCAGGCGATGCTCGGTCTTGATCATGACCTTCGAACCGGTCATCGACACCCAGTCAAGGTGGTAGACCCCGACCATCGGCACCCGTTGCCGAGCGAGGTCGAGGCTGATCGTTCCAGAGGTGCAGAGCGCGAAGTCGGCCCAATCAAGACACCCTTGCAGACCCTCCTGCTGGACCACCGAGACGTTGTCGGGAAGCGTGCCGCCGAGGGTTTCACGAATGAGCGGAACCAGCTCCGGCTTCGCCGCGACGATGACCGCCGCAAGCCCGGGGTAGCGCCGCACCAGACCCGCATGGATCTCAGTCAGCAGAATCATGTTCGAACGGATCTCGGCGGTGCGAGACCCGGGAAGAATCACGACTCTGGGCTGGCCGTCGGGAAGTCCGAGCGCGGCACGTTCGGCNGTGATCCTCTGCTGATCGAGCGGCACGTTGACCACCGGATGTCCGACGAACCGGGCTTTCATGCCACGTTCGGTGAACCACTTCTCCTCGAAGGGAAGGATGCAGAGGACTTCGGAGGCGAGTCGTTTGAACTTTCGCAGACGCCAGGGTGCCCAGGCCCAGTATTGAGGAGCGACGAACTGAACGTAGTGCGCNCCCGCCGCCTTCGACACCGGCGCGAGCCGGACGTTGGCCGAAGGTGAATCGACGCCCACGTGCAGGAGCAGCCGGCGATCCGCCATCCAACGTTTCATCGCAGCGCGTTCTCGGTACAGCATTCGAGCACGCGCGAGCCCTCCGAGACCCATTCCACCATCNTCGGCGGTCGAGGCCATCAGGGTCGCACCCGCGGCGGCCATTCGGGGTCCTCCCCAGGCGACGATGTCGA
Organism: Planctomycetaceae bacterium; assembly: GCA_002684315.1. The sequence goes on along the minus strand of NYVB01000121.1, from coordinate 1,418 downwards.
GATCCGGNTACCGGTTCCTGATGTGGGCGATCATGGGAGCGGCATGAGCGTCACCGCTGGGCTCGAAGGCCGTGAAGAGGACGGAGGCTGGCGTTCTTTTCGTGGTCATCTCAGCTGGAAACGGTACCACCAAGTCGGCGGTCGGGTATCCTTCGTGACTTCGAAACCCCCTCTCGACCCCCAGATTCAAGGAACCACACCGTGCTCAAGCGAACCCACATGTGCGGCGCTCTCCGATCGGAACACGAAGGCCAGGAAGTCGTGGTCTGCGGATGGGTGAACACCTACCGCGACCATTCGACCGGTCTGGTCTTCATCGACCTCAGAGACCGGGAGGGACTCGTCCAGGTCGTCTTCGACGGCGACGATGCACAGAAGGACGTCCTCGAAATCGGGCGCTCACTCCGACGTGAGGACGTCGCGGGAATCAAGGGTGTCGTGCGCGCACGCGCTGGTGGTGCCAACCCGAAACTCGCCTCCGGTGAGATCGAGATTCTCGTCACCGAAGCCGAAGTGCTGGCCAAGACCGAGACACCACCGATTCTTCCCGACGACCATGACGCCGAGAAGATCGCCGAAGAGACACGACTCAAGCACCGCTACATCGACCTGCGGCGCCCGCGCATGCAGTCGATCCTGCGCACGCGTTCACAGGTGACCAAGCTCGCCCGTGACTATTTCATGGACCATGGCTTTCTCGAGATCGAGACGCCGCTGCTGATCAAGACCACCCCCGAGGGTGCCCGTGACTTCATCGTGCCCGCCCGGCTTCATCCGGGCAAGTGGTACGCGCTGCCGCAGAGCCCCCAGCTCTTCAAGCAGATTCTGATGGTCGCCGGGTGTGATCGATACATCCAGATCTGCAAATGCCTGCGCGATGAGGACCCCCGTGCCGACCGTCAGGCGGAGTTCACCCAGATCGACCTCGAGATGTCCTTCGTCGAACGCGAGGACGTCCTGGAGATGATCACGGGATTCACTCAGAAACTCTGGAAAGACCTCCTCGAAGTCACCATCGGAGAGATCCCCCGGATCACCTGGGCGGAATCGATGGAGCGCTTCGGCATCGACCGCCCGGACACCCGCTACGGCCTTGAATTGCAGGACATTTCCGAACTGGCCGGCCAGACCGACTTCAGAGTCTTCAGTGACGCGTTGGCCAAGGACCACGGCTGCGTCAAGGCGATTCGCGTGCCCGGTGGCGCGGAGAAGTTCTCCCGCAAGGTCACCGACGGCTACACCAAGTTCGTGCAGGACTTCGGTGCGGGCGGTGCTCCCACCGTCAAGCTGACCGAGAACGGTTTCGAAACCGGCGTGGCGAAGTTCGTCGAACCCATCAAGGATGCCTTGATCGAAGCACTCGGCCTCGAGGTCGGTGATGCGGTCGTCTTCGCCTCCGACACGAAGATCATCGCGAC
>NYVB01000120.1 GCA_002684315.1 Planctomycetaceae bacterium | reverse complement strand
TTCGTCGCCAGCCACGCCACGAACGAGGACGTTGTCATCCTCCGAGACCTGCATGTCGCTGCGAATGGAGTCGGTCTTGCCGGCGACGACTTCCTTGAAGTAGTCGAAGGTTCCGGAGTCGGTCCCCGGTGAGTAGACCTTGATCGTCTTGTCGGGCCACCCGGCACGGACATCACTCCATGTCTTGGCGGAGGAACTCGCGAGGTAGATCTTCTTCAGTTCGTCGACCGTGAGATGGTCCACCCAGTCGTTGGCCTTGTTGAGGACGATCGTCAGCCCGTCATAGGCCACGGGGATCTCGATGAGTTCAACGCCACTCTTGGTGCAGGCGTCGACTTCCTTGGCCTTGATGGCACGGGAGGCATTCGAGACGTCGGTCTCACCGGCTGCGAATCGCTTGAAGCCACCGCCGGTTCCTGAGATCCCGACCGTGGTCTTGACTCGGGGGGCTTCCGAAGAGAATTCCTCCGCCACGGCCTCGGTGATGGGATAGACCGTGCTCGAGCCATCGATCAGGATCGCACCGCGGAGTCTTCGATAGTCCTGGCTCGATCCGGCGGCCATGGTCAAGGCAAGAGTCACGCCGGCAAGGAACACTGAAATGAAGGGCCGTGTCATGAATGTGTCTCTCATTTTTTNGCATGCAATCGTGAAGTGAGCCGCCTCTTGTGACTGGCTCGTCAGGGAAGAATGAACGAAATCGTGACTTGGTGTGTTAAGAAATGATGTGGCTGTCGTTCGAAATCGGTCTCTCATCGGTTCTGTGGGGGATTTGCAACGTAAAGGTGCTTCCAACCCCCATTTCGCTTTGAACGGAAATTTCGCCTCCATGGGCGAGCGCGATGTGTTTCACGATCGCCAGTCCGAGTCCGGTCCCGCCGGCGGAGCGAGAGCGTGCGGTGTCGACCCGGTAGAACCTTTCGAACAGTCTGGGAATGTGTCTTTCCGGGATGCCAGGTCCCTCATCCTGCACCACGAAGCGGATGTGGTCTTCGTCTCTGGATGCAGTCACGGTGACGCAACCCGAGTCCGGTCCGTATCTGATCGCGTTCGAGACGAGNTTGCTCAGCGCCTCCACGATCAGATTTCCCTTCGACTGGAATTGAAGTCCCTCATCGCCTTCGAAGGCGAGGGTGACGCCTTGTTGAGTGGCCGATTGTTTCATGCGATCCCGCAGCTCCACGTACAGATGTTGGAGGCTCATCATGTCAAGCGAGGCGTCCTCGAGCTGACCGGGGCCTTCAAGGCTCGCAAGGGTGAGCAGGTCCTCGATGATGACTCCGAGTCGATCGGCATTGCGGCGGATGATCGAGAGAAACCGAGCCGACTTCTCGAGATCGTCGGGGCCGAGCTCTTCGAGGGTTTCAGCGTACCCCTGGATCGAGGTGATCGGAGTTCTGAGTTCATGGCTGACATTGGCGGCGAAGTCCGATCGCATCCGNTCCAGCCTTCGNATGTCGGTGACATCGTCGACGATGAGCACCACGCCGAGAGGATCCNTGTTCGGTGAGAACATGAGTTGCCCGAGCACCGAGAGGCGGCGTCCCGGAAGCACGTTCGATTCGAATTCGGTGCTNTTGAGTTCACNGCCCTCGAACATCCCGTTGACCAGTCCGTGGATCCCCGGCTCCCTGAGCACCTCTTCGAGCAACCGTCCNTTGGCATCCTCNNCCAGGTCGAACAGTTCCTCCGCCGACCTGTTGCAGGTCATCAGACGGTGTTNGGTGTCGATCGCNAGCACGGCATTCGCCATCGACTCGAGAATCGCGTTCTGTTCGGTGCGTTCACTGCGCAGGGTCTCGAATTGATCCNGNAGTGTCCTGGCCATTCGATTCATGCAGATCGAAAGGCGATCCCACTGCGGTTCCCCGGTCGGCTGGATTCGAAACGTCAGGTCGTTGTTCGAGAACTTGGTGGCGCCCTCCAGCAGTCTGCGAAATTCGCGGTGGTTCCGGTGTGCCCGGCGCCACGAGAGCAGAATGATGATGCTTCCCGCAAGGATCGCAGGCAGCATGATCAGAGTGGTGCCTTCGCCCGTGGAGAGCCACAGCAAGCCGAGAAAGAACCCGACCAGAAGACTGGTTCTCAGGAGGGCGTAGAAGGGCAGCAAGGATGTGAAGGCGCGTCGTTTCATCGTGTGCTCGTGCGATCTTCGAGGGGTCCACGAGTCAGCCTAGCAACATCCTTTCGCAAGGAGTCTCGGATCCGTCAGTCTTCGGGCGACTGCTCGCTTGCTTCCGCGAAGCGGTATCCCACGCCCCGGACCGTCTCGATGCAGTTGCCGATCGTGCCGAGCTTTCGTCTGAGCGCGGTGACGTGGACGTCGACCGTCCTGCTCGAGAGGACGGTGGCCCGTCCGTGCACCGCGGAGATGATCTGCTCTCTGGTGCGCACGAAGCCCGGTCGAACCGCCAGGTATTGAAGCATTCCGAATTCGGTGAGGGTGAGCTCGATCTCCTCGGCATGCAGTGTGACCACGTGCCGTGCGGGGTCGATCACAAGCTGTCCGTTGCACAGGACGAGGCTCTCCGCAACATCGCTTTTCTGGTCCGTTTCGTGACCGTACCGTCTGAGCACGTTCTTGAGTCGGGCCATGAGAATCCGGGGACTGAACGGTTTGGTGATGTAGTCGTCCGCACCAAGTTCGATGCCCACCAGCACGTCCGACTCCTCGCCTTTCGCGGAGACGATCAGGACGGGCAGCTTTGCAGTCGTCTCCGACCGCCGAAGTCTTCTGAGGACTTCAAGGCCGTCGACGTCCGGAAGCATGAGGTCGAGGACCACCGCACTCGGCGTTTCTTTCGCGATGGCGTCCAGGGCCGTCTTCCCGGAATGAACCACCTTGGTCTCCATGCCGTCACGTTTGGCGTGGAACTCGACGAGTTCCGCGATCTCGACTTCATCTTCGACAATGAGGATGTATTGATCAGACACGTGTGTTCCAGTGTGGGTGACTCGTGAGCGCGAATGATCGAGCTCATGAAGCCGTCGATTGTTCATTCGAAACATGGTGGTTTGAACACGGACATGTTAAGAAAAGACGCGGGTTCATGTTAAGAAATACGGCCTAGAGCGCACTTTGCAGCCATTTTCCGGTGAGGTGGGCCACGTTGCGATGATCTGCTGACTCACCTGAAGACGTGATCATGATCCCATCCTGGGCGCATGCACCCAGCACCGCCATGGCAAGTGCCTCTCGTGCACTCACGGGCACACCGTTCATGCCGGTGCAGGTCGGTGCCGGCGTCCGTCCCTTTGCAATGTCATCGACCAGCGCCTGGTTGAAGGTCCCGCCTCCGAAGAGAACGACGTCCTCACCAGGGGTGACGGCTTTGGTGATTCTGATGGCAAGCGCACGGGTCAGTGTGGCCAGTCGATCTTCCACGGCGGGGAGACCCTCAAGCCGATCGAGAAAGGTGCGGCCTTCATCGCCCTGGGCGAGTGCCCGTGCTGACTCACCGGTTCCATCCCGGTCCGTACCCATGGCTTCGGCGAGTCCCGCAGTCAGAGTGGGGTCGGCGGTTCCCGTCATCGCCTTCTGGCCGTCGAGGTCCATCGAAGCATCCAGCCAGCGCCGCGCGCCCTCATCGAGAAGATGGTTGCAGGGGCACAGGTCTCGCCCCGTGACCTGGTTCCAGCCACCCGAGCCTCCCGGCAGGCTGGTGATGTTGCAGAAGCCCCCCAGATTGACGATCGTTCGGGGGCGTTCGCCTCTGAAGAGGATCCAGTCCGCGAGCGGGCTGATCGGCGCGCCCTGACCACCGTGTGCCATGTCGAGATGTCTGAGCTCGGTGACGATCGTGCACTCGAAGTGTGCAAGGAGGGGGGTGGTGTCGAGCAGCGCCCAGCCGATCGGTGGGGCATGCGCCACTGTCTGGCCATGCAGGCAGATCAGGTCCGGAGTGATCCCCAGGCGCCCGGTGAGTGATGAAATCGCCTCGGCATGGAGCAGGCCGAAACGGTGGGCGAGTCGGGCGAAGTCGAGCGCCGACATCGGTGTCTGGTCGGCAGCGGCTCGCAAGGGGGCCTTGAGCGCGCCCAGAGGGGTCTGCTCGACGGCGAGCAGCTCGGCCCTCATCTCGAGGCCTGTGCCATGGATCCGCGCAATCGCCACATCGAGAGCGTCGATGCTGGTTCCCGTCATGGTTCCGACGACTGTTCGTGGCGTGTTTTCTGGTGCCATGCACGTCAAAGTCGTGCCCAAAGACCCGCACGTCAAGTCTGGATGCGGCTAGACTTGAGCACGCACGGAGGCATAGACCCATGTTGAAACGGATTTTGGTGACTGGCGGCGCGGGATTTCTTGGTTCACACCTGTGTGATCGCCTGGTCGAGGGCGGACACGACGTGGTCTGCCTGGACAACTTCTTCACCTCGCAGAAATCGAATGTCGAGCACTTGCTCGACTGTCGCAATTTCGAATTGATCCGGCACGACGTGACCGAGCCGATCGTGCTCGAGGTGGATGAGATCTTCAATCTGGCGTGTCCCGCCGCGCCCGGACACTATCAGTACAACCCGATCAAGACGATCAAGACCTCCGTGCTCGGGGCGATCAACATGCTCGGCCTCGCCAAACGCGTCCATGCACGGATCCTCCATTCCTCGACCAGCGAGGTCTANGGTGACCCCTCGGTTCACCCGCAGCCGGAGTCCTACCGAGGCAACGTGAATCCCATCGGTCCTCGCGCCTGCTACGACGAAGGCAAGCGGGCCGCTGAAACATTGATGTTCGATTACCACCGACAGAACAAGGTCGACATCAAGGTGATTCGCATCTTCAACACCTACGGACCCCGCATGCATCCATACGATGGACGTGTGGTGAGCAACTTCATCCGACAGGCGCTCGCGGGCGAGACGATCACGCTCTACGGCGATGGGTCACAGTCGCGATCGTTCTGCTTCGTCGACGACCTCATCGACGGCATGCTTGCCATGATGAATTCACGTGATGGTTTCACGGGGCCGGTCAATCTCGGGAACCCCACCGAATTCACCATTCGCGAACTTGCCGAAGTCATCGTCGAGTTGAGTGGGTCCAGTTCCCGCATCGAACAATCTCGTGAGCTTCCCGAGGACGATCCACTGCAGCGCAAGCCTGATATTTCGCTTGCAAAGCATGAATTGGACTGGGAGCCGAGCATTCATCTGCGCCAGGGCATCGAAAAGACCATCGAGTTCTTCAAATCGATCGATCTCAGCAGCTATCGCGCCCCGACGCCGAATTACTGATCTTGCAGTGAGTTATGTCTTTTTCCCGATCTCAGACGGACGGATCGGGGCGGGTATGTTGGAAAAAACACCCGAAAATCTACCGAACATCCGTCAGGTGGGCCGACTGAAAGCGTACCCTGACGAACACCGAACAAACCGCCGTTCTCGGGAGCGGCGAACACTTGGATCGGTTCAAGGATGANCGCAACGGCAAGGAATGTCCGAATGAAACCCGCAACGCTCCCTACAGAGGCAAAGATGACGACATCGAGCAAGTCCAACAAGTCCACTTCCAAGTCCACCTCCAAAACGACCAAAGCCCCCGCGGCGAGCGACAGCAAGGAGACCGCCGGTCGCCGGCAAGCCCTTGACCGTGCGCTCGGCCAGATCGAAAAAGCCTACGGCGGCGGTTCGATCATGCGTCTCGACAGTGATGCGATTCCCGTCATTCCNTCCGTGTCGACNGGNACCCTCAGTCTGGATCTCGCNCTTGGTGGTCGTGGGCTCCCCCGAGGTCGTGTCGTCGAGGTCTTCGGTCCGGAGTCATCCGGTAAGACCACGCTNGCCTTGACCGTGATGGCCAANGCGCAGAAGGACGGNGGCGTGGCCGCNATGATCGATGCCGAGCACGCGTTGGATCCATCCTGGGCCAAGCGACTNGGAGTCAACCTCGATGAGCTTCTCGTCAGCCAGCCCGACACCGGTGAACAGGCGCTTGAGATCTGCGAATTGCTGGTTCGTTCGAACGCGGTCGACGTGATCGTGGTCGACTCCGTCGCGGCGTTGATCCCAAGAGCTGAAATTGAAGGCGAAATGGGCGACAGCCACATGGGCCTCCAGGCACGTCTGATGAGTCAGGCGTTGCGCAAGCTGACGGGTGCCATCGCCAAGAGCAACTGCATCGTCATCTTCATCAACCAGTTGCGTGAGAAGATCGGTGTGATGTTCGGAAGCCCCGAAACCACCACCGGTGGCCGTGCACTCAAGTTCTACTCTTCGGTTCGAATCGACATCCGTCGTATCGGCGCGATCAAAGACGGCGATCAGAACGTGGGCAACCGCGTGCGCGCCAAGGTCGTCAAGAACAAGATGGCACCACCCTTCAGGATGGCCGAATTCGACATCATGTTCAACGAAGGCATCTCGGTCTCGGGTGACCTGGTCGACCTTGCCGTCGAGGACAACGTCATCAAGAAGGCGGGCGCTTGGTTCAGCTACGGTGATGTCCGTCTCGGGCAGGGTCGTGAAAACGCCAAGCAGTTCCTGCGAGAGCATCAGGATCTCTTCGCCGAGATTCGTGGGAAGGTCGTGCACAACCGCATGCCGGCTCCGACGCCCAATGCTCAAGAAGAGACTGAGAAGGCAGATTGAGTCCTGTTTCATGCCGCCTCGCTTGCGTGAGGCGGTGAGCGCGGTACCATCTGCAACCCGTCGCGGATGTGGCGGAATTGGCAGACGCGCTAGATTCAGGTTCTAGTGGGAGTAAAATCCCGTGGAGGTTCGAGCCCTCTCATCCGCAATGATTC
>NYVB01000119.1 GCA_002684315.1 Planctomycetaceae bacterium | reverse complement strand
GTCGAAGTCACTCAACAACGCGATCTACATCAGCGACACCGCGAAGCAGGTTCAGAAGAAGGTCAACAAGATCTTCACCGGTCGACAGAGCCCGACCGAAGAGGGTGATCCCGAGAACATCCTGATGCAGTACTGCGACATCTTCATCCCCGATGCCGACCGGGTCGCTGAGATCAAGCGACGGTACGCCGCCGGAGACGACATCGGCGATGGTCACATCAAGCAGGAGCTGGGCGCATGCATCAACGAACTTCTCGACCCCATGCGTGAACGCCGTCTCAAGTACGAGAACGACGACGATGTGATCGACGTGCGTCGTGAAGGCACGCGCCGCGCGAACGCCGTCACCGAGGACACCCTCGCCCTCGCGAAGGAAGCTTCCGGGCTCGGTTTCTTCAAGCGAACTCTGCAACTCGATTGAATGTCCATTGCCGCAGATCATCTGGAGTTCATCGATCAAGGCAACGGACCGTCCACCGTCGTCCTTCTTCACGGATGGTGTTGCCGGACCGGCGATTTCTCCGCGCAGGTGAACGCGCTTTCCCCTGACCATCGCGTGGTGGCCATCGACTGGCAGGATCGGATGCGGGCTCGCGGATCCGACCGATCATTCGATGGGATCTGCACCGACATCATCGATCTGCTCGCGAAAATCGATGTTCGGAATCCCGTCGTGTGCGGCCACAGCATGGGCGGCTATCTGGCATCGCAGCTGGTGACCACGTACGGGTTCGACGCCCGCGCCATCCTCTCCCTGGATGCCACCATGCCGATCACCGATCCCGTGAAGACGGTGTTCGGGGCATGGATCGATCAATTGACGCCGGAGAATCTCGTTGAGTTCTATCACACCATCGTATCGATGCACTTCTTCAAGCCGACCGAGATCAGTGACACCAGTCGTTCGATCATGGCCGGAATGATGTCACGTCCGCTTGATGAGGCGCGTGATCTCCTCGAGCAGGTCTGCTCGCCGGAGTTCATTCAGGACTACGCCTCGTTGACCACGCCTTTTCACTTCGTGTCTTCCGGACTCAACATGATCTCGACCGAATCGGTGATCACCGATCTGCTTCCTCATGCGACCTACGAGCGACTCGAAGAGAGCGGTCACTTCATGACGATCTTCCACCCCGACCGAATCACCGGGATCATCGCCGGGTTGCTCTGAACCACCGCCTCAGAAGGCGAAGATGAAGTCCGCGATCTGCGTGAGGATCCCCTTGTTGGCCGCATCCTTCACGAAGCCCGTGTTCTGGACGTTGAGGTCCAGGTCGTAGAGTCTCCAGTGAAGAACGGTGTCGTCGGGAGCGACGTGTCTCGGATTGCAGATGCCGGTCACGGTCTTGACCGTCATTTCGTTGTCGGTCTTGGTCGTGTGTCGGGACTCGAGGACGAGGTTTCCGTTGGGAAGCACCTCCAGCACGGTGGCGGTGGTTCGAAACGTGATCTGTTCCTTGCTGCCGTAGTCGCCTTCACCTTCGAAATTCATCGCGCCCGCGATCTCGACCTTGGGAAGATTCACGCCGGTGTTCTGGGTGAAGAGCGAACCGTTGCTGAAGAAGTCCGACCAGGCGGCGACTTCGGCGGCGAGTTCGGATTCCTTCTCGGTCTCGAGTTCCTGTGTTCGGGACACCGTCGAGGACTCGATCACGATGATGGTGATCTGATCGTGTTCCTTCCAGGTCTTCAGCGGCATCGGCTTGAAGAGTCCGTCGAACGCGGGTCCCATGCCTTCCATGGCAAGACGCGCTCTCGAGGCTCGTCCGGGCGGAGCCTGCTCCACCGAGAACGTGTTCATGCTGGCTTCAGCGCTCTGCAGCTTGCGGGTGTTCGATTCTCGAACCACCTTCTCCAGCGAGATGTCCCGCTCGAGGAACGCCTGGCGTACGGGACTGTTCGCGGCCTGGTCATCACCGTCCTGTGCGAAGGTCGCACCGGCGGTGGTCGCGAGAAGCGTGCTGAGAAGAAGCGTTCGGCTGGCGTGGGCGTTGGTCATCAAGTGCTCTTTTCGTCTGGTCGTCATGTGGGTCCTGCGATTCGTTGCGATCAGTCGATCAGTTCAGCGGTCATGCCGTCGATCACTCTGACGTGCATGGTTCGTGCATTCTTCTTGCGTCGTCGGTCCGGAGTGTTGGTCTGAACTTCGATGGTCTCACCCACCCGGCCGTCCTCGAGACAGATGCAATCCAGTTCGAGAATCCAACCCTGTCCACCGGAGCGGACCTTGATCGGATTGTTTCGATTCACGGCTGGTTCGAAATGCTCGGGAAGAAGCAACGTGCCCGCCTTGACGTTTCGCTCGAGGCGTCCGCCGATCATTCTCAGGCCGTTCATGTTCTTCTGGTGATCCGCCAACGGGACCCACTCGAACTGGGTTTCGAGATCCTCGTGTGTCACACGAGTCCCCTTGTCCGTCGCGATCCGAAGCCTCGGCGCCATGGTCTGGATCTCGACCGAAGCCTTGATTCGGAAAGGTGCAACACCCTGCAGAGTGACGTCGAATGCAAACGATCCTTCACCCGTCTTGCCCACGTCCTTGAGCTTCGGTCGCAGATTTCTCGCTTCAAGCAGCGCGTGATCGTCGCTCTGAATTCTGATTCGAATCGGACCCTCGATGTCGCGCCAGGATGGCGCCAGCCGTGTGGCGATCAATCCTCGTGCAGTGTCCTCTCCGCCCACGGATCGTGGATCGACGAACACGAAATTTTCGATCTGCTTCCGTTCGCTCCGATTCGATTGGCTCTCCGCGCCATTGGAACCGACTTCCGTCTCGCCGATCTTGAGTGGAGCACATGCTGAGATGGTGCCCCGGCCGTTCATCGAGGCATGCGGTCGTACGATGACCTTGCCGCCCGAAAGATCGAACCGTGCTCGATTCACCCGCGCTTGATCGAGCGCCTTCTCGATGCGCTCAAGGGGGATCTCCATCGCGCTTGCGCGATCGCCGAATCGAGCGACGACCAGATCCGCGTATTCCGACACGTACTCGCCTTCGAGTGTCGCGATGTCTCCCAGTCGGATGGTCTCGTCCGCGTGCCGCATTCGCACCGAGCGACGTACGGTGATCTCGTCCGCGGCCGCGGAGGCGCACGCGGCGCATGCCAGCATGGTTCCGAGGATCTTCAGTGATGTTCGAGAGGGGGTCTTCATTCGTATCAGTTCCCTTCAGATCAGAAGCGACGGAGGTTGACGATTTCCTGCAGCGTTTCGTTCGCGGCCTGAATCACCTGGGAGTTCATCTCGAACGCACGTTGCGTCTTGATCAGTGACACCAGTTCGGTCACCGCTTCGGCATTCGAGGTTTCGAGGTTGTACTGCTTGATGGCGCCGTAGCCGCTCTGGTTCGCTTCGCTGATCTCGGCATCACCCGAGGCGTAGGTCGGGGTGTAGATGTTTCCACCGACGGCCTGCAATCCCGCGGGATTGATGAAGCGTGCGAGTGTGATCTGTCCGCCCGAGACGTTCACTCCGTTCTCCTGATACTGCACGTAGCCCCATTCATCGATGGTGAGGTTCGTGGCATCCTGCGGAATCGTGATGTCGGGCGAGAGGCGATAGCCTTCACTGTTCGACATCACGATCTCGCCGTCCTGATTGCGCGTGAAGTTGCCCGCCCGGGTGTAGCCGTACCCGTCTTCCGAGACTCCGGGAGAGACCTCGACCTGGAACCAGCCATCCCCGAGAATCGCGAGATCCAGATCACCCGAGGTCGGTTCGAGGGCGCCCTGGCCCACGTTGAGACTGGTGCCACTGACACTCACGCCCAGTCCGACCTGAAGTCCGGTGGGGTTCGAATTGCCGTATTCCTGCTCGATGCCGGGCTGGCCACGTTCGAGATAGAAGAGATCCTCGAAGTTGGCACGGCTCGATCTGAAGCCCGTGGTGTTCACGTTCGCAAGGTTGTTCGCGATCACGTCGAGTGACGTGCTGAGCGCGTTGAGTCCGGTGGAAGCCGTGTTGAGTGAGATGGTCGACATGGTCGAGTGCTTTCCTGAGTGGAGATACCGAAGGTCTGATCAGACCACGCGGCCGAGGGACGTGACGGCCTGGCCGATCATGGCGTCCTGGTACTGGATCATGCGTGAATTCATTTCGACTTCACGCGTCAATTTGATGAGGTCGACCATGCCGGAGATCGGATTCGAGCCACTCTGTTCGAGTGCCGAGCCGACCACGCTGGTCGTGGTGTCCGAGGTGAGTGCTTTCTTGGTCTGAAGCACGTTCTGTCCATCGGGTCGGAGTGAGTCGGCGGGTGTCGTCACGATGCCGACCATCGCCAGCGGGCTGGATGGGTTGGTTCGGTCGAGCATTTCGCCGCCATTTCCGAATCCTTCGAAGCGAAGCTGTTCTTCGCCGCCGAGGTTGATCTGATTCCCATCACGATCGAGAACGGCAAGGCCACTGGCTTGGTGGCGAAGGGTGCCTTGCCCGTCGAACATCAGAGTGCCGTCGCGGGTGAGGTTCTTCTCATCGTTCTGGCCGTCTTCCAGTCGAAGNAATCCTTCGCCTCGAAGCGCCAGATTGGTTCGAACGCCGGTGGAGTCGATCGCGCCCTGTCGCAGGTTCAACCCGCTGTAGGCGATTCTGGTGCCGCCACCGAGTTGCTCGAGCAGCTGCTTGCTGTCGGTCAGGGTGTTGAGCGCCTGGGGTTCACGGGCTCGCTCACCCAGAACGACCTCGGAGGGCTTGAATCCGACCGTGTTGGCGTTTGCGAGGTTGTTCGAGAGAACGTTCATGCGGTGCTGAGCACTCGAAATGCCGTTTGCACTGAGGTAGAGGCCGTAATTCATCGAGTCCCTCCCATGTGATCCTCATCCCGAAGGGTGATGGCATGTGCCGCTGACAGNCGAGCGGCGATTCGGTCGATCTCCTGCGTCATCTTGCGTGACGTGATGAGATCGATGGTGCTGTGTTGTTCCGGGTCCATGCTTCGTTCCTGCCTCCAGGCATCCCGAAGCAACCGGCGTATCGAACTGGTCCGCATAGTGGCACTCCTTGCCTTTGGCGGCGCCTCTCGCCGAGGTGCATGAGACATCATGCAACCCTCATGCCTGTTCGAACCCCTTGCAGGGCGATCGTGGGGAGGTCTGCGAAATCTGATGTGGGATGAAACGCGCAGAAATTGCGTGTTCCATTTGAATGGTTGCCGATTCTGCACCACTGACTGACTCTGAGTCGATGTGACCAGTGATCCCATATGTGAGAATCCTTGATGTCCAACAGCTGCCCACATCTCGACCACGACGATCGACGCTGTGCCCATCGGTTCAACCTGACGCATCTGGAGTCCCTCTTCGATGTCTGTTGTGATCGATTCGAGAGCTGCAGCACCTACCACAGTCTTTCCCGGGAATCCCGTGAGGGCATCACCCGCGTCGGAGGTGGTGCCACGGCACCGTTTTCAACGATTCGATTGACCATTGATGGCTTCAGCACACACCTTTGAACGCTCCATCCGGGAGTTTCTCGCATTCGCACGCGTGGAAGCCGGTCTTGCCGCCTCGACCCTCGAGGCCTATGCCCGGGATTTGAATGATCTGACCGACGAGCTCGCCTGTCGAGGCCTGACCTCGCCGCCGGAGATTTCGGTGGANGATCTCGCGGCGCATCTCCGCTGGCTCTCTCGGGAGAAGGAACTTCAGGCGAGTTCAGTCGCCCGCCACCTGGCCACGATCCGGGTGTTTTTTCGCTGGATGTGCGCCAACGGGGTCATCGAATACGATCCAGCTCGGATTCTGGAGCGACCAACTCGCTGGAAGAAGCTGCCCGGTGTCCTCAGCCCGCTCAAGATGAGAGCTCTGGTCGAAGCACCTGCGCCGGAGCACGGAAAACTCTGGATGCGTGACCGAGCGATGCTGGAACTGATGTATGCAGCAGGGCTTAGGGCTTCTGAAGTCGGTCGTATCAGGTTGAATGAATTCCACGAACAGACCATGCTGGTCACGGTTCACGGCAAAGGAGAGCGCACTCGGGTGGTTCCCATCGGGGAGCCCGCTCGCGACTGGACCAACCGGTATCTGGCTGAGATGAGGCCGCAACTGGCTCGGTTTCCTGATGGCCGTGACGAGCACAGGTTGCTGGTGTCCGGTGGAGGCAGGCCTTTGGAGCGAGTGGCGGTCTGGCAGATCGTCAAAAAGTACGCCGGCCTCGCCGGATTGGAGGGCATCCANCCGCACATGCTGCGGCACAGCTTCGCCACGCATCTCGTTCAGGGTGGGGCGGACCTCCGAATCGTCCAGGATCTGCTGGGTCATTCCGACATCGGGACGACCCAGATCTACACCCATGTGGATCGAACCCATCTCCGTGAAGTGGTCCGGGCTTGCCTGCCTCGTTCGTGATGCTCTAATGCGAACATGCATGCAGACCCCGCCGTCATCGTGATCTTCGGAGCCTCCGGAGATCTCACGCGCCGAAAGCTGATTCCCGCCTTGTACGAGATGTTCGTNCGNGGTCTGCTTCCAGACAACGCNCGCATCCTGGGAACCGCGCGTCGGGACAAGACCGANGCNCAATGGCGTGAGGAATTGCTGCCCTGGATCAAGGATCANGCGATCGGCTTCGAAGACGAGTCGTGGTCCCGATTCGCNGAGATGGTGCATTACCACNCGTGTGACGCCACCANGCAGAGTTCGTATCCCGCCCTGGAAGCTCGAATCAACGAACTCGATTCACGGCATGATTGTCGTGGAAACGTGCTCTTCTTTCTCTCGGTCGCACCGGCGTTGTACCAGCCGATCATCGATTGCATCGGGAACGCCGGGCTGGTGACGGAAGGACGTCGTTGGTGCAGCCTCGATCGTGACTCAAGATCATGGCAACGGGTCATCGTCGAGAAACCATTCGGCAACGACCAGAAGAGTGCGGAATCGCTCAACCGCGTGCTGGGCCGTGTCTTCGAGGAAGAGGCGATCTATCGGATCGATCACTACCTTGGCAAGGAAGTCGTGCAGGGAATTCTGGCGTTTCGATTCGCCAACACGATCTTCGAACCCGTGTGGAATCACACCTACGTCCATTCGGTTCAGATCACCGCGGCGGAATCCGTCGGCGTCGAGGACCGTGTGGGGTTCTACGATCAGACCGGTGCGATTCGCGACATGATCCAGTCGCATCTCTTTCAGATACTCGCTTTCGTCGCGATGGAAGCACCCACGATCTACTCGCCCGAGAGCATTCGTTCCGAGAAGATCAAGGTGATCGATGCGATTCGAATTCCCGAAGATGATTCACTCGACGCCTACGGTGCACTCGGTCAGTATGCAGCCGATTCGAACGACGGAGTCGGCTATCACGATCTTGATGACGTCGATCCCGACCGCTCCACGGAAACCTACGCGGCACTCGCCTTCTTCGTGGACAACTGGCGCTGGACCGGAACACCTTTCTTTCTTCGAAGCGGCAAACGACTCAAGCAGAAGCTGACCGAGGTCGTGATCCAGTTCCGTCCTCCGGCAGCCAACATCTTCCGGACATTGCCCGGTTTCCAGCAGGGACAGCAACTGGTGCCCAACCGCATCGTGATGGAGATCGCTCCCCGGGAATCGATCAGAGTCCGTTTCGAGTGCAAGGAACCGGGGCTTGGATTCGATCTCGACACCATCGAGATGGACAGTGATTTCAAGCGCCGCTTCGCCTCGGATCCCATCGAAGCCTACGGCCCGCTCATCATCGATGCCATGCGGGGGGACCAGACGCTCTTCAAGCATCGGGCGGAAGTCGAGGGCGCCTGGAAGGCGGTCATGCCTTTCCTCGATGAACGTTCCCGACAGCTTCGGGACGGTATCACCGCCAATTACCCACCCGGAAGCTGGGGTCCGACGACATCGGACGATCTGCTCTCCCGATACGGTGCGGTCTGGCACAATCAGAATGCGTCCGAAGGAGATGACAGATGAGTGACGAACACAGAATTCCCGCCGGTGAAGGACTCGAACCGATCAGTCTCGATGACGACGGCATCGTGAAGGATCCGCCCGCGCTTCCCGGTGAGGTGATCGCTCTGCATGATCCCGACGAGGTTCTTTCCCGGCTTGCCCGTGACATCGTCGAGCATGCACTCCAGTGTGTTCGCAAGTTCGGTGATTTTCACATCGCACTGTCCGGTGGCCATACGCCGTTTCCCCTGTACACGCGGCTCATGACGGATCCCGCCTACCGCGCGCTTCCCTGGGCGAAGACGCATCTCTGGATCGTCGACGAGCGACGTGTTCCCTTCGATGACGACCTCAGCAACTTCAAACACATCAAGTCGATCATCGGTGACCACTCGGGAATTCCCGCTCAGCAGATCCATCCGATGGAGGTCATGAAGGATGATGCCGACACGCTCTATCAGAAGGCGCTCGAGGACACGCTCGGGTGGCGGGAGAAGGGTCATGACCGACTGGATTTCGTTCTGCTCGGNATGGGNCCCGACGGACACACGGCGAGTCTGTTTCCGAATTCCCGCGCGCTGGATGTCGATGATCGTCTGGTGACCACGAACTCCGGGCCGACCGTCGTGCCTCCGGATCGCGTCACGATGACCTATCGACTTCTCAATGCGTCACGACTGGTCGCCGCTCTGGTGATGGGCGACGGCAAGACCGAGATGCTTCATCGCATCGCAACCGGCGATGATCCCTCTCATGATCTTCCGATCAAGGGCATCAAGCCTCTGGGCGGTGTCTTTCGCTGGTATCTCGACGGTACCGCCTGCGGTGTGACTTCCGAAGAGTCCTCCGATCACGCCTGATCATCCGTTCGTGAGGATTCATCCCGTCCCCATTCCAGTCCGACCTTGTGCTTGAGCTGTCGTCTGGAGATGAGTCGTTCCGAGATTCGGACGTATCCGTAGACCAGCATGCCCGGCCACTCCAGTGGTCTCGGCAGCAGCGAGCGGATCATCGACCCTCCGCGGGCCACATGGTTTCGCATCAGTTCGGGGTACTGCCCGACAAGCTCGGCGTGCCCGCGCCTGACGCGCGCTCTGACCTTGAGCAGGTTCGAGATGGTACGGGGCTGACCCACGTCGGCCCTGGCGTCCTTGACCACCGATCTCTCTTCGGGGCGGAAGTGTCCCTGAACGAAACCATCGTCGGCGATGATCTCGGGAAACGTATCCCATCTGGAGCGGGCCGTTTCACTCAGGACGAAGGTGCCGCTTCCGTTGGGCGCTTCGCCACCGAAATACTTGTTGAATCGCTGCGCTCTGAAGAACAGTCTGATCGGCAGCGTCGCACCCGTCAGGATGAAGACCGGCATCGGCGAGACGATCGGTCTCTCCGGACCGCTGGCCGAAATGATTTTTTCAAGTGCCCCCTTGTGGAGCACGATGTCTCCGTCGAGGAACACGCGAGGAAATCTGGTGAGGTGTTGTTCGCCCAGATTGAGTGCGTTGCACTTTCCGGGGGTGTCGGTCTCGATGACGCGCACCGCCGGCTCGAAGCGGCGAGCTATTTCAGCGGTCCGATCGCTGCAGGCGTTCGGGACCACCACGCATTCGAGATTCTCGATTCCCTCCGCAAGCACCGCACTGATGACACGCTCTATCATGGCTTCTTCGTTGTGGGCGGGAATGATCACACTCGGCATCTTCAAGCTCCTTGTCTGCAAGTCCGCAAGTCTTCAATCCTCAGACCGTTTCATCGGTTCAACGTGGCCTCGCGAGATAATCCTCGAGCAAGGCGGCGGCGGCGATGGCATCTCGAATCTTCTTCTTGCCGCCATGCGTCCTGCCGCTTCGAGCCATCCTTGAATTCGCCTCGAAGCTCGTCAGGCGTTCATCGTGCAGGTGAACCGGCATGCCGGTCGCGGCAAGGACCTTCTCCGCGAGGAGACGCATCTTCTTGGCGGCGGGTCCTTCGCTGTCATCCATGTTCAGCGGAAGTCCGATCACGATCTCTTCCGGGCGGTGTTCGGCGCAGACCCGTTCGATGGCGTCGAAGAGTTCCCGCTCATTGGCATGCACCACGACCTCAAGTGGCTGCACCATCGAAAGCTCCGTGTCGCCGATCGCGAACCCGGTGCGTTTTCCTCCGATGTCTATGGCGAGCATTCTCATGGGGCGTTCTCCTGCGTCTCAGCGGTGAGAGTCCGGAACGTCACCTGCAAGGCCTTTCACGTCTTCCGCCCGATCCGCGGGACAGACCATGACCGCATCCCGGGTCGCGACGATCACCAGATCATCACACCCGATCGCGGTCACGATTCGTTCCTCGGAGTCGGAGACCGCGAGAACGTTTCTGCAGTCCTGAAGGACGGAAGGTCCGTTGACTCGGTTGCCATCCGCATCCGCTTCCAGTGTCTCGGCGAAGCTCGGCCAGCTTCCGACGTCACGCCATTCGACCGGCATCGCGACGGTGCAGACCTCCAGGTCGTCCGCCTGTGCCGCGGGTTCCATCAAGCCGTAGTCCACACTGGTCTTGGCGAGTGACGGGTAGAGTTCCTCGAGCACTTCGGTCCGTCGGCGCTCATCGTCCCAGGCATCGGCGATTCGTGTCAGGCTCTTCGCATTGGTGGGGTGGAATCGCGTCATCGCCTCGAGCACGGTGGCCGCGGAGAAGACGAACATGCCGCTGTTCCAACTGTAGCTGCCCGAGTCGACGTACCTTCGTGCGGTTTCGAGATCGGGTTTCTCCTTGAACTCCGCGGCGACGTGCGCATTCGAGAAGCCTGCAATCGCATCACCCCGTCCGACGTAGCCGTATCCCGTCGCGGGATGGGTGGGAACGATTCCAAAGGTGACCAGTCTGCTTCGATCCTCCTCCACCAGTGCGAAACCCGTCTTGATCGCTTCGGCGAAGACGTCCTGGGGTTCGATGATGTGATCCGACGTCAACACTGCGAAGACCGCCTGCGGATCACGTCGAGCGAGCACCGCCGCGGTCAGACCGACTGCATTGAGGGTGTCACGCCCGCACGGTTCCCCGAGAACTTCGATGTCTCCCAACGACTCGCCGATGGCAGCTCGAAACCGTTCCGCGGTACAGATCAGCCTTTGCTCCGCTTCGACCACGCCATTCAGACGTTCCGCCGCCAATGAAAGCAGCGACCGTCCTTCGAAGAGTGGGAGAAGCTGTTTCGGTTGATCGGCCCGACTGAACGGCCAGAGTCGTGTTCCGGAGCCTCCGGCCATGATCATGGCATGACGCATGACGTGTCTTCCTTACGCTGCAATCAGCTCAATTGCTTCAATCTGAGTGCGCCGGTGACGACCTGGTCGGCACTGTCGATGGTCGGGTCCGCGGTGGTCACTCGATCGACGAGATCCTCCGCGACGTTTCTTGGTTCACCAAGCTGCAGAAGCACCGCGATCGCCTCTTCTGCGAACGCTCCGATGGCACCCATCGAGGTGGTCCTGTCCACGTCCGTGCTGGTGCCGTCTTCAAGGAAGGTGTCGACCTTCTCCTTCAGTTCGACGATGATCGCCTCCGCGGTTCGCTTGCCGACTTCGGGCAGGGATGTCAGCAGGCTGACATCCTGTTCATGCACCGCGCGGGCTATTCTGCCCACGGGTATCTCCATGATTCGAAGTGCCTTACGTGCGCCGATCCCCTTCACCGTGGTGAAGAGTTCGAAGAACGCCCGGTCGCTCGCCGAGGCGAATCCGATCAGACGAGGTCTGAAGCTCGAGCCTTGCGAGGTCCCTTCAAGAATGTGAAGGGTATGCAGTTCAACGGTCTCACCGATGCAGATGGCAAGTCGTCCGTGGTCGGCGGCGGGGGTGAGGACTTCATAGACCATCGCTCCGCACCTGAGGTGGGCGCGACCGCTTTCGATATCGACAAGAGAACCTTCGATGCGACTGATCATGGTGCCTCAGATGGTACCACCGAGGCGTCTTCGGGATCGGATGCTGCCGGCACATGGAGTGGCCATCCGCTCGCGACCTGCAGTCGCGTTCTCAGATCCTCGGTGATCATCTTCGCCTTGCTTCCCTCGGGAAACCGAATCACATCCACGATCGTGATCCGTGCCCGACAACGGCGAAAAAGTGCCCCGTACGCCGTTTGCGCCGGGGTGATGCCACTGATGTGGATCAGAACCACTGGGACCGCCGCTTTGGACACGATGAAACCCACTCCGGGAAGAAAGGGGTGAATCTCACAAGGAGGGCGGGCGATGTCGCCTTCGGGGAAGATGCCGACCACATCGCCGTCTTTCAATCCACTCAAGGCCGTTCGAACCGCGGCTCTGTCCTTGCCGTTGAAATCGATCGGAATCACCTTCAATCGGCGCCACAGAAACCCGAGTGCCGAAACCATCATCCTTCGAGACATCAACCAGCGCACTTTGAAGGGCATCAGATACTGGATCAGAACCGGGTCCAATCCGCTGGTGTGATTCGAGACGATGACCAGCCCCTGCGTCGGGTCGGGTGGGGGGAGTTTCTCGGCACCATGGAATTCCGCACGCCAGAGGCCACGAATGAGGCCGGCGCCGAGCCAGGTGAGGAGTCCCATGACGACATCATCGTGTCCTCTGACCCGGGCTCGGGCGGCCAGCCACCAGATGAACGCACTCGAGGCGATCGTGGCGGTGATGATCAGAAGGCTCTGAGGACCGGGTTCCATCGCTTCAGGGTCTCCAACTTGTGCATTGTCGTCAAACACCAAGGAAGATCCTGTCTCCCGGCTCCGATCTACTCGTGCAGTCGTTACACTGCCGCAAGTTTGGACCTTTCCTCCGAAAAAACTTCCGCGATCAACCTCAGATGCCGCGAAGAGATGACATCCATACGATCCTTCTGATCGGTTCCGGCCCCATCGTGATTGGGCAGGGCTGTGAGTTCGACTATTCCGGCACGCAGGCCTGCAAGGCCCTGCGTGAGGACGGCTATCGAATCGTGCTGGTGAATTCCAACCCCGCGACGATCATGACCGATCCTGCGTTGAGCGATCGGACCTACATCGAGCCGATCACCCCCGAAGCCGTCGAGAAGATCATCAAGCGGGAGGCCGACGAGGGAACGCCCATCGACGCCCTGCTTCCGACTCTGGGAGGTCAGACGGCATTGAACTGTGCCTGTGAACTCCATGATCAGGGCATTCTCGAGAAGCATGGTGTTCGAATGATCGGGGCCGATCGTGACGTGATCCGTCGCGCCGAGGACCGCGAGGTCTTCCATGAGATCGTGGATCAGGTCGGTTTGAAGCAGCCGCTGTCGAAGACCGTCGAGACTCTCGATGACGCCCACGCCTTTCTCGAGAAGATCGGACTGCCCGCCGTCATCAGACCGGCCTACACCCTGGGTGGATCGGGCGGCGGCATCGCCTACAACCTCGAGGAATTCGACGACATCGTCCGGCGCGGTCTCAATGCCTCGATGATCTCCCAGGTGTTGATCGACCAGTCGCTGCTCGGTTGGAAGGAATACGAACTCGAGGTGGTTCGTGATTCGAACGACAACTGCGTCATCGTCTGCGGCATCGAGAACATCGATGCGATGGGCGTGCACACCGGAGATTCGATCACCGTCGCTCCGATCATGACGTTGAGTGACAAGGAATATCAGCGGATGCGTGATGCGGCATTCGTGATCATGCGAGCCGTGGGGGTGGATACCGGAGGCTCGAACGTCCAGTTCGCGATCAATCCCGAGAACGGCGACATGATCGTGGTCGAGATGAACCCGCGCGTGTCGCGCTCGAGTGCGCTGGCGTCCAAGGCGACCGGCTTTCCCATCGCGCGGATCGCCGCCAAACTTGCGGTGGGTTACACCCTCGATGAATTGAGCAACGAAGTCACCGGCAACACGTCGGCCTGCTTCGAGCCATCCATCGATTACGTGGTCACCAAGATGCCTCGCTGGACCTTCGAGAAGTTCCCCGAGGCCGACGAGACACTCACCACGCAGATGAAATCCGTGGGCGAGGGCATGTCGATCGGTCGCACCTTCAAGGAATCGCTTCAGAAGGCGATCCGGTCGATGGAGGTCAAGCGGTTCGGGTTCGGGTTGGACCGAAATGACAAATGGCTCGCTGATCGTCAGGGCACCGCGGAAGACGGAACCTGGCCGATCGAGGAAGATCACCTGCATCGCAAGCTCTCCGTCCCCAGCCAGGGTCGCCTGTACTACGTCAGATACGCCATGAAGATGGGCTGGACCGATGATCGCATTCATCAGTTGACCAGCATCGATCCCTGGTTCCTTGCACAGTTCCGTGAACTCGTCGAGTTCGAGGACGAATTGTGCGCCCATCAAAGCCTCGAGGACCTCCCTTCCGAGCGTCTGCGGCACGCGAAGGAACTCGGCTATTCCGATCCGCAGCTCGCCAACCTCTATCTGGGCGGCATCACCGCGAAGACTATTCTCGCGGTTCGTTCCCACCGAAAGTCACTTGGAATCGAGCCGGTCTACAAACTGGTCGACACCTGTGCCGCTGAATTCGAGGCGGCGACCCCGTACTTCTATTCGACGTATGAACGCCCCCTCAGGCGACTTTCCGAGGATGGCACCTTCACCGAGTCGTTCGATGACGAAATCCGGGTGGGCGACCGACCGAAGATCATCATTCTGGGTGGCGGCCCCAACCGAATCGGACAGGGCATCGAGTTCGACTACTGCTGCTGTCAGGCGGCATTTGCCTGCGAGGAGATGGGCTTCGAATCGGTGATGATCAATTCGAACCCTGAAACCGTCTCCACCGACTTCGATACCAGCGATCTTCTCTTCTTCGAACCACTCACTCTCGAGGATGTGCTCAACATCGTCGAACGACTCAACGGTGGTGGGGTCGAAAAACCCGATCGAACCGGGGGCGTCGTCGGGTGCATCGTTCAGTTCGGAGGGCAGACGCCTCTCAACCTCGCACATGGTCTCGTCGAAGCCGGCGTGCCCTTGATCGGCACCGGACTGGACGCGATCGATCTGGCCGAGGATCGGGACCGCTTCAAGGCGATGCTCGACGAGCTCGATCTCAAACAGCCTGAAAACGGCATCGCGTATTCGCTGGATGATGCCGTGGCCATCGCCGAGCGCATCGGCTATCCGGTTCTGGTCCGACCCAGCTACGTGCTGGGTGGTCGAGGCATGGAAACCTGTTTCGATGAGGACGCCCTTCGGCGGTACATGTCCGAGGCGGTCGATGCTTCGGAGCTCGCCGATGCGCCGATTCTCATCGACCGCTTTCTTTCCGAGGCCATCGAGATCGATGTCGACGTCGTCGCCGACTTCGGATCCACCGAGGCGCCTCAGGAGCTGGTCTGCGGGGTGATGGAGCACATCGAGGAAGCCGGAATTCATTCCGGTGATTCCACCTGCATCGTGCCGCCTTATTCACTGTCGCGCCCGACCATCGAGCGAATCCGCGATCAGGCGCGAAGGCTGGCCCGAAGACTCTCCGTCTGCGGACTCATGAACGTCCAGATGGCGGTGAAAGAGGATGAGATCTACATCATCGAGGTCAATCCCCGGGCCTCCCGCACCGCACCCTTCATCTCCAAGGCGACCGGCGTTCCCTGGGCCCGTCATGCCGCGCGAGTGATGATGGGGGGGACGCTTCTCGACATGAAGGTGAAAGAGGTTCCCTCACCCGGGTTCTGCTCGGTCAAGCGATCCGTCTTCCCCTTCGCGAAGTTCCAGGGTGTGGACGTGATTCTCGGTCCTGAAATGCGTTCGACCGGTGAGGTCATGGGTGCCGATCGTTCATTGCCGGTGGCCCTGGCCAAGGCTCAGATGGCCAGCAGCTACGACCTGCCCACTGAAGGAAACGTCTTTCTCTCCGTGCGTGACTCCGACAAGACCGCAGTGGTCGACGTGGCACGTTCGCTGGTGTCCATGGGATTCACCGTGTTCACCACCGGTGGCACCCACACGCTGCTGGTGGACCACTCGGTTCAGACCACCCTCATGCCGAAGATCTCGGAAGGTGCTCGTCCCAACATTCTGGACAAGATCGCCAATGGGGAGATCGATCTGCTGGTCAACACGCCGACCCGCAAGGGTGCTGAAACCGATGAGGGGCGAATTCGGGCTGCGGCCGTCCGGCATGGCGTGACCCTGATCACCACGATTGCAGGTGCGAGGGCCGCGGTTCAGGGAATATCGGCCTTGAGAAGCGGTATCTGGGGCGTCACCGCACTCCAGGATTATTTTCCCGTCGATGGTGCCAGTCAGCCGAAGGCTCTGGAGTCCACCAAGCGGTGATTCTCTCGAACCTTGGCTGCCATCAGGCAGCCTGATCGTCTACCATGTCGCGAACCCACTTACTTGGAGTGTTCCCCCTTGGTTCTGTCCCCCACTGAAGTTCAGGTCATCGTGTCCATCGTCGTGCTCGTGGTGCTGTTGCACATGATCCTCGGTGGGTGTGCCTATTCGATTCTTCTCGAACGAAAGCTCAGTGCCTGGATGCAGGACCGTGTGGGTCCCAACCGCGTGGGGCCGAAGGGGCTGCTGCAGCCACTTGCCGACGGACTCAAGTTCCTCCTTAAAGAGGACTACAACCCTCGTGGCGTGGACATCTGGCTGTTTCTGCTCGCTCCGGCGTTCATCATGATCCCCGCGATGATCAGTTTCGTGATCGTCCCGTTCTCCAATGCGATCGACATCACCGGACTGGTCGAATTGGTCGGGGTCGCCGAGCCCGGCTCGAAATACCTCGTCAGTCTGGTCGGGGCGGACATCAACATCGGTGTCATCTACTTCATCGCGGTCGGCTCGCTTGGTGTCTACGGCGTCGTCCTCGGTGGCTGGGCCAGCAACAACAAGTTCTCGTTCCTGGGCGGTCTGCGCGCAAGCGCTCAGATGGTCAGTTACGAAATCCCCATGGGCCTCGCGCTCCTGGCCGTGGTCCTCATGGCCGGATCGGTCAGCCCCTTCGAGATCATCAGTCAGCAACAGGCCGGCGCCTGGAACATTCTTCAGATGCCCGTCGCCGCGTTGCTCTTCTACGTCTGCATGCTTGCCGAGAGCAACCGTGCGCCCTTCGACCTCGCCGAGGCCGAAAGCGAACTGATCGGTGGCTACCACACCGAGTACTCCTCGATGAAGTTCGCTCTGTTCTTTCTCGCCGAGTACTTCCACATGATCGCCGGTGCCGCGTTCTTCGCGATGCTGTTCCTCGGTGGCTGGTCGATCGACCCGATCGCCGGCATCATCGGCTGGGATCTGACGAACCCCGGCGCCGTCTGGTGGGTCGGCATTCTTCAGGCCGTCGTGATGCTGGTCAAGATGGGCCTTCTGGTGGCCTTCGGCATGGCGATTCGTTGGACGCTTCCACGTTTCCGATTCGACCAGCTCATGCGTCTTGCCTGGGAAGGCATGATTCCCTGCTCATTGCTGGTTGTCGTGATGACCGCGGTCTGGGTCTTCCTCGGCTGGCAGGACTGGATGTTCGCGGCATCACTGGCGACGATTCTCATCGTCTACCTCGTGCACCCCTTCATGCCACGACAGGCTGAAGCCAACGATCGCATCCAGATGATCGGCAGTCGCTTCAATCCCGTCGATGAGCACGATGGTCAGTCCGCGAACGTCTCGACCAACATGTCGCTTTCCCACTGAGTCCTTTCGAACTCGTCGTACGAGCATGCCACACCAACATGCCACATGAAGACGGAACTGTTCAAAAAAGAACGACGCCGATCGTGTCGGAGCATCGATCGGCGTCGTATTCATGTGGCACGTCTTCGTACCTGCATGCAATGTAGAGGCAAACAAGGTCGAAGCACAAGGGTCGGGGTTGAGAAAATCAAACTGAACACCGATGCATCCTCGCGCACATCGTTCTAGAATCGATCGCATGAGTCCCATCTACCTCATCGATGTCTGCACCGGTCTGCTCAGGTTGGGTTTCGCGACTCGCTTTCGAATGCGCTCCAGCTACTGGCAGTGGCGCATGCAGACCGCGTTTGGAACCGATCGACGCGAATGGCCCGGACTTTTGCGTCGCATCAAGCTCACACTTGATTACGCCGCCTGGACATCTCGAATGCGCCGCCTTCATTGATCCCGGTGCCATCATCTGACGAGGTCTCACCGCCAACCACCTTTTTGCAGCCCGTGTCAGAACCGGTGTTCGAATGGGTAGACTTGGTGTTATGGCAAAGACACGAACCAGCTTTCTCTGTGATGACTGCGGTGCGGTTCAGGCCCAATGGGCCGGACGCTGTCCGGAGTGCTCCGCGTGGGACACACTCGTCGCCTTCAATGAACCGGCCTCCGGTGGCGGGGCGGCCGGAACGCGTTCCGTCACTGCGGTCCAGGCGGCTGCGGGCGCTGCCGAAGACTCGGTCGCGCTTCCGATCGACGCCATCGGTGTCGGGGATGTGCCCCGCCTTCCCACCTCGATCGAGGAATTCGATCGAGTTCTTGGCGGTGGCTTCGTCCCCGGGGCGGCGATTCTGCTTGGCGGCGATCCCGGAGTGGGCAAGAGCACGCTTCTGATGCAGGTCGCCGGATCTCTGGCCGGAGGTGGGCACCGGGTCCTCTACGCCAGCAGTGAAGAGAGTGCGGCTCAGGTGCGGCTGCGGGCCGACCGTCTGGGTGCCATTCCCTCCGTCGCCGAGAAAGACGATCAGAACCTCTATGTCCTCGCGGAAACCGACCTCGGGAGGATCCTGGAAGAGGCGGTCCGCCTGAAACCCCACCTTCTATTAATAGACTCCATTCAGATGACCTGGGTCGGCTCCGCCGGCGGAGGCGCTGGTGGTGGTGCCGAAGGCAGCCGTTCGGGCGCCGGAG
>NYVB01000118.1 GCA_002684315.1 Planctomycetaceae bacterium | reverse complement strand
TCCTTCCTCGTCGGTGGCGTCTTCGCGCTCATCGTGCGCACCGAACTGATCGCCCCGGGTCAGACCATCATCGAACCTGAGACCTACAACATCTTCTTCACCTTGCACGGTGCGGTGATGGTGTTCCTGGTCATCGTTCCGAGCATCCCGGCGTCACTCGGCAATTTCGTGTTGCCGATCATGCTTGGGGCCAAGGACGTGGCGTTTCCCCGTCTGAATCTCTTCAGCTTCCATCTCTGGATCATCGGAGCCATCTTCACGGTTCTCGCGCTCCTCCTCGGTGGTTTCGACACCGGATGGACGTTCTACACGCCATATTCGACCAAGACCGAGCTCGGCGGAGTCATCCCCGTGATCTTCGGGGTCTTCATCCTCGGATTCAGTTCGATCTTCACCGGTCTGAACTTCATCGTGACCGTGCACAAGATGCGGCCCAAGGGCATGACCTGGTTCCGAATGCCGCTCTTCCTCTGGGCGATCTACGCGACCGCATTGATTCAGATCCTCGCGACCCCCGTCCTCGCGATCACGTTGATGCTCGTCGGTATCGAACGTGCCTTCCAGATCGGAATCTTCGACCCCGCGATGGGTGGCGATCCGGTCCTCTTCCAGCACTTCTTCTGGTTCTATTCGCACCCCGCGGTCTACATCATGATTCTGCCGGCGATGGGAATCATCTCGGAACTGATCACCGTCCACAGCCACCGTCACATCTTCGGATATCGCTTCATCGCATATTCATCCGTGGCGATCGCGATCTTCAGCTTCCTCGTGTGGGGCCACCACATGTTCACTTCGGGTCAGAGCGCTCTGTTGAACACCATCTTCTCGGCGATCACCTTCAGCGTCGCGGTCCCCTCCGCGATCAAGGTCTTCAACTGGATGGCGACCTTGTACAAGGGCTCGATCGCACTCAACACACCGATGCTCTATGCACTCGGATTCATCTTCCTCTTCACCATCGGAGGGCTCACCGGGATCTATCTCGGAACGCTCAACGTGGATGTCCACCTTCATGACACGTATTTCGTGGTGGCGCACTTCCACTACGTGATGATGGGGTCCGCCCTGATCGGATTCATCGGAGGTCTTCACCACTGGTGGCCGAAGATGTTCGGAAAGATGTACGACGAGAATCTCGGACGAATCGCCTTCGTTCTGGTCTTCATCGGATTCAACGTCACCTTCTTCACGCAGTTCATGCTCGGAAGTCACGGGATGCCCCGTCGTTACTACGACTACCAGCCTGAATTCACGACCTACCACCTGATCTCCACCATCGGCTCATACATCATGGCCGCTGGCTTCTTCCTGACCGCCATGTATCTGATCCACTCGTTGTTCTTCGGACGCAAGGCTCCTGCCAACCCCTGGGGTGGCCGAAGCCTCGAGTGGCAGTGCACTTCGCCTCCCCCTCATGACAACTTCAAGACCACGCCCAAGGTCGGCGATTGCTACGACTTCAGCGTGGTGCGTTGGAGTGAAGAAGAGGGTGGTTACGTCGTGCAGCGGCCCGGTGATGATTCCAAGAATGATAATGTTTGAGCCCGGACGACCCGTGCCTTCAAGGGGACGACAGTGACTGCGATAGACGCCAAACCTGAGGAAAGCCATGATCACGGAGATCATGATGACCACGGTCATCATGACAATCCGTTTCAGGCACATCATTTCGACACCCCGAAGCAGCAGTACGAGTCGGTCAAGCTCGGCATGTGGCTGTTTCTCGGTACCGAAATCCTCTTCTTCGGAGCACTCTTCGCGCTCTACACCATTCTTCGGGCGAACGATCCCGAAGTGTTCTCCTATGCCAGTCAGTATCTGAACACGATGATGGGTGGAGTCAACACTGCGGTTCTGATCCTGAGCTCGCTTTCCATGGCCGCTGCGGTGCACTTCGCCCAGCGTTCCAAGCAGACTCTGATGCTCATCTGTCTCTGGCTCACGCTTCTGGGTGCGGTGGGCTTTCTCGTGATCAAGTACTTCGAATACGAGCACAAGTTTCACGTCAATCTGAAGTGGGGGCCCAGCTTCTACATGCCGGTCGACGAGGCGGAGGCCAAGGCGGTGGGCGCCGACGGTCAAGTCCTCACCATCGCTGATGAAAACGCCATCGCATCCGCTGACGAATCCAGGATTCTCGATGCTGGTGCCGCTGAGAGTCTCCCTGAACTGGCGTTTCCGAAGCTGGCAGCCATGCCACCGGTCGACGCGGTCGCCCAGCAGCAATCCGCCGTGGGCCCCGGAGGTCTTTCAGGAGTTCGTCCCGAGGAGAAGATCAAAGCCGAGAAAGCCGCGGCAGGTCACATCGAACATTCCGATGAGCCTCATCTCGAAGACCGAAAACTCCCGGTGAACACCCATCGTTTCTTCGCCATCTATTACGCGATGACCGGTCTCCACGGCATCCACGTGGTGGTTGGCATGGTCATGATCGGCTGGCTCATCATGCGAGGAATGAAGGGGCACTTCAACTCCAAGTACTACGCCCCGGTCGATCTCGGCGGCCTGTACTGGCACATCGTCGACCTGGTCTGGATCTTCCTCTTCCCGTTGTTCTATCTGATTCACTGAGTCACTTCCCAGGAAGTCTCATCGCTTCGCCTAAGGATCTCTTCCAATGTCCAGCAATGCACAAGAACAACATGGTGATGATCATCCGATCGTCGGGCACCTCGTTCCGATGTCCATTCTCGTCTGGACCACGGTGGCGCTTCTCTTTCTGACCGTGGTGACCGTCGCCGTCCGCTACGTGGACGTCGGTGAGTTCAACATCGTGATCGCCATCGGCATCGCCGTTCTCAAGGCCACGCTTGTCGCACTTTTCTTCATGCACTTGAAGTGGGACAGGCCCTTCAATCAGATCGTGTTCGTGGCGTGCATGGCCTTCGTGATCCTCCTGATCGTTCTGACGGTGCTCGACACCAGTCAGAACAAGGCCACGCTCTTCGATGGAAATCCAAGCCTGGTCCAGGAAACGCTTGATGCGAAGGCGCCTCTCGCTCCGATCTCCCAGGAAACCGGCATCTCGTCTCCCAACAGCTGACCGTGGCCGATCCCTCAAACGTGCCCCCGCAGGTTTCACCCATCAATGATGCAGCGACTCGCAGAGCCGCTTCCATGCTCGGCATGTGGATCTTCCTGATCTCACTCGGCATGGTCTTTCTCACGACCGTGATCGCCTATCTGATCATTCGCAGTCAGTTGATCTCAACCGGAGAGTGGCAGCTCGATGATCCTGCCGGACTTCCGGGGCTCCTCTACCTCTCGACGGGCTTCCTGCTCGCCGCCAGCGTCGTCTTTCATGCCGCCACGAGCTCTCTCAAGCAGGCCTCGAGTGCGCCCTACACGGGGCGCTGGATGGTGTGTTCGTGCGTGCTGGTCATCGGTTTTTTGATCACTCAGACCCTGGCCTGGATCGATCTGGCCACCAACGAGAATCTGGCTTTCGATTCCTCGCTCTATGCGTGGCTCTTCTATGTGCTCACCGGTCTTCACGTGGCACACGTTCTCGCCGGCATCCCACCTCTCGTACTGACGACTCGAAACGCCCTTCGCGGCCGCTACCGGGACTCCGCCGGTGAGGTCTGCGGCCTCACCTACTGCGTCATGTACTGGCACTTCCTCGACGGAGTCTGGGTCCTGCTTTTCGTGGTCCTGCTCTTCGGCATGGGAAGCTGATCACAACGCCGGGCGGCACACATCAATAACCGTTGGGACTTCTGGGTGCGGTTCGTGGAATCACCACGGCATCATCCGGGAGGTTTCTGACCAGTTCCATGCCGGCGGTCTTCGGATGGGCGGCCCACGAGGCGAAGAACAGTCTTGGCTCGGTTCGTATCTCAGAGCCATCCATGGTCGTCACGAGCGCGGTCTGCGGCAGTTTTCGAATGATGAATTCCAGATCCGCGTCACCTTGTCGGACCCTGATGCGTCCTTCATCCGCTCCCTGTTCTTCCAATGCTTCGACCAGCAAGGTCAGTGGCCAGATCCTGCGTTCACCTCCGGCGGTGACCTCGACCACACGTGCTTTCAGTCTGGGGAGGTCGACGTCTGCGCCGGTCATCCCCGGCAATGGAAGCACTGGGTACTTCAAGCTGTCGGACAGATCATTGAAATATCTCAGGTAGCTGAACGCCTTGTAGCGCCGGTTCGAATCCTCTTCGGCCATGACCAGCGTCGTTTCCGGGTGAGATTCCAACCAGTCCCGCCAGGTGCAGAGCGTGACGTCGTCAACCTTGTTCAGGACCTCCGACGCTCCGCTTCGGTTGATGGATCTGCCGAGAATGGGGGAGTACAGAACCGGATCCTCCTGATCTCTGTCGTAGGTGAGCAACGCACTGTTGCAGAGAAGACCGCTCACACCGTGATTGATTCCGTCTTCGTTGATCAGGACGACGGGAGCATCCGCGAACGGTGAATACGTCACCGTGATCGGTGTTCCACCCAGTGTGTCGTGGATCACCTCGTGGGCATTGAGACACCGCACGGGATAGGCGCAGGCCTCTCCGTTGACGACGACTCCGACGACTCTGTCCCGTGTCACCAGCCAGGGTCTTCTGTTTTCCGAGTTGTAGGTCATCAGATCCCTGCCGAGAATCTTGTTCGGGTTCTCATAGACCTGAAGAAAGTCCCGACTGTTCCCACTCGCGGCGAGCGAGCCCCTGGGAACTTCCAGCTCTTCGAGAGTGAACCCGTAACTTTGTAGATTCGTGCCGTCTCCAATCGGTCGGTCACCGAAGATGACCCCTGAAACAGCCCAGAGAATCAGCACCAGAGAGATGAGCCCTGCGGCAAGAATGACCCATCCTCCGGACTTGAAGCTCAACGTGGGGGGGGCTCCTCCCGGAGTGCCTGCCGTGTTTGTCTGGTTGGAGGGGGCCTCTTGATTCTGTTCATCAGTCATCAGTCTGACTCGCTCGTGGTTTCACTCTTGAATGGATCGATCACCGGACGTTCCGTCACCGGATAGGGATTCATCGCCTCGTAGAGTTCGGGCGATGGCACCGACGGCCCTCGATCAAGCACCATCACGCCGAGAACCACTGGAAGGTATGCCAACGTCGAGAAGAAGACCCGGCGTGCCTGATCCCTGTTCCGATCGAGATAGAGTTTGAGAGCATTCCATGCCATCCAAAGCCCCATCACCATCGACACTCCGGCGTACCACCAGCCAGCCACTCCAATGGCCGTGATCGTCAATCCAAGGGGGAGAAGCATGAGACTGGTCGTCAGAATGACTTGAACGGTCACTTCTCCACGCTTGTCCTTCACCGGAAGCATCGCGAATCCACCGCGTTCGTAATCCACCTTGTACATCACGGCCAGTGCGAAGAAGTGGGGCAGTTGCCAGATGAAGAGAATCAGGCCGAGCAACCACGCCCCACCTGAGATGTCTCCCGTCGCGGCCGCCCATCCGATCATCGGTGGAATCGCTCCGCAGATCGCACCCACCAGGGTGTTGAGTGTCGTGCGGGTCTTCATCGGCGTGTACATCACGATGTAGATGAGCAGGTTCGCAAGAGCCAGGCCGCTGCAGAGAAGATTGACTTTCAGTCCGAGTATGACCACGCCGGCATACGCGAGCAGCATGCTCGTGATGAAAACGCTTCGTTTCGAGACCAGGCCTGCCGGGAGCGGTCTGCCTTCCGTTCTCTTCATCTTGCGATCAAGCTCGACTTCCGCGAGCTGGTTCATCATGGCCGACGAGAATGCGACCAGACCCGTTCCGACCATGGTCCAGAACAGGATCATCGCGGTCTGATGGACTGGTGCGACCGCGAATCCGACGGCCGTGGTTCCGAGAACCAGTGCGTTCAATCTGGCCTTGCTGAGTTCCGTGAAATTCGGAATCAAGCCGTCTCGTGGAGGTCTCTTCGAGGCGTCTGAACCCACGTCCATGGAATCACCCTCGGGGACGCTGGTCTCCGAAGGCGGCTTCTCGTCGATCTGGGTTTCGTTGCCTTCTTTCATGGTCCTCGTCGTGACTGGTTTGTATCAACTGCCTAGTATAGGTGGCTCGTAGCAACAAACGCGGGGTTTCACCGATGTCCACGGCCAGCATTTCAGTTTGCACCTCCACCGCCCTCTCGGTTTCCATGAGAGCCGCATGGGGCATGCGATTCGCCCTGGGCTTCCTGCTCACCGTGGTGCTGTGGGGTATCTGCTATTTCGTCCTCATGGGACCCGGTCTTCTGGTCGGTGACCTGCTCTTCAGCATGATGTGCTTCTGCATCCTTCCCGGAGGAATGATCGCCGGACGCTGGCGTGCCATGATCGATCCCCGGTCGAACTCGGCGGTCAAGTCCGGTTTCATGGTCGGATTCCTCTGCGCATTCTTCAATCTTCTCATCGTTGGCAGCATGTTCCAGGAGGGAGCCAGCCCGATCGAGATCACCGGCTGGCTCTTCGGGCTCTTCGCTTTGTGCTCCGGACTTGGTGCGCTCGGTGGTGCCATCTCATTGACGACCAGTCCGGTCTCCCTCGAACGGATCCCCTCATCACTGGGGATGCTTTCGGCCGTTCTGGCTTCCGCGATCCTGCTGCTGCTCATGAGCGGGGGTCTTGTCACCGGGCTTGAAGCAGGGCTTGCAGTGCCTGACTGGCCGGGTTCATTCGGCCACAACATGCTGCTGTATCCGATGCGCGAGATGACCGCGGACACCGGAGTCTTCTTCGAACATGCACATCGTCTCTACGGAATGCTGGTGGGAACCGGTGCCCTCACTCTGCTCGTCTTTGGAATACTCAATGATCGACGCAACTGGATCCGAGGTCTTGTGATCCTCCTCCTGTGCATGATCTGCATTCAGGGACTGATGGGCGGACTTCGCGTGACCGAGACCAGTACCATTCTCGCACTGGTTCATGGCGTCTTCGGTCAATTGGTCTTCACCCTCGCACTTCTGATCGCGGCATTCACCACAAATCGCTGGCTGTTCAGCAATCCAAGTGCCGAGCATCCTGCGGCCGCTGCCGACCGTCCCTTCGCCTTCGCACTCGTGATCCTTCTGGTCGGTCAGCTGATCTTCGGTGCCTGTGTGCGACACCTTCAGACGCTCTCGACCGATGGCATCGGTCTGGAGATTCCATATTGGGCGGTCATGGTTCACATCACCGCTGGCGTCCTGATCTTCGCGATCGCCACCTTGCTCGGGTACCGATCCGGGGCCGTCTATCGATCCATCACGCTGCTGCGGCGACTCGGACTGGGTCTGCTTGTCATCGTCTCGCTGCAATTGCTGCTTGGGATCGTGGCTTTGGTTGCGGTCTCACTGCGCACCATCTCCACCCCTCCCATCTGGGAAGTGATCTTCACTTCGATGCATCAAGCGACCGGAGCCCTGCTGCTTGGCCTCTCCGCTCTCTTCCTGATCTGGCATCTTCGCCTGGTGAAACCTCAGGCAGCAGAGAACGCCCAAGTCGCTCCGGCGAATTGACCGTCCAGTTCGTATCAATTCCATCGAACCAGCCTGAAAGCCGAGGCCGGTGGTCTTTCATCCAATGAATCATCCGTCCATGCTTCGAAGATGGCGGTGACGGGCTCCATGACACCGTTGGATTCCGCTTTGTAGGTCCGTGCGATCTCCCAACCGACATTCCAATCGAGAGGATCCGATGTCTGTGGTTGGACCGAGCGGATAATCCGCTGTTCGGTCCCTCCGCCCTGCAAGGTTCTTTCGACCTCCATGAGGCCCATGCCTTCCCTCAGAAGTATGTCCATGTTCGTCGAGCCGGAATTGATCTGCCTTGCCTGGGTCTTCGAATCAATCTTTTCGAATATCTCAGGGTTGATGAGTTCAAGGGCCGAACCGAAAAAGAGCATGGTGAAGGTGAGGATGATGAGTGTCTTGGACATGGTTTCGGATCCTGAAGAGAAGGGTGGATGGCCGCATCAGCACGGCTTCTTCAGTAGTCCGATCGGGAAAGTGGAACCTCTCAGCAAGGGACCCCATTTCTTGGTTTTTCCTCAGGAACCGCCTCTGACAGGCTTCAGGACTTCCTCCAGGGCCAGAATCGCGTATGCGGTGGTCAGCACTGCTTCGGATTCGAGCCATCGATCCTCGGGGTTGACCCACGATCCATCCGGACGCTGAAGGGTTTCGAGCCGTTCAACGAGTTCCTTTTTCCAGTCGTGTGCGACGCCGTCTTCGGTCTTGATGGTTTTCCAGCCGGCGGCGGAAAGCGCTCGGGAAAGCGCGTGGTAGTAGTAGTAAAGACCTTGTTGCCCGACGCCCGGATTCTCTTCGAGTGTCCAGTTTCTTCGAATCCAGCCCATGGCGGCGTCGACTCTGGGGTCATTCTGATTCAGCCCAGCATGCAGAAGACTCTTGAAACCTGCATACGTCATCGAGCCATAGGATCGAAGCTTTCTTGGATCCGACTCGACGAGAAGCTCTCCGTAGCGACCTTCTCCGACATATTGACTGGCCATCGATTCCCCGCCGTTGGCTGGCGTGTAGATGAATCCACCATCATCAGGTCCTGCTTGCGCCCAGGCTGATGGATTCGTCGCTTTGAGATTCTGGCTTCTGCTGACGAAGACGAGGGCCTCCTGAATCGCTGGATCCTCAGGACTGACGCCTGCGTCATGCAACGCTTCAAGCATCATCTGTGTGTTGGAAAGATCAGGTCTTCCATGTTTTCCGTATCCCACGCCTCCGTACCAGTCTTCCTCGGGACTGATCTGATCCTCGGCCTGCCACTGAGATCCTCTGAGCCATGTGATGGCTTCCTGCATGCGATCATGCTGTTGCAGGTCGCCCAGGCTGGAGAGTCCTGAAACGATGGTGGACGCGACATAGGTTCCGATCTTGCCACCTTTGCTTGGGTTGAATTCGTCGGAGGCCAATCCCGTTCCCATGATGATGCCGTGAACGACCTTCTGAAGTTCTTCAGTCGATTCACCCGTCTGGGCGAGCCCTTTCATCACCAGAGCCGATACTGCGAGGTCCACCGGAACGGTGTCCTCCCAGTCGGGCTGATCGCTTGGTTGGGCTTGAGTTGCGATCAGCCAGAGGCCGTTCTGGCTTTGTTCCCTCATCAACCATGCAAGACCCTCGTCGATCATTCGCTTCGCGGTGCGTGCGGTCTCCTCCGACAGGCCGCAGGCCTCGGGATTCTCGCTGATGCGATGTATCGCAGGTCCCATGTCAGTCACGCCGGTCGCGGCGGGTGGCGGTGCCGAGCGCGTGATCTTGCCTCGATCGATCGTCAGCGGGGGTGTCTTGGAATCCTGAATCGATGCAAAGGTGAAGAGGCCCGCGTTGAGTGCCAGCCAACCCGCGAGCAGCCTGACGTGTGTCTTCAGTTCGTTCATTCCACCCATCCATAACAGACGTGTTCAGCCGACCGAGCGCCATCACCAAAGGTCAGCGTGGTCTGGAAGAGGCCCTTCGGCATGTCGGCATCCACTGAAATCATGGTTGTGATCAGAGTGTCCTTGCCGTCCGGTTTGTCATCGGACAGAAAGGCAGTGACCATTGGATTGCTGCTCGTCACTGAAGTGATCGGTCGTCTCGGTTTCTTGAAGACGATCTCGATGGGAACCATCTTCCCGCTGGGAATGACCCCCGCGCTGGATCTGAAATCACTCATCGCCAGTCCCGGGCTCACCTTGGTGCACGGGTCGTGTCTGACCCTCACGTCGAAGAGCGCGGCTTTCGGATGATCGGTTCGAATGATCCAGTAGGGGGGTATGTCCTGGCACGCGACATTCGAGAAGTCGTATCTGACTCGATACTGATTTCTCGGTGCATCCTTGCTGGGATCGAAACCGATGAATTCCGGTGTTCCGCCCATGATCGCCAGCACCGAAAAAGGCTTCTTGTCGACCGATTCGAGAATCATGCTTCCCGTCAGCATCTCGGGCTTCTGTTGATTCTCCCTGAGCGGAACATAGGAAGGAACGGGACGGACACCCCAGCTGTTCTCCGCCACCAGGTTGATCTTCGCAAAGCGACCGTATCCTGCGACCTGCATCTGGACCACTGCTTGTCTGATTCCAATCGAACGATTGGTCTTCATCGAGACCGGTACGATGATCGAGCCTCGTGGGGGCACAACCTTTCCCGCCAGATCCACGGTGGTGCAGGTGCAGCTTGGTTGTGCGTTCACGATCGTCAATGGACGGTCGGAGGTGTTCGTCAATGTGACCTCCGCTTCGAGCATGCTGCCCGGTTGGACCACTCCGAAGTCGACGGGGGCGGGCATCACGACAAGCGGGGGGACCTGAACCGTCGAGGACCCTTTTGGCGCGTTGGGCGTACTTGCCTGGGTCTGGGCTGGTGCTTGAGCGGGCGTCTTGTCGGGTGCAGGGGAGGGTGTGGCCTCGCCACTTGACTCTCCGCCGTCGCAGGCCACGAGCATGCTCATGATCAAGCTGCCAAGCATGACGAGGAATGGTGTCTTGTTGGTACGTTCGAGGATCATTCCGTTCTCCGTTGGTGTAGGACACGATTCTACCACTCCGCGGAGCTTCCGGATGCACAGTCGGCGTGCTCATGGAGGTACAGTAGATTCCATGAAAGCCGTACAAATAACCCGTCAGGGGCAACCCGTCGCCGCCAACGTCATCCTCAATGACACCTGCCCATGTCCGGAACCTGCTCCAGGTGCGTTGCGAGTTCGAACCGAGGCCTCGGCTTTGAACCAATTGGATCTCTGGGTTGGTCGGGGTGTTCCGGGTTTCGACGTCCAGTACCCGGCTGTTTCCGGCTCGGATGGTGTGGGACTGGTGGATGCCGTGGGTGATGGCGTCTCCGAGAGCTGGCTTGGGCGACGGGTGATCTTGAATGCCGCCGTGGTCGAGTCTCCTTCGCCGCTTCCCGACGATATGGAACCGGCACCCGGAACACACATGATCGGTGAGCATGGGCCTGGGACCATGGCGGAATTCTTCTTGGCTCCCGTTGAAAACGTCTGTGACATCGGTGATGTCGATCCAGTCGAGGCTGCGGCCTTCGGTCTGGTTCATCTGACTGCCTGGCGCATGCTCGTCACTCGTGCCAGACTCCGGCATGGGTCCACGGTTCTGATTCCCGGTATCGGAGGTGGCGTGGCTCTGGCACTTCTCGGAATCGCCAAGTGGCATGGCTGTCGAGTGATCGTCACCAGTCGGCATCAAACGAAGTTGGATCGTGCGATCGAACTCGGCGCTGATGAGGGAATCCTTGATGAGGGGTCCGATTTTTCGAAGACGGTTCGCGGGATGACGCACCGGAGAGGTGTCGATGTCTGCGCAGATTCCGTCGGCAAGGCTGTTCACACCTCCTGTCTCAAAAGTCTTGCTCGAGGAGGGGTCTTCGTGACCTGTGGCTGCACAAGCGGGCCGCGAGCGGAAACCGACCTGGCTCGGATCTTCTGGAATCAATTGACGGTGGTCGGGTCCACCATGGGTGACATGCGAGAATTTCGTGAGGTCCTCAGTTTGCTGCGATCCGGAGCGTTGCGCCCCACGATCGATTCCATCCATGCAAGTTCCGAGGGTGCCGCTGCCTTCTCGAGATTGGAATCCGGCGCACAATTTGGAAAGATCGTGATCGACTGGCGCTGATCACCTGTGGCGGGGTAACAACCGCTTGGCTGAGCGGTCTCTCTGGTCTCAAGGCAGGCACGTGGCTGGTGCCCAGTCAGTCCGATAATCTGTTTCGTGGCGTCTAACCGCGTTTCTTGGTCTTTCATGGGCTTTTCCTTGAAAGCCCGAAAAACGCTGTTTTATCGACGTAACCGGGGGTGGTGTTCCTGTCTTTTCTGGAGGGGCTCGAGCAGTTGAAGATCTCTGGAGAAACCTCCTTCTTTTACTCCCTTGGTGTTTGGTCCTTGCCCTGTCATGAGATACGCTCGTAGTAGCGTATTGTCGATGTGGGTCTGGGATGTCGATTCAGCACATTCTGTGCCGACGCCCACTCCACTTTCCCCTGATCCATATCGTTATGGACTTTCAAGAGATCTGAAGATCTGGAGGACTCTTAAATGAGTAACTATTCATTCATCGCCGGTGCAGCCGTTTTGGCTTGTACGTCCGGCCTGGCTTTTGGCCAGTGTGACGTGGACCCCGCGACGGCCACATTCCAGCAGAACGACCCCGCCGTCTGTGGTGGTGACGATCCTGCAAACGACCCCAACTATGGTTGCGTCCCTGAAGGTGGCGTTACTGGCGGCATCCAGGATATCGGCGTACTTGCTGCCGGTGACACCAGCGTCGCAGGTACCGTTGGCTTCTCTGCCTCCGACCTGACGGACTTCGATGCCTACAACTTCGAGCTCACTTCGCCCGGTTTCGTGACGTACACCGTTCGTACCGACCTTGATGGCCTCGGGACCGAAACATCCCCCGGAATCGTCGTGCTCACGGGTGCCCAAGCGCTCGATTGCTCCGAGGCGGCTCTTGACGGATATTTTCGCATGCCATGTGACAGTCAGCCATGGGGCGTCGATGTGTTCACCCCAGCTGGACGATACGGCATCGAAATCTACAACTTCGATGATGGCACAGGCGACTATGTGCTTTCCACGTGCGCCACAGAATATTCGGTCACGGTCTCATACACACCCGTCGCATTCGCCGAATGTGGTGATCCCGCTTCGGGCAACTGCACCGAAGTGATCTCCGGTGTCGGTGGTTGTCAGGATGTGGCCTGCTGTGAACTCGTCTGTGACATCGACGAGGCATGCTGCACGGCCGAATGGGATGCCACGTGCGTTTCGTTCGCCGTTGATGGTTGTGGTTTCTTCATCTACGAATGCGACGCTCCCGTCGCGGCCAATGACTGTGTCGCTGATGCAAGCACCTACGCACTCGCAGGTAGTGATTCAGTCGACGTGGCCTTCGACACGACAGGCTGCAACACCGACGGACCTGAGCAGGACCAGTGTGGTTCAGGAGCTGGCTTCGAGCAGCTCGACAGCGATGTCTGGTTCATCGTCTCCTCGGGTATCGACGGTTTCCTGACAGCATCCACCTGCAACGGTGGTGCTCTCTTCGACACCAAGATCGCCCTCTACAGCTACGATGCATCCACGTTCGATCCTGCTGCGTTGCCCGATCTCTTCCTTGGTTGCAATGAAGACTGTGGTGATGCAGCCGCTGCTTCGAGCCTCCAGTGGGAAGCCACCGCTTCCACGACCTACCTTGTTCGTGTCGGTGGTTACGACGGTGCATCTGGACCTGGCGTGCTCACGCTCACCAGTGATCCACTTCCCATCTTCGTCTGTGACGCACCTGTCGACGCCGTTTCGGTGTCTCAGAACAGCGACCCAGTCATCGTCGAAGGTGGCGTGTCCTGTGCTGGTGGTGGTATCACGACCGAGAACGAGTACGCTCGTAAGTTCCCCAACCGTCCCGCGGAACTTGTTGGTTGTGTTGACTTCGGTGTGGTGAATGGTGGTAGCTCACAGCTCTCATCCATGCGCTTCTTCGCTGACTCGGACCCCGGTGACGCACCTGTGCTCGCCACGATGACCGAGATCAACGGAACCGAAGTGTTCATTCCCGGTGGTGGCTATCAGGGTCTCGTGACCGTTTCGTACGAAGCTCAGCTTGACATCCCCGCCGGCACCAATGTCGTCGTGGTGTACGACAGCGTGCCCAGCACCGACGGTTTCAGCACCATTGGTGTGAACGGACTTGGTGAGGCTCTTCCCACCTACATTCGTTCCGATTCCTGTGGAATCGCTGAGTACACTCCGTACTCAGCAATTGGTTTCAACGACGTTGCCTGGGTCATGGATTACAAGACCTGGGACGGCGGCGGAACCGACACCTGCACCGGCGACCTGAACCTTGACGGTGAAGTCAACGGCGCTGACCTGACGATTCTGCTCGGCAGCTGGGGAACCAGTGACCCGATCGCGGATCTCAACGGTGACGGTACCGTTGGTGGTGCCGACCTCACCATCATCCTGAGCGCCTGGGGCGCCTGCCCCACCCCGTAATCGGGATGATCGAGGGTCGACGTCCTTGCGACGTCGTCCTCCAACTCATGATTTCCAGCACCCTCGACTCCGGTCGAGGGTGCTGTGCTTTTTGACCTGATCTTTCATGCATCACCCATGAAAGAAGCGCACGTCATGACGTGCGCTTCTTCAGAGTGATGAATTGATTGGTTCAGGTTCAGGTCTCTCTGGACATCNGTTCAAGNGCTCGTTCAGCGACGGCGTGCAATGGTCCGGGCAACTGNGTGTCCTTTCTCAGTTCGGTGAACGCTCGAATGAGTCGTTCTTTGCTCTGAGTGGTGATGANTCGGTCGTGAAACACGAATGCACTGGCGATCGAGAGTGCGTAGAGTCGCGCACCCAATCGGCGATCGGAGACGGTTTCTCCCTGCACCCGGAGCAGTTTGAAGACTCGCTTGAGCGTTCTCAACTCATCCAGAGTCGTTTCCGCCGAGGTGAGCGCCTCCACGGCATTCTTCTTGTCTTCGAGTGCGTCGCACACCAGCCANTCCGCCAGCATGAAGAATGGATCCACNTCGGTCTCCATCGCCCATTCGATCGGATGTCTCATGCCTGGTTGTGTTGAGTCATTCATTACTTATTGTCCAAGTGCCTTGAAGAGTTCACGAAGTTCGAGTGAGGGNTCCTGATCGTCAGGAAGTGTCTCCCGAACATTCAANAGAAGTGTTCGCGCAAATCGCCGTTTTGCCGTGACCAGAAAGTTGGAGACCTGTGGNAGGCCGTTCAACCCCCATTTNNCGGANAGNTCGTCATGNGGGATCGGTGTGGCACCCAGAAGGCANGGGTCAAGGACTCGAAGCTTGAAGATGTCCCAGTGCGCGCCTTGTCCATTTNCCAGCAAGGCNGANTTCGTTTCTTCCGAGGTCCTCAGAATCAGTTCATCGATCCAGCGGATGTTGAACGCAGATTCGGGACTCAAGCTGATCTTGTCGGCCGCATCCATTCCAGGATTCGCATCAAGGCTTCCTGGTGGACCGTTTTCCGGTGTTCTGCGCTTTGCAGTCTGTTTTCTGTAGTCATCAGCAAGGTAGTTTCGCACCGAGCTGAGAAGAAGAGAACGGAAACGACCTCGTGCCTCTTCAGCCTTGGAAAGCAGATTTCTTCCCAGGAACACATCACAGATGAAGCCCTGGGTGAGATCTTCAGACATCGTGACGGAACGTCCTGACGCCCTGATGAAGGCGAAGATCGCCGGCCAGTATCGCTTCGTCAGCTCCTCCCGACTTGCGCTGGTCGTTGGTGAGCTTTCGTTGAGGGCATCCCCGATCATCGTCCAGCAGGTCGCGGTGGTACTGGGCGTCCTTGGCTGGTCCTCAGCGTGCTNNGGTGCATCCAACCAATCCTCAAGGGGTTGTTCCTCGGAACGCTCCTGACTTGAGTCCGTGTTNGGGATGGTGTTTTTCTCCGTCATGCNCCATGTGATACGTGGTTCCGGGGAGAAGTTCGAGGTGATTTGATNCGAACCTGNAAAATAATCAGCTGAAACCCCCGTCCTGTCCATTCAGGGGGCTCCAACCGAGTGGCTGGAGGACTTCACTCACAGGGTCCCCATCGATCGAGAAGCCTGGTGAGGTCCGCCCCGTTCACCAGTGCGTTTCCATCAAGATCCCCCGGCCCGGGCCCACCCCATGCAGTGAGCAGCATGCTGAGGTCGCCTCCATCGACCATGCCGTCACCATTCAGGTCACCCTCGCACTCCATCGGTGCTGGCTCATGAAGTGATGGGTCGTCGAACGGATAGGACACATAGCGCAGCAGGGCATCCCGTTCTTCGGAATTCATCGCCAGAACCACCTCGCGTGACGCAGAGGCTTCTCCGCCATGCCAGAGAATCGCTTCCATCAGGCTTCGAGCNCGCCCATCATGCAGATAGTTTGGTTCGTCACCCCCCGAGAATGGATCCGTGCATTCNTCCGGAGTGCCNAGGACATGACCGACATATTGGGCNCCCCAAAGCGGCGCTGTGCGCCATTCGTATCCANTTGCGCCATATTCCACGAAATCATCGGCAAGCTCCTGGCCCATGTCGTGAAGAAGGAGGTCCGTGAAGGGTTCGATTCGTTGGTTCCGAAAAGCGATGGTTTCGTGGTTCGCACGCGTTCGCATCGAAGGTGCATGGCACGCCTGACAGTTGGCGTTCTTGAAGAGCTGCATGCCGATGATCGCCATGGGGTCCTCATGATTCAAGCGGGGGGGAGGGACCAAGCCTGACACGTACTCCGCGACCAGCTCGATCGACGTGGCGCTGAGCTCCGGTGCTGAAGGCGGTGGGCAGTTCTCTTTCTGCTCGCCACAATCATGGTCTGGAAGGTAGTCCGACGTGAGCCCCATATCCCGCTGATAGGCGACCGCCGTCTGTTGCACGAGTCCAGGTTGACCGGCTTTCCACCCGAATCGACCAAGCGCCACGTCTCCCGTGAGCAGATCATGAACCCAGTTCGCGCGACCGGAGATCCCATCGCCGTTGGTGTCATCAGGATCCTCCCGCNAGAGNATTTCAGAGGTCATCACCGCCTCCAGAAGGCCTGTTCCCGCAAGCATCGGAGCGATTCGCGCGGATTGTCTGGCTTTCGTGGGCGCACCGTGAAGCGTGTCNTCGAAACGGTAGCCCGGCTTGCGNAGCTGATAGGGCGTTCCATCGTCGAACGTCCCCTCGATGATCTCGTATTCGACGAGGAGACGTCCTTCCGGTTGAGTGCCCGATGTCGATGCGGTGTCGAACTGACGTCCGTATCGCGGGTCTGGCACCGGAGCGCCGAATGCATCGGTCTCGTCCGTCGACAGCTGCATGACCAGAGAGATCAAGGTGTCNTCTTCTCCGGTCGGAGTGGCGCCACGCCCATCCATATGGTGGCAGGCGATGCAGCTTGGTGCGTTGAAGGATGGCCCCAGAGCATTCGGAAGCGCATGTGGACTTGGTTTCAAACCGAATCCGATCGGCCCCGAGCAGCAATCGAACCATGTCGGGAAGTTCTTGAGCAGGCCGTCGGCATGGTCCGTTTCAAAACGTTCCTTCCCGGCAAGAAAGTGATTCAGCTCCTCGATGGTGAGATTGTTCGCATGTTGCGCGAACCCGAATCTTGGCGAGGTGACCAGTGGTATCGACGCGTCGCCTGCCGGCGATGCTCTCGGGTTGCTGGTTGCAAGTCCGAGTCTCCCTGTGCCAGCGTGGTAGTAGAAGTATTCGGTGTAGTACTGGATCACACCGCCTTCGCCATCGGGAACGCCCACGTGGGTGAAGTCGAATTCGATGATCTGCCCGGGCGTGATGTCGGAAATGCCACTACTGAACACGTGGGATTGGTTCTGGTCTCGTTCCATCATGAGATTGACCGCGGTGATGGGGCGGTCGCACATCGCACCCGGTGCGCTCTGGATGTAGTACTTGAAGTCCACCCGTTCCGCTCCGCCGTCTTCATCCGTGACGACGGTCATTTCGAGCGAGTCGCCGTGATCGGTCACGACCATCTCGAAGGTCTTCCCTCCGGCGTAATTCGCGACGTAGTGATCGAAGCGCCATTCATTCGGGTGTCGGTCCCTGAATCGACCGGCGAACCGTGCTTGAAGAGGATATTCGGCGGATGGTGGGGGCTCCTGTCCCACGATCCG
Source organism: Planctomycetaceae bacterium (assembly GCA_002684315.1). The sequence continues at coordinate 2,244 of NYVB01000118.1, read as the reverse complement.
TGTGAACAACGTGCTTTCCACCGGTTGTTCTCCCACCTGTTGTTCGAACCAGTAGATCACCTGGGAACCCGATTCGAGCTCCGTGAGCNTCGTTTCGAAGTGNCTTTGATCCGACGTCNTCATNCGTTCCCTGACGATCTCGCCTCCATCGACCCTGAAGCGAAGGTCCACGGAGCTTGTTTCCGGGATCAGGTAGTTTCCCGGATTGGCTTCGAAGGTGATTCTGATGGAATTCGATTCCACGGTGAATTCATGTCTGAATCCACGAATGGGGGGAGGCATGACATCATCACGTTGGAACGACTCGCACCCTTCTTCCACGGACATGGTGTGCACGGGAAAACTGAATTGCACCGGGTTCTGCAACAGAAGATTGAATCGGATCTCCTGGCCCACCGGACTGTTCATGTCACGACGAAAAAGCCCCGGTTCGATCTGGGTGAGGTACCAGCCACCACCAGGTGGCGTCGCGTACAGCAACACGTTCTGGACGTCGGGATCAGTCAGGATCTCGTAGCGGACGNTCTGCGAATCCACGCGGCAGACACTGCCCTCGTAATCGGGTGTCTGTCCCGCGGCGATGTTCGATTCGATCGGATCCGACAGCAAGAACACGGCTGCAACGATCACAAGACGTGCTAAAGCACGTTGATTCCCCTGGCATGTCCCGTTCATGAAAGCGACTCCTCATGCCCCTGCATGTGGTGATGTTGAATNCATCCAGCACTTTCTCGCCTTTGAACCTAATCGTTTCTCGAAGAACTGAAAGAATCAAATGGTGTTATTCGCTGAAATGGNGGGCATGGTCGCCTGCTTCGGGGTTCAGTCTCGACGAACAGCTCCGACCTTCACACTGAAACGGAGCATCTGGGCGCTCANTCTGATTTCCGTTCCGATTCGGGAATCGATTCGAATTCCACCACCGGAGGATCCTGCATCGCTTTCAGGTCTTCCCAGATNGAAGAGTCTTCGCGCAGTGTCCTCAGGAAATAGTCCAGTCCCGCGTCCTTGTTTCCCGCATCGTCCGGCCAGACGGATTCGTGAAGATCGAGGGCCATTCGGCCATGGCCGGCATAGGTGAGATCGAGCATGGCCGACCAGAGTTCACGACTTCCGTCGTTGAGCATCGGGTACATGAATTCGTCCGGGTCGGGCCATTCAGACCAGTCATTTCCGCGCAGACGTTCCTTCATTTCGTTGAACGCACTCGGATCCGGTGGTGGTCGCATCATGAACTCGGTGTCGCAGACCCATGATGTTCCGTCGAAGGAGGACGTCATCGAGGGGACATCGAAGAACGCCCGCGGTGCGAAGGTGTAGCTGAACCCCGAATCACCCTCGATCAATTCAAACGTTCCATCGTGGTCAAGGTCTTGTAACAAGGCTTGGAAGTACCCATCGGCGTCCAGAGTCTTGATGAATGATCCGTCCGGTTGGAGGGAGAAGACCTTCAGGTGATGCCAGTAGCCCGCTCTTCCACTGACCACCACATCGAGGAGTCCATCTCCAGTGATGTCCACAGGAAGTGGTCCGTACATGGCGGACCCATCGTTTTGCCTGGAGCCGCTCCCCAGGTGAATCTCAGTATCGTCGTCAGGGATGTGGAGAAGCAGATCGTTGCCTTCCGACCCGAGCCTGTAGTCACGTGCATACTTTCGAAACACTTCGTGTCCCGTCGGATATCGATGGACGAGCGTGTATTTGTACTTGGGTAACGGTGGTGAGAATCCACGTGCCGCCGACCACTTGTAGGCCTGCCAGGCCGGGTACGTCAGTCCCGAGATGACAATGATGGTGATGAGTGGGAACGTGATCCACAGGGAAAGAAACGGCTTGTTCCGCCAGCGCTTGCCGCATTCGATGCATCGATCAGGATGGGACTGATGAAATCGATGCCTGCATGAGTGACACTGCAAAGTCCTCTTCATCGATCGATGGTTCCAGACGATCAGTCCGAACACGATCGCAACGGCTGTCACCGTGGTCACGAGCGCCAACGTGATCTCCCCTCCCTCGAACATGGGGGGAAGGTACTCCTCATCCGCAAGCAGCCAGCCTGATGATCCACGCATCGTTTCACTGTAGCGTCCGAGCAACCGCAGATGCGAGCAACGAAAAGCCCCCCGGATCACCGGAATGGTGGTTCGGGGGGCTGTTCAATGGAGCCGGGGGGATTCGAACCCCCGTGTCGGAGCGGTGAAGCTGCCGCGTCTACGTGTGTAACCATCTCTTTGTTCTCGTCCT
>NYVB01000117.1 GCA_002684315.1 Planctomycetaceae bacterium | reverse complement strand
CAGCGGAATCAACGAAACCATCACCGTCCGACGCATCGTCGCGAACGAAGGCGTGGAAAGGATCTTCCCGATCCAGTCCCCTCGCATCGCGAAGATCGACGTCGTCCGACGTGGTGACGCCAGACGATCCAAGCTCTACTTCCTGCGCGACCGCATCGGCAAGTCCCGTCGACTCCGAGACCAGCGTCGTGGCATGCAGCATGTGGATACCTGGGAACAGGGTCACGCCGCTCGCGTCGCCGAGGAAAAGAAGGCCACGAAGGAAGCCGCTCAGAAGGCTTCCAACTCGGGCGAATGATCCATTCGCTGATTCACTGATTGGGCACCACCATGCGTGTTCGCCTGAGCAAGTCATTCTCCTTCGAAGCGGCTCATTGGCTGCCGACCTTTCCCGAAGGGCACAAGTGCCGTCGATTGCACGGCCACTCCTTTCACGTGGACGTGGTGGCCGAGGGCCCGGTGTCGGAAGAGACCGGGTATCTCATGGACTTCGGTGAGATCAAGAAGGCGATCGCACCGGTCGAAGAAGCACTCGACCACAGATGCCTCAATGAGATCGACGGCCTTGCAAACCCGACGGCGGAACACCTGAGCCGCTGGATCTGGGATCGAATCGCCGAAGACATCCCCTGCCTCTTCGAGATCCGGGTTCAGGAGACCTGCACCAGCGAGTGCGTCTATCGAGGAGAGGCCTGAGTGAACGTCTTTGTTCTTCATGACTCGGGAACGATCGCTGCGATCACCGGAGCTCAGAAACCCGCCTGCGAGTCTCTGGCTCTCGCCACGAACGACCCCTCGGATGTGGCCTTCTGTTTCGTGGGCGACAACCCGCTGGGACCCGGCTGGCTGATCGACAACGAACTTCCCTGCGATCGGATCGCCTGTTGGAGCGGCACCCTGGCGGATGGGTCGGATCTCTTCGCCGCACATCCACACAACTGGATGAATCCCGGGCGTGAATCGCTGGATGCCTTGCTTGACGAAATGATTCCGCAGCTTGAAAAAGCCGATCGACGTCTGACCCTGATTCCCCACGCTCGACATGTGGTGAGTGATGTCCAGGGTTCGATCAATCTGGTCAGAGAACGAGTCGAGACGCCCGTGGAAGTCGCCCTGGCTCCGACCTTTCTGCTCACGCCCTCGATGATCGATGTCGTGGAAGACCACTACACCAGAGCCTTTGAAACATTGGCAGAGCCGGCACCGTTCCTGTTGTTGCAGGATTTCGTGGTCGATGAAGACGACCCGGAACGACTTCGAACCGTGCCACTCGGCGACGGGCTGCTGGATCGCAACATGACACGGGCGCTTCTTGAATCCCACTGGAACGGCGAAAAACCGCTGGTCCTGAGCCCGGGTGCGCTTCCAGCACAGCTGGAATGGCTCGGCATCAGCTCGAGCTGAACCGTCACTTCATCCTCTGCCACGGACCGATCTCTTGCTCAAGAGAGTGATTTGTCGTTTGCCGGTCCGAATAACCTGTCCTAGACTTCAGACACCCGACGAGTCGGTCGAAGATGATCATGGAGGTTTCCGATGACTTCGATGGCGAACAGTTCGAGCCCCCCCAGCGCTCTGGATGCGAGCGTGCTTGTTCTGAATCGGGTCTATTCAGCGATCAGAATCGTGGATGCACGAAGGGCCTTCACACTGCTGTCGAAGGAGATCGCGGAAGTGATCTCCCATGAAGACGGCGCGTTTCACAATTACGACTTCGCCACCTGGGCCGACATCGCCGAGCTGCAACGGGAGTTCGAATCTGAAAAACACGAGTGGGTGCGCACGCCCAGCACCACGCTCGCCGTTCCGAAGATCATCAGACTGTTCTCGTACGATCGAAGACCGAGCATCGAGATCAGACTCAACCGAAGAAACATCTACGCCCGGGATGGAAGTCTCTGCCAGTACTGCGGAAGAAAATTCAACACCAAGGAACTGTCGTTGGACCATGTCGTTCCCAGAGTCCAGGGTGGCGAGGACAGCTGGACGAATCTCGTCTGTTCCTGCGTCCGCTGCAACGCCCGCAAGGGAGGTCGGACGCCCCGACAGGCTGGCATGAAGTTGATTCAGAAACCACGCAAGCCTCGGCGCAACCCGGCCATCAAGCTGAAGGTCGGGTCGCGGCGTTATGACTCGTGGAAGGCGTTTCTCGACGAGGCGTACTGGACGATCGAACTCGCCTGATCACAGCGACGCCGCGAATTGCCGAGCCTCAGAAGAGACTGATGTTCAGGGTCAGGACGGCGCCATTGCTCACCCCGTGCGCGATCATGGGCGCGGCCAGAGAACCACGCCATTCACGGCCGATGCAGAATGCCACCGCGAGCGAGCCGAGGACCGGTATGAATGTCAGCCCCTGAGGATGAACCGCGGCAAAGATGAAACTGGACACCAGCATTGAAAAGAAGAGGCTCAGCAGGATGCCCCAGGTTCGCGAGAATTCACGTAGATAGCGATACAACACACCCCGGAACATGATTTCCTCGGTGACCGGAGCACCGACGCAGGCCACGAGAAAGATCAGCACGATGGTCATCCATCCACCCTCGCCGATGATGGCCTGGATCGGATGAGATGCGGCAGGCTGTTCACCGAAGAGAACGTTCAGCACGAAGCCCAGGACGATCGACAACAAGAGGCCCACCAGAAGAACAGGAAGTCCCATGGCATAGGTCACCAAGCCGGGAATGATCTCCTTGAAGACGTTGACGGGGCCCAGTCCGATGTCTTCCCGGAGTCTGCTGGAGGAGACACCTCGGATTCTGGGCCAGACAAGCGCACTGAGACTCACGAACATCATCACCAGGGAGAGAATCATGGAGAATTCAGGGCCGATGTAGGCACCGAGTGAACTCTGACTCAGGATGGTGACGAGAGCCTCCGTGATGATCTGAAGCAGAAAGAACATCCCGATCCAGATGGCGAACGTCTCGATGTAGACGCTTCCCGTCGAGGCGGACACGGTGAATCTCGATTCGAGTTTTCCGTACGCCGCGAAGATGCCGAGAATGATGAGCGAGGCGAGCCCTCCGAGAAAGAAGCTGATGAACCAGACGACTGCAATGAGAAGCGTCACCATGCCACTGACCGCAGAACTGGAAAGATCGTCAAGCGTCTTCTGATCTGCCGAGGATCTGGCGATGAGAAGCTCTCCGAAGAAACCGAGAGACCGACGCATCAATTCCGCTCGTTCCTCGGGAAGTGCATCCGCGCGTTCGCCGGAAGCGGCGGCGAAAAGGAGAAGCGAGACATCATCGAGAAGCGCTTGCTCCTCGGGGGTCAGCGTGATCGTTCCGGCAGCCTTTTCATCATGAATGGAATCCAGCTCCTCGATGCCGGCATCCGGAGTGGAGAGTTCGGAGGTGAGAATCACGAAGGCCAGTCGAGAGACGAGCGAGTCGTCCTTCAACTGAGAAAGGTTGGGAACGAGAAGCGAGGAATCGATCTTCATTCCACCTGGGCCGGCGGCGTAGATCATGCGACCGGTCATTTCCTGTTCCATGTTGATCTGCTGAGGACCACCGGCTTCGGATGTGGCGAGGCGAGCACCGATCAGAACCAAAGCCATCATCAGACCAGCAACGGAAAAGGCGCCAACCCAACCCAAAAGATGGGTCAGAACACTGGAACTGATCGAGTCCTCAGCAAGAACAGGGCTGAGGGCCTCAGAATCGACTTTTGGAGGCGCGGGGGGAGGGACTTGATCAGGTATTTCGGTCATGGGGCACAGCCTACCGTGGCAGACAGCTCAACGGTGGGACCAAGAAGAACCTTCGGGTGCTTGACACCATCAGAATGCTCACTATCCTTGCCGATTCGCTCCTGAACAGGGGCTTCCCGGTCGAGTAATGGCCGGGTCCTGCTGATTGGAACCCCCGATGCCTCGACAGACATATTTCGCCAAGACCGGTGAACTCGACAAGACATGGCACCACGTGGACGCCGACGGAAAGATCCTCGGACGCATCGCGACAGAGATCGCGACGATCCTGATGGGCAAGCACCGTCCCGAGTACACCCCTCATGTTGACAGTGGTGACTGCGTCATCGTGACCAACGCTCAGAACGTGGTCATGACCGGACGCAAGCTCGAACAGAAGACCCTTCAGTCCTTCAGTGGCTACCCCGGTGGCCAGAAGGTCCGAACCTACGCAGACGTGATGGAAAAGCATCCTGAGCGCCTCATCGAACTTGCGGTCACCCGCATGCTTCCCAAGGGTCGCCTTGGACGCCAGATGAGCAAGAAGCTCCACGTATACACCGGCGCGGATCATCCGCACCAGGCCCAGCAGCCAATGACTCTCGAGATCAACTGACACAACCACGATTCGAGCAAAGACGCAGATGACCGAAGAGACCACAAACGAACTCACCGACACGATGCCCCTCAATGATGCGGTTGCCGTGGATCCCACGCCCGCACCGGTTCCGACCGGACCTGACGCCCACGGATGGTGGCGCGGCACTGGTCGACGCAAGACCGCGGTGGCTCGAGTCCGAATCAAAACAGGTACCGGCGAGTTCAAGGTCAACAACCGTGACCTCGACGTGTATTTCTGTGAAGCACGAGATCTCAAGAACATCCGCAACGTTCTTGAAAAGACAGGCACCATGGGTGCGGTCGACATCTTCGTGAATGCGCACGGCGGCGGCTACATGGGACAGGCGGGTGCCATCATCCTCGGTCTCGGTCGCGCCCTGATGAAGTACGACACTTCGCTCGAACCAATCCTGCGAGACAACGGGTTCCTGACCCGAGACGCACGAGAAGTCGAACGCAAGAAGTACGGTCAGCCCGGAGCCCGCAAGCGATTCCAGTTCTCCAAGCGTTGATCGATCGGTTCACCGGACCCGTCCGGAACCCGGCTCACTCAACACTCGACGAGGCCCCGCCTCCAAGCTGTCTCACGGCTTCCGCCAGAAGACGCTGGATGCGTCGGGCGGAGACATCGTGGCGTTCAGCGAGGCTCTCAAGAGCCTGAGGCTGACGCTGGCGCAGTCCGAAACGATCTTCAATCAGCTCACCTGCGCTGGGGGTCAGTCGCCCAAGCCGTGCGACCAGATGAGGTGCCAGCCCGAGCCGGGAGCGTGCGGGTTCGAACAAGGCCAGAAACGCATCGACGGTGCGCACCTCGGGCAAAACGGGATCCGCGCCCAGGCCTCCCCGCTGACGCAAGGCGATTCGCTTGTCGACTTCGAGAGCGATGCGACGATCGAACCGAGGCTCGAGCTCGCCCCTGGCCTGGGGGTCGAAACGATCGAGCATGTCCGAGACCACCTCGATGCAGAAGTACGCCGCCTCGGCGAAAGCCTGCTCGGAGAAGCGAGCCACCGGAGTGTTCCGGTGGTGGGCGACTCTGGCCAGAGCGGCTCCCAGGACGACCTCACCGACTCGTCTTCGCAGAAAGTCGGCTCGTCGAAGTCCGGTCTCAATCGTCTCCAGTCGCCCCACCGGCGGCGTCTTTGGAAGCTGATCGATCGCTCGAGCAAGCTGCATGCGCTGGAGATGCATGGCGGGAAGCAGAAGCGAGTCAAGGACCTTCTCGTCGTCGGGAGCCTTCAACGTCTGAAGTCGTTCCACCGGACTGCGCGGCTCGGGAATCGGATGGGTTCGTTCGACCACGGCCCNAGCCTGAAGCAGAATCTGGTCGGCATCGGGTTGATCGAAGACGGCGAAGTGAATCCAGTCCGGGCGAAGCTGCCGCACGACGACCGCCCGAGCTTCAGCCAGTATTCTTCGCGTGGAGACGGTGCTTCGGCCGATTCGACGCCCGATCTCGCTGGTCTCGAGGCCGCGCCGAACACCCGCCAGCACGAGCTTGCGCTCCCGGTCATCGACCAACCCCCCCGCACCTCGAACCGGCCCGCGTTCGCCACGATGCCTTCGAATGAGCTGTCTGATGGCCTCATGAGAGCGACCGGACCGAGCGCACAGCTGGCGAGCCGCCTGGTTGGGTGAGTTNCCTCTCTGGATGAGCTCGAAGGCCTCCTCTGCGAGGGCCTGCGACTCGTCGGAAGTCATTCTGGAGAAGGCCGCGGCCTGCTGAAAACGTTCCGGGTNCCTGTCACGAAAACTCGAGAGCATCTGGTTCGAGATCCCGAGTCTGATCTTGCCGTCGGGGAAGAGCATCTGACGCATGAGCAGACCGTCTTCCCGCCAGCGCTGAAGCGTTCGAACCGAGACTCCGATGTCTGCGGCGACCTGATGAAGATCGCGCGCACCACCGGGCAGCAAGCCGACATCACGAGGACGAAGCGCACTCGCACGTTGAACGAGAATGGCGAGTTCATGAAGAATCACGGTACCGGACAGAGATTCTCCTGAATCGATTTCACGATGTCCGGTCAGGCGCCATGCGATGTACTCCGCCGGATAGGCGCTTTCTGATTCCACCTGGCCTGCGAGTTCGGCACCAGCCTCNAGAAGCTGCTCGATGGTGTCTGATTCGGGAGCCTTCTCGATGGCTTCGAGAATGTTTTCGAACACGAGCGTCTTCAGGATCGCAGTGCGTCCCAAGGTCAGCTCCAATCGATGAACGAAATGGGTTCGGTGTGCCTGGCCGCGAGTTTCAGGAAGGTGGTCATTCCCAGAATCGCCTGATCATCGAGCTCGAAGCGAAGCAGGTCATCAAGGTAGTGCCTGGCCAGGGACGCATCGGGCCAGCCGAATTCCCGGTTTCGCGAGACGGCGATCGAATCGAGACGATCGGTGTTTCTTCGTCGCGCACGATCAAGAATCCGAGCGGCATTCACGATTCGACGACGCTCCTCCTCGACGAGTTCCCGGCGGCACAGCCAGGTGGCGAACACGAAGGGAAGTGACGTCATCTCGAACCAGGCTTCGCCGAGGTCCATTTCATGGGCGGTGAGCGCCTGAGGAAGGGAATGATTCACGACCTTGTCACCGATCAGAAGCACCGCGTCATCTCCCGTGATGACCGGAGGCACCGAGGCATCGAAAGGGACGATCTCGAGATCGCATTCGTATCGTTCCCGATAGAGGACTTTCAGCAAGGCCACCGAGGTGTGGCTGTCGCTGTCGCAGTGAACGCGACGGACGTCTCTGAACGGGACGCTTGAGAACAGTCGAACGGTGAGGGTCGGACCAGCACATCCGAGCATTCCGACNGGAACGACCGACATCGGCTGCTCCGCGTGAACGATGTCGATGACGGAACACAGGGCGAAGTCGACTTCACCCGAAAGAATCATGTCGATCTGCCGTGAGGGAACCTCGGGGACGAGTGTCATGCCCTCGAGTCGGTCGAGTCCGGTGATGAGAGGAAGGGTGTTGATGTAGTTGACCACCCCCACTCGTGTGGGCCGGGGGTGGAGGACATCCTCGAGACCGTGAAGAGCGTCTTCCGGTGATGAAGTGGTCGTGGATGGATCGACGATGCTCATGTGGCAAGTCTATCCCCTCGAAGCGTTCGTGAGAGGTTCAAACCGGCCAAGAGGGCAATGATTCATGAGGGTTCACGCCAGAGCACGACCGACGGGAACGTCCGATTTCAGCGTCGAAGCTCGAGCGGGCCCGGGGACCGAACCGTCGAGACTGTCTGCGACGTAGACACGTGGAATCGAGGCCCCCAGAGACGTCAGGACGGCATGAGCGGGAATACCCGCACGTCTCGCGATGGAATGAAGACCGACGTTCGAGTCCGGTTGATCCGAGAGCAGAACCACTTCACAGCCCAGCAGTGAGTCCGAAGTCTCGAGATCGCTCAGATCGATCACGATCTGGTCCATGCTGACGGCTCCGAGAACGGGGACGGAGCGGACACCTGACGGACTTTCGACCAGCACACGATGAGGATTCTCGGAATCGACGCAGTGAGCGGGATACCCGTCCGCGTAGCCGACCGGCACCAGTCCCACCAGGGTGCGATTCGAAGCGACCCACCGTGAGCCGTAGCCGACGGTGCAACCTGCTTCGAGCGTCTTCACCTGAACCACGGTGCTGCGCCAGGTGACGGCAGGCCGAAGGCCGAGCTCGACTGAGTGCGAGGCTCCGCGATCGTCTTCGTCGCCGGGAAGCCATCCGGCCCAGCCCAGTCCGACGCGAACGAAGTCACGGCGTTGACCGGGTGATGTGACGAGTCCACCACTGCTGGCCGAATGGATGCGAACTCGCGGACCGAGCCGATCCTTGAGCCGTTCCAGAGTGAGATCGAACACCGCGGCCTGGGCCTCGATGGTCGCCTCGTCGCCCGCTGAAAAATGTGTGTAGATCCCACGAAGGTCCAGTGATCGGCGTGAGAGCAGATGATCAAGAAGTGCATCGGCCTGATCGGGTGTNACACCACCNCGCCCCATGCCGCAATCGATTTCCAGATGAACCGGGAGCGGTCGACCCAATCGAATGGATGCCAACGCATCCACCTGGTGCGCATCCACCACCACCAATTCAAGACGTCCGGTGGCGAGCAGGCGGGCGACGGAGGGGTCGGTGGGCAATTCTCGAACGGGCATCAACATCAGAATCGGGACGCCAGAAGACGCCGATTCGATCTCGGCGGCCTGCTTGAGACTGAAAACTGCAAGTTTTTCAGCCCCGGCTCCGGTCAAGGTTCGAGCCAGTCTTTGCGCACCCAGACCGTAGGCATCGGCTTTGATAACGGCACAAACACCGGTTCTCGGACCAACAGACCGGTCAATGGCCCGCAGATTGCCGGCGACGGCTCCAAGGTCGATTCGGATGTGGCTTGTCTGATGCATGCAGTCCGTTGCAGCTCCCGAGTTTGTATCGACTCACGAACAAGAATACCATGACGACTTCCCCTCGTCCGGACGAACGCGGATCTGAAGGGAGACGATTCCGCCGGAATCGAGTCGTACACCCTCCCCCAGACCACCATGTGCCCGGCCAGAGGCGGTCCTCGAAAGAACTGATTCCAGATGACAGAACCGACGGACACAAAGCCCGCTGGCAAAAAGCCGCGACGCAAGAGCAAGGCCAAGAAGA
>NYVB01000116.1 GCA_002684315.1 Planctomycetaceae bacterium | reverse complement strand
GAACGCCTCTCGTCGCGGCAAGCACGCTCCTTGTCGCATTGACCTCGAACGCACTCGCACAGGACGCCGTTCAGTGGCGCGTTGAAGATGGTGGGAACGGGCATTGGTATGAACTGGTGCGACCTGAGGGTGGCATGCTCTGGGAAAACGCCAGGGAGGCGGCAATCGAGGCAGGCGGCTACCTGGTCGCGATCAACACTCAGGCCGAGAACGACTTCATTCAACAGCTTGCGGGAAATGAATTCGGTCTTCCCGATGACGACCCCAGCTACGTGACGCACATCGGCCTCTATCGTGAGCCAGCCGGTTCGGTCTGGCAATGGGTCGACGGTTCAGGAGCTGCTGCCTTCCTCGACTGGGCCTGCAGTGAACCGAACGATGAAATCCACGGCGTCTATTTGAACAAGGACTGCGACTCGGAATGGAAATGGGCTGACACCCCGCTGATGGACATCAATGATGCCTACATCGTCGAATGGTCCGCCGACTGCAACGACGACGGCATCGTNGACTNCGGCCAGATCCTCGACGGCANACTTGATGACAGTGATGAGGATGGAATCCCCAACCAATGCCAGGGATTCATCACCGTACGTTCCGGTAGAGTTGACACGAGCTACGGCGGGGATTGTCCACCGTACAACAATAGTTGCAGCTTCTCCGGTGTGCCTGAAAATGAATGGAACGGCGGATCTGATTGCGGAGGAACGTCTNGAGTATTCAGTTTTTCAAACGTAGATGGAAACAGAATCAGTGTCGGAATGGACCACTGGTGTGAAAACGATTGGCAAGCCAGTGGATATTGGCGCATACAGATCGAAGCGGGTACCCGAATACGCTTCGATGAATCAACCGGGCCTTTCAAGTTTGATGGAAACACAGTCAGTGAGGGTGACGTGTTCGGACCCTTCAAGAATGCAGGGACCCACGAGATCAGCTGCCAGATGAGCGGTGGCGGTTGTTACGAAGAACTCTGTTTCACGATATTGGAAGGAAGCTTCGGGTACGGCAGCTTTAACGTGTATTACAGCGGATACATGGAGGCCGATGATGACTCGGGTGGCGAGGAAGCTACATTCGAGTATCCCGAAAACGGTGCGTCTGTAGATGCGTCTGGCTGCNCCGGATCATCGGATGGTTCCATTGGAGCGACGCATGACCGTGTGTGGGCGTCCGGAAGTGGNTCACAAAGCTCATCAGATGATTTCTACTGGGGTACCTGTGCATTTGCAACGGTTCAAATTCACAAGCCATGCATGATGAACTTGGAGTACCAAGGGTACCCTGATTATGGAAGAGTGAGTATGGGAGGCTATNATGCAGATGGTGAACAGGACGATGACACCGTTACCATTTTCCAGCCGGGCTCCTATCAATTTCGTTTTGATACATATGGTGATGAATGGGGAAGCGGTGGGTACGGCTCAGCCTCATTCAGCTCGATACCAACCACTATCCCGGTACCATGGATAGTGGATAATGGAAATTGGAAAGAGTACCTTGCCGAGACGATAGCCGATGCAATAGAAATTGCCTCAGACGGAACGACGATCGAAGTCAGTCCCGGAACCTATCACCTCACCGAACCCATTGATTTTCGGGGTAAAGCAATCACACTCAAGGCCGTGCCAGCCGGAAGCGTCATTCTGGACGGCAGTCAACTTGAAGAGTCAATGGTGCGCATGGTCAATGGCGAGGGACCGGACTCCATCCTGAGTGGTTTCATTCTTGAAAACGGTACTGCGGGCACCGACCCCATCGCACCCAGCACCTGGGACTACACCGTGGCGGGCGCACTCTATGTNCANGNNNGTTCACCGACGATCGAGAACTGTGTGTTTAGAAACTGTTCNGCTGNNANCGCNGGNGCNGCGTTCTTNTANGCGTCNGNATCACTGATNAGNGGCTGCAGCTTCACTGACAATGTCTCGGNTCGCAATGGNGGCGGACTGCAACTTCACACCTCGGAGGCCAACATCGAGGACTGCGTCTTCANCGGAAACCAGGCGAGCTTCCTGGGCGGTGCGGTTCACAACTGGAAGGGTGCACCGAGCTTCATCCGGTGCACGATCACCGACAACACGGCGTTCACCTCCGGTGGTGGCATGAGCTTCTTCTGGAACACCACGGCCGAGGGCAACGGCATCGTCGAGGACTGTGTGATCACGCGAAACGGGGCGCTGGTCGAAGGCGGCGGACTGATGCTCACGACCGAAACGGAGCTCACCCCCGACTGGCTGCTCGTCGGCAACACCACCATTTGCAACAACACGCCTGAGAACACCAACCCCAACGCAGGAGCACCCTTCGTCGACCTCGGCGGAAACCAGATCTGCGGCTGCCCCGGAGACATCAACTTCGATGCAGAAGTCGACGGACAGGACCTCGCAGTGCTTCTTTCCAATTGGGGTGTCTGCACGTCCGACGATCCGACCGCATGCTTCGCCGACATCAACGGTGACGGNGTGGTCGGTGGCCNGGACCTCACCATCATTCTCAGCAGCTGGGGTGTGTGCGTGAACTGATCCGAAGCGACCCGTTTGTATGAACTCGATCGAAATCCACTGAAGACGAAACGAAAAGATGAACATGCCGAAGAACCGAACGCCTCTCGTCGCCGCAAGCACGCTCCTTGTCGCATTGACCTCGAACGCACTCGCACAGGACGCCGTCCAGTGGCGCGTCGAGGATGGTGGCAACGGACATTGGTATGAACTGGTGCGACCTGAGGGTGGCCTGCTCTGGGAAAACGCCAGGCAGGCGGCGGTCGAGGCAGGCGGCTACCTGGTCGCGATCAACACCCAGGCCGAGAACGACTTCATTCAACAGCTTGCGGGAAATGAATTCGGTCTTCCCGATGACGACCCCAGCTACGTGACGAACATCGGCCTCTTTCGTGAGACAGCCGATTCGGTCTGGCAATGGGTCGACGGTTCAGGACCTGCGACCTTCCTTGACTGGGCCTGCGATGAACCGAACCTGGGCACCGAGATCCACGGCATCTATTTGAACAAGGACTGCAAGGACATCGGGTGGAAATGGGCTGACACCCCGCTGATGGACATCAATGATGCCTACATCGTCGAATGGTCCGCCGACTGCAACGACGACGGCATCGTCGACTACGGGCAGATCCTCGACGGCACGCTGACTGATTTCAACGGGGACTTCATCCCCGACATCTGTGTGGCCGATGGACCTGTAAACCTGGTCATCAATGGAAGTTTCGAGGATGGATTCCCCGGACCTACGCCCGGAGGCAACTGTGGCGTCCGAACTCTGAGCGGGGGTTCGACGACAATCCCCGGCTGGATCGTTACGGGTGGAAGTTTTAGTATTGACTGGATTGATGGCGAGACGTGCAACACAACCGTGCCGGATGGCAGGTACCTACTGGATCTGCAGGGCTCATTGTGCACGTCATGCAACAACAACGGCGGGGTGATCCAGACGGTTGCTCTGCCGGGACCCGGGACATACGTGTTGCAGCTGGAAATAAAGACCAACTCGGACCCCAATGAGTCCGCTGTGGTTGCGATCGATGGCATTGAGTACGAAATCATCGGGGAAAGTACGAAGGAAGAGTGGAATACATACAGTATTCCGTTCGAAGCTCAAAGCAGCAGCACTGAACTGCACATCTTCAGTCCACAATCAAACACCGGTGCCGGTCAACCCAACCTTGACAATGTCATTCTGGTAGCTGATTGCAACGGAGATGGCATCAGCGACTACGCACAGATCATTGATGGTTCACTGGAAGATCTGAATGGTGATGGTGTTCCCGACCTGTGTGAGGATCTGATCGTCGTCGATCAAGGCGAGTCCATTCAGGACGCGATCGACAGTGCGCCTGCTGGCAGTACAATCCAGATCGCCGCGGGTACCTTCGCGCCGGACAGCCAGCTTCTGGTCGGTGAGAAGGTTCTGACCATTCGAGGTTCGACTGATCTTGATGGTAACCCGACCACGATCCTCGACGGCCAGGACAGCACGCGGCTCCTTCTGGGCAGTGGACTCTCGAACGGACCCATCGTCCTTGAAAATCTCGTCTTCGAACGCGGAAACAACACGGGCGTTGGTGGCGGTGCGGTTCTGATCAGGGACGCGGCCGACCTTGCCTTCTTGAACTGCACGTTCCGAAACAACCATGCCGACGAAGATGGTGGTGCCGTGTCGATTCGTGAAGAGCCCTTCTCGACGGCCGCTTTCACGAACTGCCGTTTCCTCGACAACTCGGCCGGTGATGATGGTGGTGCGGTCCAGAGTCTTGGCGGTCTTGCGATGGTCGACTGCACGTTTGATTCGAACTTCGCCGCCTCGACCAACGGTAATTACGACGGTGGTGGCGCCATTCGCGGCGCGCGCGGCGAGATGTCCTTCGACGGCTGCACCTTCACTGGCAATGCAACCAACGGCTTCCACGGTGGCGGGGCGATTCTGGCCACGGAGCCGGACTCCGTCGTGGTCACGTCGTGTCTCTTCGACTCGAATGAAGCCCTGGGAACTGGCAGCGGTCAGTCGGGAAGCGGCGGTGTCGGGGCTGCTATTTGTCTTCGCCTGACTGGTGTCGCCGAGGTCTCCGATTCCAGTTTCATCAACAACACGGCGAGGGGGGACGGGGCCGTTTATCTCCGGGATGAGATCATTTCCACCTGGACCAACTGCGACTTCGAGGGAAACTCCGCCACCTGGGACACGGGTGCCTTTGGCATGACCTCGAGTGACGATGGTGTCGGGTGCACGACCACCCTTCGTGCGTGCCGTTTCACCGGAAACTTCACGACCAATGGCAATTCACAGTCTTCGGTGCTCTTCAACGGTCCAAACGAGGAGACCTTGATCGAATTGTGTCGGTTCACCGAGAACGGAGAGCCCGGTGCGGTCATCGTCAACCCCGGTGGCACCTTGCTCACCATCGCAAGCACACTCTTCTGTTCGAACTTCGGTGCGGATATTGATTCCGAATACACCGATGGCGGCGGAAACTGCTTCAGCAGTTCATGTTCCGACCTTGATCAGGACGGGATCCTCGACCAATGCGACCCCTGCCCCACCTGGCCCGGAACCTGCTCCGAAGATGGTGACACCCTCTTCGTCAGTTCGGATGATGGTGCGGAGGCGATCCAGCTGGCACTCACCGCGGTCCCGGAAGGCGGCACCGTCCGAGTGGGACCGGGCACCTACGTGATGACCGAACCGATCGACTTTGACGGCAAGGCAGTCGTCCTGGAAGCCGACTCTGATCCTGCCGCCGGACTCGACGGCGAAGTCATCCTCGACGGCACCGGCCTCCAAGGCTCGATCGTCCTGGCGATCAGTGGTGAAGGACCGGACACCGTCCTGCGCGGTTTCGTTCTCCAGAACGGCACCACCGGCAGTGACCCGATCGCACCAAGCTCATGGGACTACACCGTGGCGGGCGCACTCTACGTCCACGCCAGTTCACCGACGATCGAGAACTGCGTCTTCAGAAACTGTTCGGCTGAGAGCGCCGGCGCGGCGTTTTTCTTTGCGTCCGAATCACTGATCAGTGGCTGCAGCTTCACTGACAATGTCTCGGATCGCAATGGCGGCGGACTGCAACTTCACACCTCAGAGGCCAACATCGAGGACTGCGTCTTCACCGGAAATCAGGCGAGCGCCCTGGGCGGTGCGGTTCACAACTGGAAGGGTGCACCGAGCTTCATTCGGTGCACGATCACCGACAACACGGCGCTCACCGCCGGTGGTGGCATGAGCTTCTTCTGGAACACCACGGCCGAGGGCAACGCCATCGTCGAGGACTGTGTGATCACGCGAAACGTGGCGCAGGTCGAAGGTGGCGGACTGATGCTCACGACCGAAACGGAGCTCACTCTCGACTGGTTGCTCGTCGGAAGCACCACCATTTGCAACAACACGCCGGAGAACACCAA